>NZ_JBKGGU010000020.1:0-103634 GCF_052042015.1 Pseudomonas sp. SMV71 | reverse complement strand
CATGCCCGACTACGACAACTACGTCGAGCACATGCAGACCAAGCATCCGGACAAGCCGCTGATGGACTACGAAACGTTCTTCCGCGAACGCCAGGAAGCCCGCTACGGCGGCAAGGGCGGGCCGAAGTGTTGTTGAGGCACTGTCCGGGTTGAATTAACCCGTGTGGGAGTGAGCCTGTGTGGGAGCGGGCTTGCCCGCGAAGGCGGTGGGTCAGTCAGTGAAGAGGTCGGCTGATAGATCGCTTTCGCGAGCAAGCTCGCTCCCACATTGTTTTTTTGTAGTCTCGGGATTTGCATCCACCACAAATCCCTGTGGGAGCGGGCTTGCCCGCGAAGGCGGTGGATCAGTTGGCGAAGATGTCGACCGGTAGATCGCTTTCGCGAGCAAGCCCGCTCCCACAGTTGTACTGTGTGCTTTCTTTTTATTTCGCAGCAGGAGAATCACGTTGTCCTCTCCCATCCCGGTCACCATCCTCAGTGGCTTCCTCGGCGCAGGCAAAACCACGCTTTTGCGTCATCTGCTCAAGGCCGAGCATGGTTTGAAAATCGCTGTGATCGAGAATGAATTCAGCGACGCCGGTATCGATACCCAGCTGCTGGGCGACGAGCCGGTGCAGGTCATGACCCTGGCCAATGGCTGTGTGTGCTGCACCATTCACACTGACTTGACCAAGGCCCTGTACCTGCTGCTCGAACGGCTCGACAGCGGTGAGATCGCATTCGACCGCCTGGTGATCGAATGCACCGGCCTGGCCGATCCGGCGCCGGTGGCGCAGACGTTTTTCATCGACGAGGACTTGCGCGAGCGTTATATCCTCGACGGTATCCTGACCTTGGTGGATGCCGCCCACGCCGAGCTGCACCTGACCCAGGCCATCGCACAGGCCCAGGTCGGATTCGCCGACCGCCTGCTCTTGAGCAAGACCGACCTGGTGGACGCGGCCCATGTCCAGGCCTTGGGCGAGCGGCTGACGCGTATCAACCGGCGGGCGCCGATCCGGGTGGTGGAGCACGGCAACATTGATCTGGCCGAACTGCTCGACATCCGCGGCTTCAACCTGAACGCCGACATGGGCGCGGGGTTCAGCTTGCGGCCGGTCGTACCGTCGACCAGCGCTGATCGCATCAGCAGCCTGGTGCTGCGCACCGACAAGGCGCTGGATATCGACCGGCTCAGCGGGTTCATGAACGAGTTGCTGGAGGCGCATGGCAAGCAATTGCTGCGCTACAAAGGCGTGCTGAACATTGCCGGCGAACCGCGTCGATTGGTGTTCCAGGGCGTGCTCAAACTCTACGGTTTCGACTGGGACACCGAGTGGGCCCCAGGCGATGTCCGGGAAAGCGTGATCGTGTTCATAGCCGACGAGCTGCCCGAGGAAAAAATTCGCGCCGGCTTCGAAGCCATCCTGGTCTGACGCCCCCGGTACCTGCGGCCATCGACAGCTGTTGCTCAAGATGGCCCAGGTGCTCATCCATCAGGCGCGTGGCTTCGGCAATATTGCTGCTCTCCACCGGAGTTCTCCTACGACGCCCTTAATGAATACTCAAGATGAACGTTATCCTTGATTTCTCTTCTGTCTTGGCGAGGTAGATATAAGGCGAGCCCGGTATCTTTAATCCACCCACATATTTTCTGTTGGTCGTCATGAGCGACACAGGCGAGTGGATAGAAGAGATGTCTTTGCGCGTAATAATATTTTGTCGATGATCGACGAGATTGAAAAGCGTTGGGTTTCGGGTGTTTGGATGTTGGGCCCCCAACACTTCCAGCCAGCTCCGGCTGATGAGCTTGTCGTAGTATTCACCGGGGTTTTTGATGCTCAGGATGTAGCCATCTGCGGTATGTCGAAAATGCAGGCGCAAGGGCGGGCTGTCGGTATCCCGGGCGTTCGGGTACATCCCGAGCAGGCTGGAGTGATCATGGGGTTGGGGCTGACCGGTAAAAAAACCACCACTGAACGAACGGATGGTTGCCATCGCAGGCTTGCCATGCAGGTGCTCAAGTAGATTGATACGGGCTTCGTGCATTCTAAGTGTTGCGGTAAAAGATGAGTGACTGTCCATGTTGATGAGTCCTTGTTTGTTAATTGACTGAAGCGGACTCGATGTTATGGATTTGTTGTCAAGTTGTGGGATTGGATGTATTGCAGGGCATTATCAAGTTGGGATTTAAATAAGTTGTCAGTTGTTTTAGATGGGGCCATAAGAAAGGCCCGCCTCTTTCGAGGCGGGCCTTTCTTAGTGCATTGCGTCGGGAGAATTAAGCGCCGTATACCGGCAGCTTCTTGCAGATGGCCTTGACCTTCTCACGAACGGCGTCGATGACCGCTTCGTTGTTCAGGTCAGCCAGGATGTCGCAGATCCAGCCGGCCAGTTCCTTGCACTCGGCTTCCTTGAAGCCACGGGTGGTCACGGCCGGGGTGCCGAAGCGCAGTCCGGAAGTCACGAACGGGGAGCGTGGGTCGTTTGGCACCGAGTTCTTGTTGACGGTGATGAACGCCTTGCCCAGCGCCGCGTCGGCATCTTTGCCGGAGATGTCCTGCTTGATCAGCGACAGCAGGAACAGGTGATTTTCCGTACCACCGGATACGACGTCGAAGCCGCGCTCGATGAACACGCCGGCCATGGCCTTGGCATTCTTCACGACTTGCTGCTGGTAAGCCTTGAACTCAGGCTGCAGCGCTTCCTTGAAGCAGATCGCCTTGGCCGCGATCACGTGCTCCAGCGGGCCGCCTTGGGCGCCTGGGAACACAGCGGAGTTGAGTTTCTTCTCGATGTCGGCATTGGCGCGAGCCAGGATCAGGCCGCCACGTGGGCCGCGCAGGGTCTTGTGGGTGGTGGTGGTCACCACGTCGGCGAACGGCACGGGGTTCGGGTAGACGCCAGCGGCGACCAGACCTGCCACGTGAGCCATGTCTACGAACAGATAGGCACCGACCTTGTCGGCGATTTCGCGGAAACGTGCGAAATCGAGCACTTGGGAGTAGGCGGAGAAACCGGCCACGATCATCTTCGGCTTGTGTTCCAGGGCCAGGCGCTCGACTTCGTCGTAGTCGATCAGGCCGTTGCCGTCGATGCCGTACTGGATGGCGTTGTACAGCTTGCCGGAGGAGGAGACGCTGGCGCCGTGGGTCAGGTGACCGCCGTGGGCCAGGCTCATGCCCAGAATGGTGTCACCGGCCGACAGCAGCGCCAGGTACACGGCGGCGTTGGCCTGGGAGCCGGCGTGTGGCTGGACGTTGGCGTAGTCGGCGCCGAACAGTTGCTTCGCGCGGTCGATAGCCAGTTGCTCGACCACGTCGACGTACTCGCAACCACCGTAGTAGCGCTTGCCCGGGTAGCCTTCGGCGTACTTGTTGGTCAGTACCGAACCTTGAGCCTCCATCACCGCAGGGCTGGTGTAGTTTTCCGAAGCGATCAGCTCAATGTGCTCTTCCTGGCGCTGAGCTTCTTGCTCCATGGCGGCAAAGAGATCGGCGTCGTACTTGGCAATAGTCAAATCACGGCTGAACATGGCGGTCCTCAAGGATCGGGGCAGAAAAGGGGGGCATTCTAACCCAACCGCTTTTGGAAGGCATATGAAAGGACGTCATGTCGCGGACGAATGGGATTCACCCAGCCTTTGCGGGCCTCATCGCGAGCCTGCTCGCGATGAGGCCAGCCCAGGTACCAAAAGGCCTCAGTCGAGCATGAACAGCGCATCATTGCTGAACTGCGCCTCGAACCGGTTGGCCGGCATCGGGCGGCCGAACAGGTAGCCCTGGACTTCATCGCAGCCGTGTTCACGCAGGAAGTCCAATTGCTCGTGAGTCTCGACGCCCTCGGCGATCACCGCCAGGTTGAGGCTGTGGGCCATGGCGATGATCGCCCGGGCGATCTGCGCATCCTGCTCGCCGGACGGCAGGCCGTCGACGAAGGTGCGGTCGATCTTCAACACGTCGATGGGGAATTGTTTCAGGTAGTTGAGGGATGAATACCCGGTGCCGAAGTCATCCACGGCAATGCTCAGGCCCAGGTTCTTCAGCCCGGCAAGGATCTGCATCGCCTCGCTGACCTCGCGCATCAGGATACTCTCGGTCAACTCCAACTCCAGGCAGGCCGGCGGCAGGCCGGTGCTGCGCAGGATATTGGCAATGCGGGTGCCGAGCTGACCGTCGGAGAACTGCCGGGCGGAAATGTTGACCGAGACTTTGGGCACCCGGACCTTGGCCTGGTGCCAGGTCTTGAGCTGCCGGCAGGCTTCGTCGATGACCCAGTCGCCCACGTCCACCACCAGCCCGAGCTCCTCGAGCACCGGAATGAAGTCTCCCGGCGGCACCAGCCCACGGCGCGGGTGACGCCAGCGTAGCAGGGCCTCGGCGCCGGTCAGGCGCTTGCCGTCGCCGCTGAACTGCGGCTGGTAATACAGCACGAACTCGTTCTGCTCCAGGGCATGGCGCAGGTCGCTTTCCAGTTCCAGGCGCTCCAGGGCACTGGCGTTCATGTCGGCCTGGTAAAACTGGAAGTTGTTCTTGCCGCGCTCCTTGGCGTGGTACATGGCGGTGTCGGCGTTTTTCATCAACTGGCTCAGTTCGTTGCCGTCCTGGGGACTCAAGGCGATGCCGATACTGGCGGTGACGAAGAACTCCCGGCCTTCGAGCACGAAAGGCCGGACCAGGCTGGCAAGGATCTGCTCAGCCACGGTAATCGCCCGGTTCAGCGCCATTTCGCGACTGGCGCGCGGTTGCAGCAGCAAGGTGAATTCATCGCCCCCCATGCGTGCCACGGTGTCGTCATCAGCCACGCACCCGAGCAGGCGCGTGGCCATTTCCTTGAGCATCCGGTCGCCGGCGGCGTGGCCCAGGGAGTCGTTGATCGGCTTGAAGCGGTCCAGGTCGAGGAACATCAGCACCACCCAGGTCTTCTGTCGGTCGGCCGATTGCAGGGCGGTGTGCAGGCGATCCTGGAACAGCGTGCGGTTGGGCAGGTGGGTCAGAGCATCGTAGTAGGCCAGGCGGTGGATGCGCTGCTCGCTGGCCTTGCGTTCGCTGATGTCGCTGAAGAAACACACATAGCTGGCCAGGTCGCCCTCGTCATCGAGCACGGCGGTGATGCCGACCCAGGCCGGATAGTGTTCGCCATTGCGCCGCTTGAGCCAGACTTCGCCTTCCCAGGTGCTGTGCTGTTGCAATTGCTTGAGCACGTAGCGCAGGTGGGCTTCCTGCTGCTCGTCTACCGTCAGCATGTTGGGCAATTGGTCCAGCACTTGCGAGACGGCGTACCCGCTGACGCGGCTGAACGCTTCGTTGGCCTGGACGATGTAGCCGGCCGGGTCGGTGATCAGAATGGCCGAGGTCGAGTGTTCGAATACCGTGGCGGCCATGCGCAGGTCTTTTTCGGCACGCCGTTGCTGGCTGATGTCGCGGCCTACGCCCAGCACGCCTTCGAACGCGCCGTGATCGTCCCATACCAGCACCAGCCGCAACTCGATGGGGATCTTGCGCCCGTCGGCCCGAAGGCAGTCGAACAGGAACAGCTGGGTCTGCATCTGGTTGCGCAGCTCGGACAGTTGCTCGGGCTTGTCGAGGGCCTTGCTGACCCGGTCCATCAGGCTGTAGATACCGGTCAGTTGCTGCGGGTTGGCAATGATCGACTGCCAGCCGTTCTGGAAGATCCAGTCGGCGTCGTAGCCCAGCACGGCCTGCACCGACGGGCTGACGTAGTTGAGCGAGAGTTTGCTGTCGGTGGAGAAGATCACATCGCTGATGCTTTCGGCGAGCATCCGGTAGCGCTGTTCGCTGTCGCGCAGCGATTCGCTGGCCTCGATCTGCTCGGTGATGTCCTTGGCCACGCCAATGATTCGGGTCACCTGGTCATGCCGGTCGCGAGCCAGCGCTTGTTCGCGAACCTCGAAACGTCGCCATTTGCCGTTGCGATGGCGAAAGCGCAACTGGCATTGCAGCAGTTGCGTATAACCGCCCCGGCGTTGTTCCTGGCGCAATTGGTGGTAGTGATCGGCGTCTTCGCTGTGCAACAGGATTTCCCAGAAATACTCGCCCATCTGGTGCAGCTCGGTGCGGTCGTACCCCAGCGTCTGGCCCAGGTGATGGTTGCTGAAAATCATCCGCTGGCTGATGACGTCCTGCACATAGAGATGGTCCGGCACCGTGCGCACCACGTCGGACCAGAAACCCTCGCGCTCAAGCAACGACAGCTCCACCAGCTTGCGGCTGGTGATGTCGCTGATGCTCAGGATGACGGCGTTGTAGTCATCCTGGTGTTCCGGCAAGCGCAGCACCAGCCACAGGTGCTGGTCACGACCGTGGGCATCCTGCAGCCTGATCTCCAGTTCCAGCTGTTTGTGCGGGTCGAGCAGTGCCTGGAGCAACCTGTAGCCAACCGGGTTGGTGTCCTGCACGCCATTGCCCACCAGCAGTTGCCAGGCCTGCTCACAGGAGTCGACGTTGAGCAACTTCAACGCCATCTGGTTGACCTCGGTGACGATCACTTCCTGCTGCAACTGCTCGAGCTGGTGCGGGACTTCCAGCCAGGCGCGCAACTGATCGCCGTTGTGCAGGCCATTCCTGGCGAAGAATGCCTTGAGTCCCGACAGATCCAGCACGCACAGGGCCACACCGGTGCCTTCGAAAATATCCTGGTAGCGCCGACGACCTTCGTGCAACTGCCGCTGGCGCCGGCGCATGTTCAACAGTGCAATCACTGGCAGCAATGAAAACGCCAGGCCCAACAGGCATTTGCCAATGAATGCCGGCAGCAGTTGCTCGATCACCTGGCGCCGGTCGAAAAGGCCCCGCAGTTGCCAGTCGCTGCTGCTCAGGGGCACGGTCAGGACGGTATTTTCCAGATCATCGACCGACAGGCGGGCAGTCTCGGACGACGGCAGGCTCTCATCGCGGCTGATGACCTGTTGGTTGAGGCGGTTCTCCACCAGCCACAGCGGACGCAGGCCGACATCGGCCTGTTTGGTCAGCGTGGTGAAAAAGTTCGGCGTCAGGCGCAGGGCCCAGTAGCCTCGGCTGCTGCCGCTGGCCTGATGCAGCAACAGATGCACCACGGAGCCGTCTTCGGCATTGCTGAAATAATGGGCCTGGGCACGACTGCGCCGCACCAGCTCAGCCAGGTAATCGGCATCCTCGCTGTCGACATCGCTGTCGCTGAGCACCCGGCCGGATGGGCTCAGCAGCGCCAGGCTGCGCACCTCCGGCAATGACTGTTGGAGCTTGCGTACCAGTGCCTGCTGTTCGTCGGCCGTTTGCGGTTGTTCGACGATCGGTAACAGATTGAGGGCGATCTGCGCGTTCAACGCCATGTTCAGGCTGACTTGGGCGGCCAGGTCGGCGGTGTAGTCGATGGTGTATTGACGCTGGTGCTGTTGGTTTTCGCGCAGTTGGTCGATCAATTGCCAGAAGAGCAGTCCCAACAACAGCAGGACCAGCGTCGCCAGGGCACCCTTCAGAGTCCCGCGCAGGGGCGAGCCGGGCACTGCGGTCGGTGCGCGGGGGGACGGGGGCGGCGTGACGTTGGACAAGCTGTAATCCTGCGGTTTGCTGGACTGGCGCGACACGCACTATAAGCCGGACGCCCGAAGGGCGGCTAGCATGCCTTGACTTGTGGCAAAGTGCCAGTCCTTCGCGGCTGGACCTTGACCGACGGTTGAGGTAGCTTTGCCGGTCAGACAAGAGCGTTCCAGCTCCAGATTCCCAGGCTCTATCCGCCCGCAGGCATTGATGACCGTCAAGTGCCGGCGCTGCGCATGGCCTGGCTTGTTCTTTTCACCTGTCACTGACGCTAGGTTCTCCATGGCTCAATACGTCTTCACCATGCATCGGCTGAGCAAAGTCGTTCCGCCGAAGCGGGAAATCCTGAAAAACATCTCGCTGTCGTTTTTCCCCGGCGCCAAGATCGGCGTGCTGGGCCTCAACGGTTCGGGTAAATCCACGCTGCTGAAAATCATGGCCGGCGTCGATACCGAGTTCGACGGCGAAGCCCGTCCGATGCCGGACCTGAATATCGGCTACCTGCCCCAGGAGCCTCAGCTGGACCCGACCAAGACCGTGCGTGAAGTGGTCGAGGAAGCGGTCAGCGTCATCAAGGATGCCCAGGCCCGCCTGGACGAGGTCTACGCCGCCTACGCCGACCCGGACGCCGATTTCGACAAGCTGGCCGCCGAACAGGCCAAGCTCGAGGCGATCCTGCAGGCCAGCGATGGTCACAACCTGGAGCGCCAGC
Source organism: Pseudomonas sp. SMV71 (assembly GCF_052042015.1). Lineage (NCBI taxonomy): Bacteria > Pseudomonadati > Pseudomonadota > Gammaproteobacteria > Pseudomonadales > Pseudomonadaceae > Pseudomonas > Pseudomonas sp. SMV71. The sequence goes on along the minus strand of NZ_JBKGGU010000020.1, from coordinate 95,405 downwards.
TGGAAGTCGCCGCCGATGCGCTGCGCCTGCCGGCCTGGGAAGCGAAGGTCGAACACCTCTCCGGTGGTGAAAAACGCCGGGTTGCCCTGTGCCGCCTGCTGCTGTCCGCCCCGGACATGCTGCTGCTCGACGAACCGACCAACCACCTGGACGCCGACTCCGTCGCCTGGCTCGAACACTTCCTGCACGACTTCCCGGGCACCGTGGTCGCGATCACGCACGATCGTTACTTCCTGGACAACGTTGCCGGCTGGATCCTGGAACTCGACCGCGGCGCAGGCATTCCGTACGAGGGCAACTATTCGGGCTGGCTGGAAGCCAAGTCCGAGCGTCTGGCCCAGGAATCCAAGCAGCAGTCGGCCCATGAAAAAGCCATGAAGGAAGAGCTGGAATGGGTGCGCAAAGGCGCCAAGGCCCGCCAGTCCAAATCCAAGGCCCGTCTGCAACGTTTCGAGGAAATGCAGTCCCAGGAATTCCAGAAACGCAGCGAAACCAACGAGATCTACATCCCGGCCGGTCCGCGCCTGGGTGACAAGGTCATTGAATTCAAGAACGTCACCAAGGGCTATGGCGACCGCGTGCTGATCGACAACCTGTCGTTCTCCATGCCTAAAGGCGCCATCGTCGGTGTGATCGGCGGTAACGGCGCAGGTAAGTCGACGCTGTTCCGCATGCTGATGGGCAAGGAAACTCCGGATTCGGGCAGCATCGAAATCGGTGAAACCGTGCAACTGGCGTGCGTCGACCAGAGCCGTGAAGACCTGGACGGCAGCAAGACCGTGTTCCAGCAGATCTCCGACGGTTCCGACCAGATCCGCATCGGTAACTACGAAATCCCGTCGCGTACCTACGTGGGGCGCTTCAACTTCAAGGGCGGCGACCAGCAGAAGTTCGTCAAGGACCTCTCCGGTGGTGAACGTGGCCGCCTGCACCTGGCGTTGACGTTGAAGGAGGGCGGCAACGTCCTGCTGCTCGACGAACCGTCCAACGACCTCGACGTCGAAACCCTGCGTTCCCTGGAAGAAGCCCTGCTGGACTTCCCGGGCGCCGCCATTGTGATCTCCCACGATCGGTGGTTCCTTGACCGCGTGGCGACCCACATCCTGGCCTATGAGGACGATTCGCAGGCGGTGTTCTTCGAAGGCAACTACACCGAGTACGAAGCCGATCGCAAGAAACGCCTCGGCGAAGCGGCTGCCCAGCCCCATCGCGTACGGCACAAGAAACTGGCCTGATTTGGTTGGTTGCATGAAAAAAACGGAGCCCTCGGGCTCCGTTTTTCATGGGCGCAATTCCTGTAGGAAGTGAATGATCCCTGTGGGAGCGGGCTTGCTCGCGAAAGCGATGGCACATTCACTATCAACGCTAGCTGATAAGCCGCATTCGCGGGCAAGCCCGCTCCCACGCAGGATATTGTGTTGTCCGATAGGCCTAGGCCCGCGCCGCGAAATCCAGGGTAAGCACATTGGGAATCGTCGGATCCATCGCGTACAGCAGCGCATAACCCGCCCCGGCAATACCGGTCAGCAGGCTGACATCGGGAACCCGGTCGCTGTCCATAAAGGGCCCTTCAAAGAACTGCCGGATGACCTGGTCAATGGCTTGTTGGACTCTCAGGATGCCTTCGCAATTGCCCGAGCGCCGATACCCGTCGAACAGGCAGATCAGATTGCCCAGATCCCCGTGACAAAGGTTGTAGCCGTCGCCAAACCCGTGTTGCCAGAGGTTGTCCTCGCATCGCTGTATGTCGTCGAGCACGGTTTGCCGGGTCGTTTCGTCCAGGACGTCTCCCATGGATTTCATCAGCTGTCGCCGGGCAATGAGGATGCCACCGTCGCCGTGGCACCACTTGGTCGAATGCTGCACATGCCCATGGTTGCGCAGGTCGAGCCAGAAGCCGTCCCGGCTCAAGCGGTTTTCGCCTTCGAGCACCTGGACGGCGAGGGCCACCAGCGCTGCATCGCCGGTGACGTCATAGGCCCTGCACAACCCATGGATGACGCCCGATAGGCCATGGGACAAGCCCGTCAGGATGACGGATCGATCATCGCGTCGCAGCAACTGGCCTTCTTCAACCAGTAGTTGATCCTTGATGTAGTCGACCATGCGTCCGATGGCCGAGAGCACATCCTCACGGGCAGACAGCTCATGAATGTTGGCCAGCAGCGTCACCGCGCCACAGCAGCCACCCAGGAAGTCGAAGTCATACTGCTCGGGCGGTACGTCAAGCAGCTGCTGCAACAGGCTGGCGATCTTTTCGTCATGTGTTCCGTCTGCGGTGATCTGGCGACGATTGATCAATAGATACAGGTAGGCCCCCAGCCCGTGATACGCGCTGATGCTCAGGTCGCTTTTGAAAAAGCCGAATTGTTGCTCCAGTGAACGCAGGATCTGATCCAGGAGCGACAGACAGTGAGGCTTGCCGCTCACCTTGAACAGGCTCAGGTAAAACAGCCCGAGACCAGCGATGCCGGAATACACGCCGTGATCCATGGGGGAGGGGTATTTTCCCTGGGTCGAGGGGTGCAGATGAAAAGACAACCACCTGACGTCCGTTGCCGATCCCTTGACTGCAAGCTCCTCCAGGCGAGCGCCGATCTTCAGGACCGCATCGAGTCGGTTCGCCTGGGACGGCTTTTCCGGCTTCCCACCGGTTTGCCGCGCCGGTAAGGCCGGGCGTGGGCTCTGTTCTGGAAACAGACAGAGTTCCAGCAGTGTGCGTTGCAGTGCCTTGTCTGCCTGGGACAGGCCGGCGATCTTTTGCAAGCAGCTGGTTAGCGGCGGCTCCACTTGTGCCAGGTCAATGGTGACACCTTGTGCGCTGGTCATGCAGCTCGTGTCGAGGGGCATAGTGAAACAGGGAATGGCGGATCGTTGCAGGTCGGCTATTTCATGGCGGGGGATGTCTTTTTCCCGGTAAGGCTCTTTCACGTCTCTCCAGAAGGTGGCCAGCAGAAGTTCCCGATCCAGCATGTTTTGCATGAAGCGTGGGTGGCGGCTCAGGCCGATGAAGTCGGCGTAGCGCTGGGAGTTTTTCAGCAGGACCCGGGTGGAGAGTTGGTTCGCCGATTGTTCAAGCATTTGCATCAGGCTATGGCGATGGCTTATCAACTGGTCATAAGCATATTCAAAACCCTGGAAGAACGAGGTCCTGTAAGTTTCCAGCCCTTTGCGTTCACCCAGTAGCAACGGCAGATGCTTTTGCGCCAATTGATGTTCGAATCTGATCCTGCGTAGATGATAGAAGCCGTCATCGAAAACCAGCGAGTGCCGGGTGGAGATGAACAGCTCCTGTCGTGTCAAACCGCTCTGGTCGTTGCTGGATTTTTGTGAGAAGGGCACGAAGCCGCTGGAGCAGACCGACTGTTGGATCAACTTATACGTATTGGACAACGCGCAGCCAGCCGGCAAATCCAACAGTACTTCGCTGGTTGACGCGGTGAACAGGCATTCCAGGTCGATCATGACCGGGCTGCTTCCATGCGCAATGATGTTTTCATAATGGAAGTCGATGCCGTTCAGTGCGTGGATAACGGCAATCTGTGCGCCCATCTTTTGATAAAACAGCTCAACGTCCGCTTCGCTTGCGCACGGCACGTTATCGATTTTCTCGACCCAGCTATGACGCTCGCGACTGAGAATTCGTGGCGCGTGAATGGAAAAACATTCGGCTTGCGTCCACTCGTGCAATTGCCCGATAAGCCCGTTGTAAAAAAGCGCTTCGCGGCTTGCCCTGGGCTTGTACACCAGGTAAGTCGTGGCAACTTTAACCTGGCAGACCGTTTCGCCCCGACCGTGAGGATCACCTAGCCCAAGTTCAATAGCATCGATTTTGCGCGACGGGATCGCAAATGCATGCTCCAACCGTTCCACATCGTCGGCAAAGTTCAGAACGACCGCGTACAGATAGTTGATCGTGTCCTCCAGCATCCCCAGCAATAGGGTCGCCAGCACGGGATAAGACTCGAAGAGTTTCAACAGCGGCAAAGTTCGCAGGCGTTCATTGAAGCGGCTCAAGTCAATGTCGTCGCCACTGGCGATCCGCGTGTTCAGATAATGGACCAGACTCTGTTCCGCCGTGCGTCCGACCCGAGCCAGGACATAACGCTCAAGGCTGGCAAACACTGCCGGTTCGTCGACGTACCTGGACGCATGGCCGTAGCGCGGGTCCGTCTTGAACGATTCGAGGAAATAAAGAAAAAAACGATAGCCAAACCAATAAAAATTCTCGTCGTTGCTGCCGACCGTTTTCGTATCGATGTGCTGGCGATCAAGCCGGACAAGCTTTTCCTTCAAGGCCTGCAGGGCGGTTTCGCCATCGTGGGGCAAGGGCTGGGTATTGGCGGGGTCGTTGATGTACGAAGTCAACTGCTCCCTATCCAGTCCAAAGTGACTCAACAAGGCCTGGTCGTCACCATGCAGGCGGGTCAGGTTGTTTTCAAACAGGGTGATGTCGGAGGCTGAGGCGAATCTGCACTGGCCGCGCTGATTCAACTTCAATGAGTTAACGAGCATGTCGTGGTTCCTGACATGGATAGAGCAGGCGATGCCTGCTCTATGTTTATCGGTGTTGCTGGTTCAACTAACGATCAGGGCGATCAGCACATGACGGTCGAACATTCCAGGTTAGTGCAGGTTCCGAAGGTGTTGCACTCCAGTGTCGTTGCCAGAATGGCCCCGATATTGTTGTTGGCAGGCGCTTGATAGGCATCGAACTCGGAATAGAAGTCGCCGGACATGTTCAGGATTTGTTCGCTCATCGTGTTTTCCTCATCAGTTATAAATCCATTGCAATGACCCAGTGGTCGTTCGGGCGCTACTAAGCGCACCCGGATTGCAGGATGTTAATGACGCGTTCATGGGTAGGGATCAGGGAGTCTCAAAGTCCTGTTGGGCAGGCGCTTCGATAGGTAGGAATCAGCACAAAGTAGCGGTGCAGTTTATGGTGCCGCACTCGACAATGGTCAGCATTGCTGATTCGCTACCGGGACTGTTTAGCTGTTGGTAGGAGTTGAAGTCACTGTCGAAGTTACCTGACATTGCAAGTAGTCGTTCGCTCATTGTGTATCGTCCTCTTGGTTTTTTTGCACCGATTCATGTGCGGGAAAAACAGTACCACGCTGCCGTATCGACACCAACTTTGCGTTATGACTTCATGTTGCAGTTACATATTGCTACAGGCGCAATAGTGATTTTTTTAGTTGGCTGTTAGTGCGATTAAGATGCGGTCGTTGAGCTAATCAAGTTCTATGGCAACTATTTCAATGGCGAGATCTCCTATCGGTCGCTGCCACACTACTTCGTCGCCTACCTTCGTTCCCAGCAGCGCTCGCCCTAATGGCGAGCCCCAGTTGATCAGCCCGGTGGCCGCGTCGGCCTGGTCTTCACCCACCAATTGCACCCGCTGTTGGCGGTCCTGTTCGTCGACGAAAGTCACCCAGTGTCCGATCCGCACTTGCTCGGAGGATGTTGGCGCCACCACTTGGGCGCTTTGCACGCGCTGATTGAAATAGCGCAGGTCGCGTTCAAGATCGGCAATACGCTGCTTGTCCGCCTGATCCGCCCTGGCGACTTGCTGAGCGTGCAGCGTCTGCAAGTGGGCAACCCGGGCCTGCAATTGGGCGAGCCCGGCGGGCGTGACGTAGTTGGGTTGCGCGCTGACCTGGCGTTCGACCGGCTGGTCGGCTTGGGCAGCGGCGTTGTCTTCGTTGACGAAGGCGCGGCTCATGGTGTTCTCCTCTGTTGGAGTTTGGGCCATGGTCGCAGGCATTTGGTTTCGCGGGATGTCTATGCGCGACTCATTGCGAGCGATACGCCCGGGCGGCGTCCCGGTCCTTTTCCTGTTGCCAGGCACGTTCGCGCTCGTCCCAATGGCGCTCACGGTAGGCGTCGCGTTCCTGGCTTTCGCGCATGGCCTGGCATTGGCGGAACCCGTCGCTCCACCCCTCGGCGTAGCGTGGATCCTTGAGGTAGCGCGGCACGTCCTTGCGGAACTGGCCGGTGATCGCCCCGGCCGCTTGCCGGCCACTGCTGCAACCGTCGTCATAGCCGTCGGCAAACGCCGCTGGAAACCCGCGGGCAATCAGGTCTTCGTGGGTGGTTTCACAACCGCCAAGCATCATCAATACCGCCAGTACCGCTATCGCGCGCCTCATGTCCTGCCTTCCGCCTCCACTTATACGATAAGTCTAGAAGCGGATTCGTCAGGCCGGTGTGAAAGCCCTGTGATTAATCCGTTTGCCCTGTCGAGGGGTAGGCTATCGATGCTCAGTAGTGATACCACTTCACCTCAAGCATCACCTCGTTCTGGGGCGTGGCCAGGTGGCTGAATTCACGCTGGGCACTCAAGCGCAGGCCGAGGTTGCGCGACAGTTCCCATTGCTGGTTCAGACTCAGGCTACGGCGCACTTCACCGTTGACGAAATAGTCGCCCTTGGCTTCCACGCTCAGGTTGCCCAGCGGGTTTTTCCACAGCACGCCGCTGTTGAAACCGGCGGCCGGGGCGATGAACTGGGCGAAATCGTTGTTGTGCTCGACCCGCACCGTGCCCAAGGCAAAGCCCAGCATGTCGTCGCCCAACGCCCACGTTCCCCCCGCGCCGCCGTTGACGTGGCTGACCAGGTTTTCATCGTCGTGCTTGCCGGGCACCCGCTCCAGCCCGCCGGTCACTTGCCAGGACAGCGGCTGCAACAGCTCGTTGCGCGGGGTCAGGGAGCGAATGGTCGCCAGGTCCAGTTGCTGCACCTGCCATTCATTACCTTCGTACTGGCGTAGCTTCAGTTGGAGAATTTCGATCTGTGCCCCTAGGGGAAAACTCTCGGCGTTGTCATTGAGGTCGTGGTAGGCCATGCGCAGGCCATACTCGCCGAATGCCCGGTCGCCGCGGGTACCGAGGCCGGCCTGCCAGGTACGCGACTGATGACCGTCCTCCGGCAGACCCGGCTGCGGGATGTCGAGTTCCGGCGCCGGATTGCGGTTGATCGCCCGCAATAGTTCGAAGCTGCGCTGGGCGCGTTGCGGATCGCGTTCCTGGCCGTTGGCCCGGTAGCGCTCCAGTCGATAGGCCGCATCGACGATCAGTGCCTGGCGCTTGCGTGGCAGCGCCTTGAATTCGGGTGTTTGCAGTTGCTGCTGGTCGGCACTGACTTTCAGTACCCATTGTTGTTCGTCGTTGCTCAGCGGTTCGGCGCGGCTGAGCAGCTCTCGTTCGCGGGACGGTCGATACTGGATGCTTTCCACAAGCCCGGCGTCTTTCACCGCCTTGACCGTGTCGGTGGGGATTGCCGTCAGCGGGAACTGTTCTGTCAGGCGCAGGCTCGGGCGGGCGACCTGAAGCAGTTCGAGCAGGCGGTAAGAGCAGTTTTCGTCAAAGAAGAAATAATCGAACTGGATCTGCTTGAGTTCCCAGACGTGCTCGACCATGCGCTCGGTTTCCGCCTGGCTCAGGTTGAGGCGGTATTCCCACAGGTCGCGGTTCTCCAGGCTACGGTACTCGGAGAGTTTTTCCTGGTAGGGCACCAGGGCAAACAGGCCCGGATAGCCGCCCATCAGGCCTTTCCAGGCATAGAGAATGCTGTTGTCGGAGCCTTCGATGTAGGCGCCGAAATTGATTGCGTAACTGAGCAGGGCGGTCTTGTCACTCTGAACGTCGGCCTGGTCGATGCGCAGCAGCGTGTGGCCGAACATCGAGGAGGGGCTGTTGAGATAGGCGGCGGGGAAAATCATCACTGCGCTGTGGGGCGACACGTCCTTGAACCACTGGGTGAATTCGCTGCAATCGACCGCTGGCAGGTCCGTCAGGTTGAGCTGTGCCTTGAGCCAGCGGGTACGTGCCGGGTACACGCATTGAGCATGCTGCTGGCCGGCGCTGGCCGGGCCATACAAGGCCTGCAGCGTGGCGGTCAGTTCGCGGTCGGGATGTGCATTGCCGTCGGAGGCGAGGAAAAATTTCTTGTCGCTGATATAGCTGCGCCAGCCACCCAGCTTGGCGGCTTCGTAGTGACCGAGGGAAATCCAGAAGCGGTCATTGGCCAGTTGCTGCAAACGTTGGGGATCGACATGGGGCGCGGCGGACAGCGGGGCGCACACACAGAGCGCCAGCCAGGCAAGGCGTTTGAGCATAGTCGGCTACTTGGAAAGTCGAAAAAAAAGACCAAAAGGGCCCAGAAAAGAAAAACCCGCTCCCCGGAGGGAGCGAGTGTGGCGAGCTTAGGCTTGAGTTGCGTACTTGGCCAGACGAGGATCGCTTTTCAGCACGGCCAGGGTGTTGGCATGCACGTCTTCAGCGGTCACGTCAGCCTTGCTGAAGATCTGCTGGAAGTGCTCGTGGGTGACGGCAGAGAAGTGCGCACGGTCTTCCGGCGCCACGCCCAGTACCACGGCGTAGGTGGTCAGCGCCTCGCCCTGACCCTTGGCCATGTCTTCGGACAGCTCGTTCATCATGCCATTCATGGCCAGCCAGGACTTGCCGCCGTAGGTCAGTGCGGCGTTGGTCGAGCAACCGTTGGTGCCGGAGGTCATGCCGAAGGTGGCGTTACCGGAGGTGCCGTTGGTGGTGGATGCCAGGAAGTGCGCCGGGGTGCCACGCTGGCCTTCGAACAGCATGTTGCCCCAACCGCAGTCCGGGCCGCCCGGGGCCTGAGCCATGGCGTTGATGGAAACAGCGGTGAAGAGAGTACCGAGAAGAATCCGTTTCATAGCTATGTTCTCTTTATGTGCATACCAATGGACAGGGTCTGGCCCGTGCCTGTGGGGCCAGGTGCCAGTGGGCCGGTTATTGTTCCAGCCGCGCAATTTGGAGTTTAGGCACGATCCGAGGGTTCCGTGACTTTTTGCAAAAACTATCGTGCACGCCGCGGGCCTGCTGGCCTGGGTCCGGGTGGTTCCTGGGCTATGCTTTGGCCTGAGGCGCTCCTTGCCAGTCAGGTACAGGCAGCGCCAGAATGCCGCTATCTGCCCCGCCTGATGTAAGGAAGCCCGATGCCTGATCCTGTTGCTGCCAGCTTGCGTCTAGCGCCTGAAGCGCTGACCCGTCCGTTTTCCGCTGAACAGTTCAGCTTCTCTACCACCAATGATCTGGAGCCCTTCCGCGGTGTGCTCGGCCAGGAACGTGCGGTCGAAGCCTTGCAGTTCGGCGTGGCCATGCCACGCCCCGGCTACAACGTATTTGTCATGGGTGAGCCCGGCACTGGCCGGTTCTCGTTCGTCAAACGCTACCTCAAGGCCGAAGGCAAGCGCCTGCAGACCCCGGCTGACTGGGTCTACGTCAACAATTTCGATGAGCCTCGCGAGCCCCGTGCCCTGGAGTTGCCGTCGGGCGCCGCCGGTGCCTTCATCGCCGACATCAACGGTCTGATCGACAACCTGCTGGCGACATTTCCGGCCGTGTTCGAGCATCCGTCCTACCAACAGAAGAAAAGCGCCATCGACCGTGCCTTCAACCAGCGCTACGACCGCGCCCTGGATGTGATCGAACGCCTGGCGCTGGAAAAGGACGTCGCGCTGTACCGCGACAGCAGCAACATCGCCTTCACCCCGATGAGCGATGGCAAGGCCCTGGATGAGGCGGAATTCGCCCAGTTGCCGGAGTCCGAGCGCGAGCGTTTCCATGAGGACATCTCGAGCCTGGAAGAGCGCTTGAACGAAGAACTGGCCAGCCTGCCGCAGTGGAAGCGCGAGTCCAACAACCAGTTGCGCCAGCTCAACGAAGAAACCATCACCCTGGCCCTGCAACCCTTGCTCGCGCCGTTGTCGGAAAAATACGCAGAGAACGCGGCGGTCTGCGGTTACTTGCAGGCGATGCAGGTCAATTTGCTCAGGACCGTGGTCGAGCAGTTGGTGGACGACAGCAAGACCGACGCCGTCGCCCGCAAACTGCTGGAAGAGCAGTATGCCCCGAGCCTGGTGGTGGGCCATCCGTCCAGTGGCGGCGCGCCGGTGGTGTTCGAGCCGCACCCGACCTACGACAACCTGTTCGGACGCATCGAGTACAGCACCGACCAGGGCGCGCTCTACACCACCTATCGGCAGTTGCGTCCGGGTGCCTTGCACCGGGCCAACGGCGGCTTCCTGATCCTGGAAGCGGAAAAAATGCTCGGCGAGCCGTTCGTGTGGGATGCGCTCAAGCGCGCCCTGCAATCGCGCAAGCTGAAAATGGAATCGCCGTTGGGCGAGCTGGGGCGACTGGCCACGGTGACCCTCACGCCGCAACACATCCCGTTGCAGGTCAAGGTGGTGATCATCGGCGCCCGCCAGCTTTACTACGCCTTGCAGGACCTGGATCCGGACTTCCAGGAGATGTTCCGCGTGCTGGTGGACTTCGACGAAGACATCCCCATGGGCGACGAGAGCCTGGAGCAGTTCGCCCAGTTGCTCAAGACCCGTACTTCGGAGGAGGGCATGGCGCCACTGACCGCCGATGCGGTGGCGCGCCTGGCGACCTACAGCGCACGCCTGGCCGAACACCAGGGGCGGTTGTCGGCGCGTATCGGCGATCTGTTCCAATTGGTCAGCGAAGCGGATTTCATTCGCCAGCTGGCCGGTGACGAGATGACCGACGCCGGCCACATCGAACGCGCCCTCAAGGCCAAGGCCACCCGCACCGGGCGCGTCTCGGCGCGAATCCTCGACGACATGCTGGCCGGGATCATCCTGATCGATACGGACGGCGCCGCCGTGGGCAAATGCAACGGGCTGACGGTGCTGGAGGTCGGTGACTCGGCGTTTGGCGTGCCGGCGCGGATTTCTGCCACGGTGTACCCGGGCGGCAGCGGCATTGTCGACATCGAGCGTGAGGTCAACCTCGGCCAGCCGATCCACTCCAAGGGCGTGATGATTCTCACCGGTTACCTGGGCAGCCGGTATGCCCAGGAATTCCCGCTGGCGATCTCGGCCAGTATCGCCCTGGAGCAATCCTATGGGTATGTGGACGGCGACAGTGCGTCCCTTGGCGAGGCGTGTACGCTGATCTCGGCGCTGTCGAAGACGCCGTTGAAGCAGTGCTTCGCCATCACCGGTTCGATCAACCAGTTCGGCGAAGTGCAGGCGGTGGGTGGGGTCAACGAGAAGATCGAAGGCTTCTTCCGCCTTTGCGAGGCCCGTGGGCTGACCGGCGAGCAGGGCGCAATCATCCCGCAGGCCAACGTCGCCACGTTGATGCTCGACGAGAAAGTGCTGGCCGCGGTGCGTGCCGGGCAGTTCCACGTCTATGCCGTGCGCCAGGCCGACGAAGCCTTGAGTCTGCTGGTGGGCGAGCCTGCCGGGGAGCCGGATGAAAACGGCGACTTCCCGGAGGGCAGCGTCAACGCCCGGGTGGTGGAGCGGTTGCGAGTCATTGCGGAAATGATCAGCGAAGACGATATCAAGGAAGCGGAAAAGGAACTGGCGCAGCAGGCATTGGCCGAGGCCAAGCCGGCTTGATGGACGTCTGATCGCTGGGAGCCAAATCACTGTGGCGAGGGAGCTTGCTCCCGCTGGGCTGCGAAGCAGCCTTCTTTATGAACGCTTCGCGCTCAAGCGGGAGCAAGCTCCCTCGGCACGGGTTTAGTGCTGTCATAAGTAACATTGCACAATAGTTTTCACGGTGTGTTCTTGGACAAAATGCCACTACCCTGGCGCCAATATTCACACTATGACCACTCGGCGCATTCTGGTCTCGAAATCCCATGGGACCGGAACTTATCTTCTATCCTCAGCTCAAGGATAACGAGAGCCATCATCGGATCGAAACAGCCTCATTCCGGGGCTGAATACCGGATCTACCGAGGGGCGCCGCCATGTCGCGCAACCTTTGCCTCACTCGCCAATGCCTGGGCCTTGTCACCCGTATCGAATGCGCTGTCCGCCCGCTGGCGGGTGATACCGGTATGTGGACCTTGCTCTTCGCCGCCGGAATGGCCGGCGAACAACCTTCAGCCATCAAGGCCCAGGGTCCGTTTGCCGGTCCGAACGCTGCCGAATCCATCCTCGATACCATCGTCCAGAGCCTGACTCTACACGGCTATGAGGTGGCCAATGACCCACAGATCTGGTGCCTGCACATGCAGGCCCAGCTGCGTGAGATCAATGGTGGCCGTTGTCGCAATGTCGGTGGTTTCGAGTTCCGGCCGTTGCATTGACGGGTGTCCACGCCAGTAAAATTTTGTCACGGCGGCAGGGGCAGGGACGGGCCGGGCGTTTGTGGGGCTGTTGGTGGCTGATATACTCGCCGCGTTTTTTCAGCCCTGGTGTGAGATTCAATGGAACGCTTTATCGAAAATGCAATGTACGCCTCCCGTTGGCTGCTGGCGCCGATCTATTTCGGGCTGTCCCTGGGCTTGCTGGCCCTGGCGCTGAAATTCTTCCAGGAAGTCTTTCACGTCATCCCCAACGTGTTTTCCATGGCCGAGTCCGACCTGATCCTGGTGCTGCTGTCGCTGATCGACATGGCGCTGGTAGGCGGCCTGCTGGTGATGGTGATGATTTCCGGCTACGAGAACTTCGTCTCGCAACTGGACATCGATTCCGACAAGGAAAAGCTCAACTGGCTGGGCACCATGGACTCTTCATCGCTGAAGATGAAAGTCGCGGCCTCCATCGTGGCGATTTCCTCGATCCACCTGCTGCGCATTTTCATGGACGCCAAGAATGTCGATCCCGAGCACCTGATGTGGTACGTGATCATCCACATGACTTTCGTGGTCTCGGCGTTCGCCATGGGCTACCTGGACAAACTGACCAAGCACTGAGGTCCGTTCATCCTGCTGACGCAACGCCCGCCTGGTCGAAGCAGGCGGGCGTTGTCGTTTCCGGCGAGCGCTTTGCGAGTGGGACTCGTCATCGGTCATGACTTCTGTGCTAGTCTGCTCGCCCTTTTGGTTCCGGGCGCTCCGGGAGGCGCTGTGGCATGCACGGCCACTTCCCGAGCCGTCCGCACAGCGGAGCAGCACCATGTCCGAAGTTAACCTGTCCACCGACGAAACCCGCGTCAGCTACGGTATTGGCCGTCAGTTGGGCGACCAACTGCGCGACAACCCGCCACCAGGCGTCAGCCTGGACGCGATCCTCGCCGGCCTGACCGACGCGTTCGCCGGCAAGCCGAGCCGCGTAGGCCAGGAAGAAATGTCCGCCAGCTTCAAAGTGATCCGCGAAATCATGCAAGCCGAAGCCGCTGCCAAGGCTGAAGCCGCCGCAGGCGAAGGCCGTGCGTTCCTGGCGGAAAACGCCAAGCGTGAAGGCATTACGACCCTGGCTTCGGGCCTGCAATTTGAAGTGCTGACCCAGGGTGAAGGCGCCAAGCCGACCCGTGAAGACCAGGTGCGCACCCACTACCACGGCACCCTGATCGACGGGACTGTGTTCGACAGCTCCTACGATCGTGGCCAGCCTGCCGAATTCCCGGTCGGCGGCGTGATCCCAGGCTGGACCGAAGCGCTGCAATTGATGAATGCCGGCAGCAAATGGCGCCTCTACGTACCAAGCGAACTGGCTTACGGCGCCCAGGGCGTTGGCAGCATCCCGCCGCACAGCGTGTTGGTGTTTGACGTCGAGCTGTTGGACGTTCTGTAAAACCCTGTCCGGTTTTTACAGCCGGACAAAAAACTGTGGGAGCGAGCTTGCTCGCGAAAGCGTACAGTCAGTCGACATTTTCGTTACTGACATGCCGCCATCGCGAGCAAGCTCGCTCCCACAGGGTCAGGTGCTTCACCCGTGAAACCTGCCATTGAAATCGCCACTGGGGCGCAACGCCCGGGCGTAGCAGAACAGGAACAGATTGCGCACCAGCTCCTTGAGCACCAACGGTTCGCTGGAGTTGAGACTGTGGAGGTCCAGATCCCCCTGGTCCTGCAACTCGTTCAGAGCATCTTCTTCTATCACTGCGCAGACTTCCCCGGTTTCCCGATGCAGGATCCGTAGGTATGGATGCGGGCGATCCAGCCAGGCATCGATCAGATAAGTCATGGTTCTCATCTCCTTGATGGGTTTCGATGAGAATAATTCTTATTCGCTAAATAGCAAGTCTCAATTGGCGCATGGATTTCTTTTCAGACGGCGGGTTGGGGAAGCTTGAGACGACTGGCGTCTGGCCAGTGCCCGGAACGACGGGGGTAAGCGGGGGAGGGCGGGGAACCATCCCACGCGGGGCGCGGGATGGAGTACGGCAAGCTCAGACTTTTCTGACGAACTCGGATTTGAGCTTCATCGGGCCGATGCCGTCGATCTTGCAATCGATGTCGTGGTCGCCGTCGCACAGACGGATGTTCTTGACCTTGGTGCCCACCTTGACCACCAGCGACGTGCCCTTGACCTTGAGGTCCTTGATCACGGTAATGGTGTCGCCGTCCTGCAGGACGTTGCCGACCGAATCTTTCTTGACGATGTCATCGGAGGCCGCCTCAGCTTCGCCGCTGGCGGACCATTCGTGGGCACACTCCGGGCAGACCAGTTGGGTGCCGTCTTCGTAGGTGTATTCGGAATTGCATTTCGGGCAGGGAGGCAACGTGCTCACTAGGGTTCCTTGGTATCAGGAGGGCAAAAGGGCGCACATTGTATAGGGTTTTACGTCGGGAGGGGGATGGCTCTGTGGTGAGGGAGCTTGCTCCCGCCCGGTTGCAAAACAGCCGTCTCAAAGCGAGGGCCGCTGCGCAGCCCAGCGGGAGCAAGCTCCCTCGCCACAAAAGCTTTTTATGATCTCGCTCGGATCAGTGAGTACGCGCCACTGCAAACTCGCTCAGTTCAACCAGCGCATCGCGGTATTCGCTGGCCGGCAGGGCCTCCAGGCACCGGATGGCGCGGGCGACATAGTCCCGGGCCAGTTTCGCGGTGTACTCCAGCGAGCCAGAGGCTTCAACCGCCTGGCGGATGCTTTCCAGATCCTCGATCCCACCTTTCTGGATCGCCTGGCGCACCAGGGCCGCCTGTTCGGGCGTGCCTTCGCGCATGGTGTAGATCAGCGGCAGGGTCGGCTTGCCTTCGGCCAGGTCGTCGCCGACGTTCTTGCCCAGGGTCTCGGCATCGCCCTTGTAGTCCAGCAAGTCGTCCACCAGCTGGAAGGCCACGCCCAGGTGGTCACCGAAGGTGCGCAGTGCTTCGCTCTGCTCGGCGCTGGCACCGGCCAGGGCGGCGGCGCTGTGGGTGGAGGCTTCGAAGAGCATCGCAGTCTTGCCGCGGATGACTTCCATGTAGGTCTCTTCCGTGGTGCTGGCGTCGCGTACCTTGGACAACTGCAGCACTTCGCCCTCGGCGATGATGCGGGTGGCCTGGGACAGGATCTTCATCACCGGCATCGAGCCCAGCTCGACCATCATTTCGAACGAGCGCGAATACAGGAAGTCGCCCACCAGCACGCTCGGCGCATTGCCCCACATCGCGTTCGCGGTCGAGCGGCCACGGCGCATGCCGGACATGTCGACTACGTCGTCATGCAGCAAGGTCGCGGTGTGCAGGAATTCGATGGTGGCGGCCAGCAGGCGCATGTCGTCGCCTTCGCGGCCCAGGGCCTTGCCACACAGGAGCACCAATAAAGGACGCAGGCGCTTGCCACCGGCCGAGGTGATGTAGTCACCGATTTTCGAGACCAACGGTACTCGGGAAGTCAGTTGCTTCTTGATGATGCCGTCGACGGCATTAAAATCGTCCGCCACTGCGCGGTAGAAAGCTTGGGGTTGCATCAGCGACAGGCGCTCCAGAAGGGTTGCGCGGCATGCTAGGACCCATGTCCGGGGCTGTCAAGGCACGATAGACGGCTACTTGCAAGGCTTCGTTGGCTTGCGTACAATCGCGCACCCTGAACTTCCTGGGCAGCACCTGCCTTACGCAATTGCATCCGGGCCTTCCAGCCCATGCAGCCATGCCAGCCAATACCTCTTCTTATAAAGCGCTGGGTGAGCAGGATTATCGGAGAAATACCATGTCGTACGCAGTAATTGTTACTGGTGGCAAGCAATACAAGGTCGCCCCAGGTGAATACCTGAAGATCGAGAAACTGGAAATCGCTACCGGCGAATCCGTGACTTTTGATCGCGTTCTGTTGGTCGCCAATGGCGATGACGTGAATATCGGCGCTCCAGTCGTTGCTGGCGCTACCGTTGTGGCTGAAGTGATCTCCCAAGGTCGTCACGATAAAGTCCGCATCATCAAGTTCCGTCGCCGTAAGCACCACATGAAGCGCATGGGCCACCGCCAGTGGTACACCGAGATCAAAATCACCGGTATTCAGGCTTAATTTCAGCCTAATTCCTCACTAGGAGAATTGAACTCATGGCACACAAAAAAGCTGGTGGTAGTACCCGTAACGGTCGCGACTCAGAAGCCAAACGCCTTGGCGTGAAGATGTATGGCGGCCAGGCTATCAAAGCGGGCAACATCATCGTGCGTCAGCGCGGCACCCAATTCCACGCTGGCTACGGCGTAGGCATGGGTAAGGATCACACCCTCTTCGCTAAAGTCGAAGGCGTGATCAAGTTTGAAGTAAAAGGCGCCTTCGGTCGTCGTTACGTAAGCGTTATCGCAGCTTAATTGCGAGACCGCTGGAGAAGCCCTGTCTTGCGACGGGGCTTTTTCGTTTGTGGGGTGAGTCTCTTGCAAAGCTGTTTGTGTGGGCTGGCGGCGCCGCAACCGGGCGCTTGATCGGGTCGCAGCGTGCATTTTTGCAAGAGTCTTATGTCTTGTTTTTTTCGGCTCGTCCGTATGGCGAGAGGCGTGTGTCATGAAGTTTGTTGATGAAGTATCGATTCGAGTAAAGGCCGGCGACGGCGGCAATGGCTGCATGAGTTTCCGTCGGGAAAAATTCATTGAAAACGGCGGCCCGAACGGTGGTGACGGCGGTGACGGCGGCTCGATCTACATGCTCGCCGACGAAAACCTCAACACCTTGGTGGACTACCGCTACACCCGGCACTTCGATGCCGAGCGTGGCTCCAACGGCGGTAGCACCGACTGCACTGGCAAAAAGGGCGAGGACCTGATCCTGCGCGTGCCCGTCGGCACCACGGTGATCGACTCGGCCACCCAGGAAGTGATCGGCGACCTGACCAAGCCTGGCCAGCGCCTGTTGGTTGCTCATGGCGGTTGGCATGGCCTGGGCAACACCCGGTTCAAATCCAGTACCAACCGTGCTCCGCGCCAGACCACGCCAGGCAAGCCGGGCGAGCAGCGTGACCTGAAGCTGGAAATGAAAGTGCTGGCCGATGTGGGGCTGCTGGGCCTGCCGAATGCCGGTAAAAGTACCTTCATCCGTTCGGTGTCGGCGGCCAAGCCGAAAGTCGCCGACTACCCGTTCACGACCCTGGTGCCGAACCTGGGCGTGGTCAGCGTCGACCGCTGGAAGAGCTTCGTGATTGCCGACATCCCGGGGCTGATCGAAGGCGCTTCCGATGGCGCCGGCCTGGGGATTCGCTTTCTCAAGCACTTGTCCCGTACCCGTCTGTTGCTGCACCTCGTAGACATGGCGCCGCTGGATGAAAGCAACCCTGCCGACGCTGCCGAAGTCATCGTCAGCGAGCTGGCCAAGTTCAGCCCGGCCCTGGTCGAGCGTGATCGCTGGCTGGTGCTGAACAAGTGCGACCAGATCCTCGAAGAAGAGCATGAAGAGCGGGTCAAGGAAATCGTCGATCGCCTGGAGTGGGAAGGTCCGGTCTACATGATCTCGGCCATTGCCAAAGAAGGCACCGAGCGCCTGTGCCACGACATCATGCGTTACCTGGAAGATCGCGCCGATCGCCTGGCCAATGACCCGGCCTACAAGGAAGAGCTGGCCGAGCTCGACCAGCGCATCGAAGACGAGGCTCGTGCCCAGCTGCAGGCGCTGGATGACCAGCGTGCCCTGCGTCGCAGTGGCGTGAAGTCGGTCCATGACATCGGTGACGATGATTGGGATGAAGAAGATGTGGACGACGAAGATGGTCCGGAAATCATCTACGTTCGCGACTGATCCTGAAATGTTCGTCAGTTAGGCTGCAAATCCTGTGGGAGCGAGCCTGCTCGCGAATGCGTTATCTCGGCCAGTGTCTATGCTGCTGATCCAGCGCTTTCGCGGGCGGGCTCGCTCCCACAGGTTTAAGTGGGTCGGCGCGGTGTTATCATCGCAGCCGGCCGGTTTCCAGGGCGCCGCTCATTCGAGCGGCGTTTTGGTGTCTGCAAAACGCAAATACGAATAATCCATGGGCGGCGCTGGGTCGCGCCGTTCGCTGGCAAAGGTTGAAGATAATGCGGAGCAAGGTGACGGGTGCGCAGCGCTGGGTCGTGAAGATCGGCAGCGCACTGCTGACGGCGGATGGCAAAGGCCTGGATCGCAAGGCCATGGCAGTGTGGGTCGAGCAGATGGTGGCCTTGCATGAGGCTGGCGTCGAGCTGGTATTGGTCTCGTCCGGGGCTGTGGCCGCAGGTATGAGCCGCCTGGGCTGGACGTCGCGACCCAGCGCGATGCATGAATTGCAAGCCGCTGCCGCCATCGGTCAGATGGGCCTGGTGCAGGCCTGGGAGTCGAGCTTTGCCGAGCACGGTCGCCACACGGCGCAGATCCTGCTGACCCATGACGACCTGTCCGATCGCAAGCGTTACCTCAATGCCCGTAGTACCCTGCGGGCGCTGGTGGAGCTCAAGGTCATCCCTGTCATCAACGAAAACGACACCGTGGTCACCGACGAAATCCGCTTCGGCGATAACGACACCCTGGCCGCGCTAGTGGCGAACCTGGTGGAAGCGGACCTGCTGGTGATTCTCACCGATCGCGATGGCATGTTCGATGCCGATCCGCGCAGCAACCCCGATGCCAAGCTGATTTACGAAGCTCGCGCCGACGACCCGGCGCTGGACGCCGTGGCGGGCGGCACCGGCGGCGCCCTGGGGCGTGGCGGCATGCAAACCAAGTTGCGCGCGGCGCGGCTGGCGGCGCGTTCCGGCGCTCATACCATCATTGTCGGCGGCCGCCTGGAGCGCGTGCTGGATCGCCTGAAGGCGGGCGAGCGCATCGGTACGCTGCTCTCTCCTGAACGCGGCATGTTGGCGGCACGCAAGCAATGGTTGGCCGGGCACCTGCAGACACGCGGCACGCTGGTGTTGGATGCGGGTGCCGTGTCGGCCTTGTCCCAGGGCAACAAAAGCCTGTTGCCGGTGGGTGTGAAGTTGGTGCAAGGCAGTTTCCGTCGCGGCGAAATGGTGGTTTGCGTGGCACCGGACGGGCGTGAAATCGCTCGTGGGCTGGCCAACTACAGCGCGCTGGAGGCGCAGAAAATCATCGGTCAGTCGTCTGATGCGATTGTCGGTCTGTTGGGGTACATGGCGGAGCCTGAGTTGGTCCACCGTGACAACCTGATCCTCGTCTAAGGAAAAATCATGGGGTTGGCAAAAGGATTGATTGGCCTGTTGTTGGCGTTGCCACTGCTGGCCTCGGCCGAGGAAATTGGCCAGGTATCGACGGTGTTCAAATTTGTGGGGCCGAACGATCGGATCGTGGTCGAGGCGTTCGATGATCCCAAGGTCGATGGTGTGACCTGTTACCTGTCGCGGGCCAAGACCGGTGGCGTCAAGGGTGGCCTGGGCCTGGCTGAAGACCGTGCCGAGGCCTCCATCGCCTGTCGCCAGGTGGGGCCGATCAACTTCAAGGGTGAGCTCAAGGATGGCGAAGAGGTGTTCAGGGAGCGCACTTCCCTGGTGTTCAAGACCATGCAGGTGGTGCGTTTTCTCGACAAGAAGCGCAACACGCTGGTGTACCTGGTCTACAGCGATCGTGTGATCGAAGGTAGCCCGCAGAATGCGGTCACGGCGATTCCGATCCTGCCTTGGCGCTGAATCTCGAGTAATGGAGCGAGCAGAGCGGCTCGCTTTCTTCTGTCATGGATGTGCTGTGCTTCAGGCGCGAAGGGATTGGTATGCGTTCGTTTTTGATGGTGTGGGTCTTGGGGTGTTCGGTATCCATCGCGGCATGGGCCGAGCCGTTCTACGCAGACAAGCCGTTGGCCCATCCGGTGATAAAAACCTCCCAGGAGAGCGGTGCGACGCTGGCCTTTATCCGTGAAGCGCAGGGTATCGTCGGCTATTCGTGCCTGTGCGATTCGCCGAATGGGGCGCCGACAGTGCTCGACCGGTATGGTGATGCCAGTATCGAGTCGGTGTTCTATGCCAATCTCGACAGCCGTCTCCAGACGCTGATCGTGCTGTCCCGGGCGAAGGGGCAGTATGCATTGCGCGGTTACCGCTTTGTTCCCTCGACGGGTGAGTACCGGCGGCTCGAAACGCTCCAGCCGGTGCTCGAGCGCATCGCCGCTCGTCACAAAGTGCTCAACGCTGCGCTCGTGCAAAAGGCTCTGGGCGAGTGGCCGCCCTATGACTATAGCGTCACGCTGCCTCGCACCGGTGTTGCCGAATTCGATGCGCTTGACCCGGCCGACGGCACGCTCGTGGGTTACTTCGGTGTCGACGGGGTGCCGGCTTCAGTTGGCCAGCCCGCGGAAGATCCTCACCGTGACACCTATAAAAAGACCTTTCAGCAGCGCGAAGGACGCTGGCTCACGCTGACCTACGAGCGCGTGCCTCCTCAGGAGGAGGACGTCGGCTCCGCCTACCGGGTCGCCAGGATGGCCTGGGAGTGCGACCCGACATTGTACCGGGGGTCTGAAGAGGGGCCGTGGGCGGCCCTTGCGGGCGAGCGGCTTTTGGCGCTGGGCGATTATGTGCAGGGCAAAAGATCCGGTCAGTGGACTGAGTTCGACGAGTGGGGCAACGCGTCCGTCGGCGCCTATGAGAACGGCTTGCGGCAGGGAGTCTGGATCGTTCGTGATCGCCAAGGTGTCTCCAGCGGCATGATTGTCGACGATTACTACGAAGGGCGCTGGACGATAGAGTCGAATGACGACGATGGGCAGGTTTCGGGCTTCGATACCTACAAGCGGGGTGATTATGACGGTCCCTCCGAGCGTGTGAAAAATGGCGAGGTGGTCCAGCGTGGCGAGTTCGTCGCGGGGCAGCAGCACGGCGATTGGATAATGCCCTGGGGTGAGGGGCGTTACGAGCGGGGTGTGCGCGAGGGTCGTTGGACGCTGAAAGTGGGCGATGGTCATGTCCAAGTCGTGGATTTCGTGGCCGACAAGATGCAGGGTGAGCTGCGTGAGGTAGACGCCGCGGGTGTGCTGCGGCTCGTCGAGCACTACCGTGCGGGTGTATTGGACGGGGTGAGGCAAACTTACGCGGCGAATGGCAAGCTCACTTATTCGGCCAGTTATGCCAATGGTCAGGTTGACGGGCGGGCGCTCACCTACAGCGATGACGGTGCGGTGCTGCGTTCCGATATCACGTGGCGCCATGGTGTGAAAGAAGGGGTGTTTCGTCTCTACCACCCCAACGGACAGCCGGATACGGTGGCGACCTATGAGGCGGATGAACCTATCGGCAATCTGCAGTCGTTTGATGCAAGCGGGGTGTTGATCGCTGACCGCAACTATTGCCACGTGCCGGATGGCCAGTCCACTCGCATTCAGCCCTGCGGCAGGCAGCGTGGGGCATTTAATAACGGCCAGTTCGACTACGAGAGCGATTACCTCTTCGGTAACGAGCAAAGTGCTCGTCTCGTCCGGGATGGGCGCACAGTGCGCGAAGTGTTGCTGGGGCCTGATGATCGCGTGACGAGAAACGAGTACTACCCCAACGGCCAGTTGAAATCCTCTGAAGCCAGGCAGGGTTTCCGATTGATCACGGTCGAGGGGCGCAGCTACAAGGATTACTCGTACGCCCGGCGCGAAGGGGAGGCCGTCTACTATTACCCTACGGGCGTGGTTGAGCGGCGCATGAGCTTCAAGGATGACAAGATCGTAGGCTGCTACACCGGTTACGACGAGAACGGCATCCAGAATTTTCCACCGCCGGGCGGTTGTCCGCCGCGCAAGCCGGTGGTGTTCAATTTTGGGGAGTGATAGCGCTTGCTGTGATGTAACTCAACGGTGCAAACGGAGGACAGCACCTGCTCGGTCGCCTGGCATCACGCTTCGCGAGCAGGCTCGTTTCTGCGGGGGTTGGGGGGTTATAGGGCGTTTGCGAAATCACAGGCAATAAAAAACCGACCCTGGGGTCGGTTTTTTAATGAGCGCGTCGCTTAGGCAGCAGCGGCAACGTTCAGGGCCTTTACATGGCCATTCAGGCGGCTCTTATGGCGAGCAGCCTTGTTCTTGTGGATGATGCCTTTATCGGCCATGCGGTCGATAACTGGCACAGCCAGAACGTAAGCAGCTTGGGCTTTTTCAGCGTCTTTTGCGTCGATGGCCTTGACTACATTCTTGATGTAGGTGCGGACCATGGAACGCAGGCTGGCGTTGTGGCTGCGACGCTTCTCAGCCTGTTTTGCACGTTTTTTGGCGGAAGGTGAGTTGGCCACCGTCGAGCTCCTCGAAAGACTTTTTAGGAAATAGCAAACAAAATAGGCCGCGAATCATGCCGATGAGTTGACGGGTTGTCAAGGGCGGGCAATGCATTCCGCTGAATGGCAGCCGCAATGCACCGGAGGATTTCTTTCCGGCGTGCGACCTGTAAACTCGCGGGTTTTGGCGCGGTGCTGTTTAGCGGCGCGCAGTATCGCACAAGTGGGCGCGTTGTTCGCCTGCTGTTCATCGACAGGCAAAACTCTTTTCATGAACCTGCTCAAATCGTTGGCTGCCGTCAGCTCTATCACGATGCTCTCCCGCGTCCTGGGGTTCGTCCGTGACACCCTGATCGCGCGGATATTCGGCGCCGGAATGGCCACCGACGCCTTCTTCATTGCTTTCAAATTGCCCAACCTGCTGCGGCGGATCTTCGCTGAAGGGGCATTTTCCCAGGCCTTCGTGCCGATCCTGGCGGAATATAAAAGCCAGAAGGGCGACGAAGCGACCCGCACCTTCATTGCCTATGTCACGGGCCTGCTGACGCTGGTGCTGGCGCTGGTCACGGCTGCCGGCATCCTTGCCGCGCCCTGGGTGATCTGGGCCACGGCGCCGGGGTTCACCGATACCCCGGAAAAATTCCAGCTCACCACTGACCTGTTGCGGGTGACCTTTCCTTATATATTGTTGATTTCCCTGTCCTCCCTGGCCGGAGCGATCCTCAATACCTGGAACCGCTTTTCCGTGCCGGCCTTCGTGCCGACCCTGCTCAATGTCAGCATGATCGTGTTCGCGGTGTTTCTGACGCCATACTTCGACCCGCCGGTGATGGCCCTGGGGTGGGCCGTTCTGGTGGGCGGCCTGGCGCAATTGCTCTATCAGCTGCCGCACCTGAAAAAGATCGGCATGCTGGTGCTGCCACGCCTGAACCTGCGTGACAGCGGCGTGTGGCGGGTGCTCAAACAGATGCTGCCGGCGATCCTCGGGGTTTCGGTCAGCCAGATCTCCCTGATCATCAACACCATTTTTGCCTCGTTCCTGGTGGCTGGCTCCGTGTCGTGGATGTATTACGCCGACCGTCTGATGGAGCTGCCGTCCGGTGTGCTGGGTGTGGCCCTGGGCACGATCCTGTTGCCGACCCTGGCCAAGACCTACGCCAACCAGGATCGCCATGAGTATTCGCGCATTCTCGACTGGGGGCTGCGGCTGTGCTTCCTGCTGGTTTTGCCGTGCGCCCTCGCGCTGGGAATCCTGGCCGAGCCCCTGACCGTTTCGCTTTTCCAGTACGGTCGTTTCAACGCGTTCGATGCCTTGATGACCCAGCGGGCGCTGGTCGCCTACTCGGTGGGCCTGCTCGCAATCATCGTGATCAAGGTGCTGGCCCCGGGTTTCTACGCCCAGCAGAACATCCGTACGCCGGTGAAAATCGCCATTTTCACCCTGGTGATGACCCAATTGTTCAACCTTTTGCTGATCGGCCCGCTGGCCCACGCCGGCCTGGCCCTGGCGATCAGTGCCGGTGCCTGCCTCAACGCCGGATTGCTGTTCTATCAGTTGCGCAAGCAAAAGATGTATCAGCCGCAGCCGGGCTGGGCCAGGTTCGCCTTGAAGCTATTGGTGGCCGTGGCCGTGATGTCGGCGGTGCTGCTGGGGGCCATGCATTTCATGCCGGCCTGGGGTGAGGGGCAGATGCTCGAGCGTTTCCTGCGCCTGGGCGTGCTGGTGGTGGCTGGCGTGGTGGCATATTTCGGCATGTTGCTGCTGATGGGTTTCCGTCTGCGCGACTTCAATCGCAAGGCTTTGAGCTGACGCCCGGTCCCGGATAACCCCAGGCTGGGCGGCGGTTTTGTCGGTTCGAGCACTTTGGGTTACGGTGTTGCCTGTCGTCGGCCGCCGGGTGTGGTTATAATCGGCCACTTTATGAGCAAGAAGCGCGTTATGCAGCTGGTTCGAGGCCTTCACAACCTGCGCCCCCAGCATCGGGGCTGCGTCGCCACCATTGGCAACTTTGACGGTGTTCACCGTGGTCACCAGGCTATCCTGGCGCGGCTGCGCGAGCGTGCGCGGGAGTTGGGCGTGCCCAGCTGCGTGGTGATTTTCGAGCCGCAGCCGCGGGAGTTTTTCGCCCCGGACACCGCTCCGGCCCGCCTGGCTCGGCTGCGGGACAAGCTGAACCTGCTGGCAGCCGAAGGCGTCGACCGTGTCTTGTGCCTCGCCTTTAACCAACGCCTGAGCAAGCTCAGTGCCGCCGAATTCGTCGAGACCATTCTGGTGGATGGTCTCGGAGTGAAACACCTGGAAGTCGGCGATGATTTCCGTTTCGGCTGCGACCGGGCAGGGGACTTCGTCTACCTGCAACAGGCCGGCGCCACCAAGGGCTTTACCGTCGAAGCGGCGCAGACCGTGGAAATGGACGGCTTGCGCGTCAGCAGCACGCAGGTCCGCAATGCCCTGGCGGCTGCCGACTTCGACCTGGCCGAGCGCTTGCTGGGCCGCCCGTACCGGATTGCCGGACGGATCCTGCACGGGCAGAAACTGGCGCGCCAATTGGGCACGCCGACGGCCAACGTGCAGCTCAAGCGCCGTCGTGTGCCGCTGACCGGGGTGTTCCTGGTGAGTGTCGAAATCGACGGCAAGGCCTGGCCCGGAGTCGCTAATATCGGCGTACGGCCTACCGTCCAGGGAGACGGCAAGGCGCACCTCGAAGTACATGTTCTGGATTTTGCCGGCGATCTGTATGACCGGCGTTTGACGGTGGTTTTCCACCAGAAGCTGCGTGAAGAGCAGCGTTTTGCCTCTCTGGAGGCGCTCAAGACGGCGATCCATGCAGATATCGCCGCCGCCCGTGCCCTTGTCGCAACCAGCGCCAATCGCTAATGAAGAGCCTTAAATGACCGACTATAAAGCCACGCTAAACCTTCCGGACACCGCCTTCCCTATGAAGGCCGGCCTGCCTCAGCGCGAACCACAGATTCTGCAGCGTTGGGACAGCATTGGCCTGTACGGTAAGTTGCGCGAAATTGGCAAGGATCGTCCGAAGTTCGTCCTGCACGACGGCCCTCCGTACGCCAACGGCACCATTCATATCGGTCACGCGCTGAACAAGATTCTCAAGGACATGATCATCCGCTCCAAGACCCTGTCGGGTTTTGACGCGCCTTATGTTCCGGGCTGGGACTGCCATGGCCTGCCGATCGAGCACAAGGTGGAAGTTACCCACGGCAAGAACCTGGGCGCGGACAAGACCCGCGAACTGTGCCGTGCCTACGCCACCGAGCAGATCGAGGGGCAGAAGTCCGAGTTCATCCGTCTCGGCGTGCTGGGCGACTTCGCCAACCCGTACAAGACCATGGATTTCAAGAACGAAGCCGGCGAAATCCGTGCCTTGGCGAAGATCGTCGAGGGTGGTTTCGTGTTCAAGGGCCTCAAGCCGGTGAACTGGTGCTTCGATTGCGGTTCGGCCCTGGCCGAGGCGGAAGTCGAGTACGAGAATAAGAAGTCCTCGACCATCGATGTGGCCTTCCCGATCGCCGATGAAGACAAGCTGGCCGCCGCGTTCGGCCTGGGCAAGTTGGGCAAGCCGGCCTCCATCGTGATCTGGACCACCACTCCATGGACCATCCCGGCCAACCAGGCGCTGAACGTCCATCCGGAGTTCAACTACGCCCTGGTCGATGTGGGCGACAAGCTGCTGGTGCTGGCCGAAGAACTGGTCGAATCCTGCCTGTCCCGCTACGGCCTGGAAGGCTCGGTGCTGGCCACCGCTCCCGGCTCGGCGCTGGAGCTGATCAATTTCCGTCACCCGTTCTATGACCGCCTGTCGCCGGTCTACCTGGCCGACTACGTGGAACTGGGCGCAGGCACCGGCGTGGTTCACTCCGCACCGGCCTATGGCGTGGACGACTTCGTGACCTGCAAGAAATACGGCATGGTCAACGACGACATCCTCAACCCGGTGCAAAGCAATGGCGTGTACGTGCCATCGCTGGAATTCTTCGGCGGCCAGTTCATCTGGAAAGCCAACCCGGCCATCGTCGACAAGCTGACCGAAGTCGGTGCGCTGCTGCACACCACCGTCATCGAACACAGCTACATGCACTGCTGGCGCCACAAGACCCCGCTGATCTACCGCGCCACCGCGCAGTGGTTCATCGGCATGGACAAGCAGCCCGCCAATGGCGACACCCTGCGCCAACGCTCGCTCAAGGCCATCGAAGACACCAAGTTCGTCCCGGCCTGGGGCCAGGCGCGCCTGCACTCGATGATCGCCAACCGTCCGGACTGGTGCATCTCCCGCCAGCGCAACTGGGGCGTGCCGATCCCGTTCTTCCTGAACAAGGAAAGCGGTGAGCTGCACCCGCGCACCGTCGAGCTGATGGAAGAGGTCGCCAAGCGCGTTGAAGTCGAAGGCATCGAAGCCTGGTTCAAGATGGACGCCGCCGAACTGCTGGGCGACGAAGCGCCGCTGTATGACAAGATCAGCGACACCCTGGACGTCTGGTTCGATTCCGGCACCACCCACTGGCACGTGCTGCGCGGCTCGCACCCGATGGGCCACGAGACCGGCCCGCGTGCCGACCTCTACCTTGAAGGTTCGGACCAGCACCGCGGCTGGTTCCATTCGTCCTTGCTGACCGGTTGCGCCATCGACGACCACGCGCCCTACCGCGAGTTGCTGACCCACGGTTTTACCGTCGACGAGGCCGGTCGCAAGATGTCCAAGTCCCTGGGCAACGTGATTGCGCCGCAGAAGGTCAACGACACCCTGGGCGCCGACATCATGCGCCTGTGGGTCGCGTCCACCGACTACTCTGGCGAAATGGCCGTTTCCGAGCAGATCCTGCAACGCAGCGCGGATGCCTATCGTCGTATCCGTAACACTGCGCGCTTCCTGCTCTCGAACCTGACCGGTTTCAACCCGGCCACCGACCTGCTGCCAGCCGAGGACATGCTCGCGCTGGACCGTTGGGCCGTGGACCGTACCCTGTTGCTGCAACGCGAGTTGCAGGAGCATTACGGCGAATATCGCTTCTGGAACGTCTACTCCAAGATCCACAACTTCTGCGTGCAGGAGCTGGGTGGTTTCTACCTCGACATCATCAAGGATCGCCAGTACACCACCGGTGCCAACAGCCAGGCACGCCGCTCGTGCCAGAGCGCGCTGTTCCACATCAGCGAGGCGCTGGTGCGCTGGATCGCGCCGATCCTGGCGTTCACCGCCGACGAACTGTGGGAGTACCTGCCGGGCGAGCGCAACGAGTCGGTGATGCTCAACACCTGGTACGAAGGCCTGACCGAGTTGCCGCAAGGTTTCGAGCTGGACCGTGCGTACTGGGATCGGATCATGGCGGTCAAGGCGGCGGTCAACAAGGAAATGGAGATCCAGCGCGCGGCCAAGGCTGTCGGTGGCAACCTGCAGGCTGAAGTAACCCTTTATGCCGAAGAAGCCCTGAGCGCCGACCTGGCGAAACTGGGCAACGAGCTGCGCTTCGTGCTGATCACCTCCACTGCCAGTGTCGCGCCGTTGGTGCAGGCGCCGGCCGATGCGGTGGTGACCGAAGTGGCTGGCCTGAAACTCAAGGTGGTCAAGTCGAGTTTCGTCAAGTGCGCCCGTTGCTGGCACTGCCGTGAAGACGTCGGCGTGAACCCGGAGCATCCGGAAATCTGCGGTCGCTGCGTCGACAACATCAGCGGCAGCGGCGAGGTTCGCCACTATGCCTAACGCAGCGGGTCGTTTCGGACGGCTGGGCTGGCTCTGGTTGAGCGTGCTGGTACTGGTCATCGACCAGGCCAGCAAGTTCTACTTCGAGAACTCGCTGACGATGTACCAGCAGATTGTGATCATCCCTGATTACTTCAGCTGGACGCTGGCCTACAACACCGGCGCGGCGTTCAGCTTCCTGGCCGACAGTTCCGGCTGGCAGCGCTGGTTGTTCGCGCTGATCGCCATCGTCGTCAGCGGCGTGCTGGTGGTCTGGCTCAAGCGCTTGGGGCGCAACGAGACCTGGCTGGCCGTGGCGCTGGCGCTGGTACTCGGTGGCGCGCTGGGCAACCTGTACGACCGCATCGCCCTGGGTCATGTGATCGATTTCATCCTGGTGCACTGGCAGAACCGCTGGTATTTCCCGGCGTTCAACTTTGCCGACAGCGCTATTACCGTGGGCGCCGTGATGCTCGCCCTGGACATGTTCAAGAGCAAGAAAACCGGAGAGGCCGTCCATGACTGAGCAGCGTATCGCTCAAAACACCGAAGTGAAGCTGCACTTCGCCCTGCACCTGGAAAACGGTGACACCGTCGACAGCACCTTCGACAAGGCGCCGGCGGTGTTCAAGGTCGGCGACGGCAACCTGTTGCCTGGCTTCGAGGCGGCGATCTTCGGTTTCAAGGCCGGCGACAAGCGCACCGTGGTCGTACCGCCGGAAAATGCCTTTGGTCAGCCCAACCCGCAAAACGTGCAGACCATGCCACGCTCCCAATTCCAGGACATGGAACTGTCCGAGGGGTTGCTGGTGATCTTCAACGATGCGGCCAACACTGAATTGCCGGGTGTGGTGAAGGCGTTCGACGACGCTCAGGTGACCGTGGATTTCAACCATCCACTGGCGGGCAAGACCTTGAATTTCGAAGTGGAGATTCTTGAGGTCAAGGCTCTGTAACTGGCCGAATGCGGTCAAGTGTGGGAGCGGGCTTGCTCGCGAATACGGTCTGTCAGCCAAGATCATTGTTGGATGTCAGGTCCTCTTCGCGAGCAAGCCCGCTCCCACAAGGTATTTCCATTGTGTTCGAGCCCTTCGTTCGATCAACAGGCCAGACACGAGGCACAGCATGCAAATCAAACTCGCCAACCCCCGTGGCTTCTGCGCCGGTGTGGACCGGGCGATCGAAATCGTCAACCGCGCCCTGGAAGTCTTCGGGCCGCCGATCTATGTGCGTCACGAAGTAGTCCACAACAAATTCGTCGTCGAGGACCTGCGCAGTCGCGGGGCTATTTTCGTCGAGGAACTGGACCAGGTGCCGGACGACGTCATCGTGATATTCAGCGCCCATGGCGTTTCCCAGGCGGTGCGTACCGAAGCCGCCGGGCGTGGCCTGAAGGTGTTCGACGCGACCTGCCCATTGGTGACCAAGGTGCACATTGAGGTGGCGCGCTATAGTCGCGACGGTCGCGAGTGCATCCTGATCGGCCACGAAGGGCACCCGGAAGTCGAAGGCACCATGGGCCAGTACGACGCCAGTAACGGTGGCGCGATCTACTTGGTCGAGGACGAGGAAGACGTTGCGGCCCTGCAGGTACGCAACCCCGAGAGCCTGGCCTTTGTCACCCAGACCACCTTGTCCATGGACGACACCAGTCGGGTGATCGACGCCTTGCGTGCGCGCTTCCCGGCCATCGGCGGACCACGCAAGGACGATATCTGCTATGCCACGCAGAATCGCCAGGACGCGGTCAAACAACTGGCCAATGAATGCGATGTGGTCCTGGTGGTCGGTAGCCCGAACAGCTCCAACTCCAACCGCCTGCGTGAGCTGGCCGAGCGCATGTCTACCCCGGCCTACCTGATCGACGGCGCCGAAGACATGCAACGCAGCTGGTTCGATGGCGTCGAGCGGATCGGCATCACCGCCGGTGCGTCAGCGCCGGAAGTGCTGGTGCGCGGGGTCATCCAGCAATTGCAGGCCTGGGGCGCGACCGGTGCCGATGAGCTGGCCGGACGTGAGGAAAACATCACGTTCTCCATGCCCAAGGAACTACGGGTCCGCTCGCTGCTTTAAGCCTTTTTCGCACAAGGCCTGCTCGGCTGCATGGCTGCGCAGGCTGACGCGCCCGGTGGGTGCCAGTACGACTTGATGGTGGCTGATCGGACCCTGTTTTTCACAAACATGGAGCGTTCCCGAGTGAAAGGCGCCACTGCGCCATACTGCCTGACCATGGCTGGCGAACCTGACCGAACGTTTCATTGCCCAGTTGCCAATGATACGAGCGCCGTTGCTGCGCTGTGTCAGCAACGCCTGGTCATCACCGTCCAGGATGATTTGCCACCCTTGGCTCCAATCGTTGTCTATCCCTCTGAATGCCACCGTCCGGTTGCGCGTGATGGCTTCGCTTCGCGCGGTGCGCAAGCCGCTGGCCAGCAGCTGGGCGGCGTCTTTGCGCTCGATGGATTCGATGAGTGTCTTATAGCTGGATCCCGCCCATGACAGAACAATCGTGGCAATCGCCAGTCCCATGAGCAGTTCGATCAGGCTGAAACCCTGTTGGTGCATGATGTCTCCTCCCTGGAGAGCGTGAAACGGCGAGATGTGCGAGCAATTGTGGCGCAGAGCTTCTGTGGCGAGGGAGCTTGCTCCCGCTGGCTGCGCAGCAGCCCAAAAAGAGCAGCCGCCAGCCGCCGAGCGGGAGCGGGCTTGCTCGCCACAGGCACCGGTTTGTTCTAGCGTTGTAAAAGCAGGTATAGCCGACGGCAACGGAGGGCATCGATGGATCTTCGTACAAAAGGTTTCACGCTGATCGAGGTGCTGGTGGCGATCGGCGTGCTGCTGATCCTGATCACCCTGGCGGTGCCGGCGTTTACCGGCTCGATGCAAGGCACCAAGGCCGATACCGAGATTGGCGATCTGCGGCGGGCGCTGAATTTTGCACGGATGGAAGCGATCGACCGAGGCACCATCATCCGCATACGCCCCACGACCCTGGGCGGTGTCTGGAGCGGCGAATTGTCGGTCTACGACAGTACTGGCACGCCGGCCAATGTATTGCGGGTTGTTCCAGCGATGGGCAGCGGCGTGACTCTGACGCTAACCTCTGATGTGACCAGCATTGATTTCAACAACCTGGGCGGCTTATCGGCGCCGTCCACTGCGGTGAGCTTCAATTACGTGCGCGGGGCGCAAAGCAGGACGCTGATTGTTTGCCTCAATGGAAGAATCGTATTGGGTGGAAGTTGCGGATGACGGATTGCAGTAAAAAGGCACAGGAGGGCATGACGCTGATCGAGGTGCTGGTGGCCGTGCTGATCCTCGGCGTGGGGCTGCTGGGGGCGGCGATGATCCAGCTCAATGCGCTCAAATACACCGACAGCTCGCGCATGACCAGCCAGGCCAGTTTCATCGCCTACGACCTGCTGGACCGCATTCGCGCCAATTCCGGCGCCGACTACACTATCACGCCGCCCGGTTCGCCCAATCTCAACGTGGCAAGGGACCAGGACCTCTACGATTTCAAGACCAACATCATTGCCTTTGGCGGTGCCACGGCCACCGGCACCGTTGCCTTGAACCAGCGGGTCTACACCATCACCATTTCCTGGGATGATGCGCGAGCGGCCAATACCACCAATGCGGCCGATGCGCGACGCAGCTTCGTGCTGACCAGTCGCGTTGCCGTCGACCCGATCGCGGCGCCGTCGCCATGAACAGGCGCAGCCGGGGGTTCGGCCTGATCGAACTGATGATCGCGCTGGTACTCAGCCTGATTGTCGTACTGGGCGTCGTGCAGGTTTTCATCGCTGCCAAGAACACTTATGTCAGCCAGGGCGCCGCAGCGGTGATGCAGGAAGATGCCCGGTTCGCCCTGAGCAAGATGCTCCAGGAGCTGCGCATGGTGGGCATGTTCGGTTGCCTGGCAAACATCACCGACGCCTCCTCGGCGGGGGATTTCAATGCCAGCCAGATCACCCCGATCCGTTGGGACAATGCGAACCTCAAACTGACCCTGGTGGCAGCGGATGTAGGCAACAGTGGCGGGACGCCCACCTGGACCGTGGTTTCCGATTGTCGCACCTCGGCCACTGCCTATACCGGCGTTAGGGCACCGGCGGCCGGGCAGATGGCCTTTCCGATCAGGCGACTGATCTACAGTTTCAGCAATAACCAGCTGCTGATGGGCGTACAGACACCCGGCGGGCCTGCCAACCCGACCATGGCTGTGCTGGTGGATAACGTCCGATCCTTCAACGTGATGTTCGGCGTGGCGAGCAGTGCCACGGACATCGCAGCGTCGAGCTACAACAGCAACCCGTCCGACCCTGCACTGATCCGCAGCGTGCGCTTGACGTTGACGCTCTTCGATCCGAAGAACGCCGTGCGCGAGCAGACCTACAGCGTGGTTGCCGCGTTGCGCAACCGGCTGTTGTGAGGGGCTTATCATGAACCCGACGCCCCAGAGATCCAAGCAGCGTGGCATGGCCTTGTTGGTCAGCCTGGTGTTCCTGTTGTTGCTGACGCTGATCGGCCTGTCGTCGATGCAGAGCGCCACACTCCAGGAAAAAATGACCAGCAGCGTCATGCAGCGCAACCAGTCCTTCCAGCTTGCCGAGGCGGCGCTGCGGATGGGCGAGAGCGCCGTACAGGTCGAGACCTATTCCCTGCCGGTCTGTTCCACCGCGATTCAATGTGCACCGCCTGCCGAGTCGGCGACCCTGACGGCAGCCGGGCGCAACTCTACTTCCGGCGTTACCTGGGTGGCCGTCCCTGGCGGGTTCTATGGCGTGCAGAACATCGGCACTACCCTCACGGCGGTCAACGTCCCCAGCAATATATCGGCGACGCTTTACCGGATCACGGCGGTAGCGGTGATAGACAATAACCAGCGCAGCGTAGTGGAGAGCATTTATGCGAAATACTGAGGCGCGCCGCAGCTGGAAGCAGATGATCCTGGGCGCGTTGCTCAGCCTTTATCTGACGGCTCCGGCCTACGCATTCACGCCCTCGGATTCGCCATTGCTGAGTGCGGGTGCGGTTACGCCAAACGTGATGTTGCTGATCGATGACTCGGGAAGCATGAACAACATCATCTGGGCATCAGGGTTCGACCCGACGGTGGCGCGACCCACCGTGTACACCTGTGAGTCCAGCACAAGCTGCAACAGCATCGCCGAGATGGATATGGAAAACAGCAACGTGTTGCTGGGGAGTCTGTTGCGTGGGGGCTGTTCGACCGCTGGCAACTGGTACGGGTTTTATCGCAGCAATCTCGGGCGGGTCTGCCTGAGGCTGCCGGACCCGGTGGGCGGTGGCAACACCCGCTATTCGGCAAACTACCTGTCGTATCTGTTGACGCTCGCCAACGGCACGAGCCGCGACTTCACCACCGGTACGATCCCCAACGACTATCGGATCAACGTGGCGCGGGATGTTTCCACGGACCTGGTGACCAGCAACCGCGCGTTGCGCATTGGCCTGGCCACCTTCAACCCTCCCAGCAGCACCAACTCCGGTCCTGGGGGCTATATCGCCCGGGCGGTCAGTGACCTGTCTCCTGTCAGCGGCAGCGTGACCCAGACCCAGGCCAATGCCAACTACACCGCGCTGATCAATGCCATTAACGGGCTGGGGGCCGTGGCGAATACCCCGCTCGCCGAAAGCTATTACGAGGTCACACGATATTTCCGGGGTATCGCGCCCTACTACAACGGCACGCCAGCCACCTACACCAGTCCGATCCAGTACCGTTGCCAGAAGAACTTCGGCGTGGTGATCACCGACGGTCTGCCCACCTATGACCGGACCTTCCCCACCAATGATCCGCAGGGCACCCCGGCGGGCGGTGCCCGCTTGCCGAACTGGGATGGGATCAGCAGCAACGATGGCGGCAATCCCAACGGCGACGGGGAGGGCGATACGCTTTACCTGGACGACATCGCCAAGTTCGCCTTCGACATCGACATGCGTTCCACTGGCAACGACGCCACCGGCAAAAGCTGGAACTCAGGGGATTTCCCCCGCCAGTACCTCAACACTTATACCGTGGGTTTTACCGCCACCAACCAGATGTTGTCCGACGCCGCCCGCTATGGCGCCGGTCGGTACTACCAGGCGAGCGACAGCGAGGGTCTGAGTTCGGCCTTGTCTTCGGCCCTGAGTGACATTACCTCCAAGGCCGGGTCGGGGGGCGGTGGCGCCACCAACGGCGCTTCGTTATCCAGTACCTCAAGCTTCTACCAGACCACCTACGATCCCAAGGACTGGCGCGGGACCATCCGGGCGTTTGGTTTCAACGCCGACGGTACTGTCAACACCGCAGCGGTGCAGTGGACCACCGACACCGCCATCGTGCCCGGTGCCACCGCCCCCATCTACCAATCCTGGAACACTGCGACCAATGCCCCGGTGACCTTGGCCTATGGCAACTTCTCGCCCACCCAGCAGGCCATCCTCAACCAGAACCTGCCCACGGGTGTTACCGGCAATGACCTGGTGGAGTGGAGCAAGGGCGTCAACAAGACCGGTCTGAAGGTACGCAGCGCGTTGCTGGGGGACATCATCAATTCGCCGCTGGTGCAAGCATCGCCCAACGACCAGACCGCCGCAGACCTGCTCAACGACACCAGCTACAGCACCTACCTGGCGACCAAGGCAACGAACATGAGCGCCAGCCTGGTGGTAAACGCCAACGATGGTTTCTTCAGTGTCATCAACAGCGCCAACGGCACGCGGCGTTACGCCTATATGCCATCGAGCGTATTGCCTTCCCTGGAAAGTATCGCGGAACCCACTTACATCAATGGGGTGGGACACCAGTTCCTGGTGGACGGCCAGGTCGGCGTCTTTGATGCGCAGGCAGGCAGCGTCTGGAAGACCTTGGCCCTGGGCGGGACAGGGGCAGGCGGAAGGACTTTCTATGCGGTGCAGTTGTTCGATGCGGCGGCAGGCAATGTGCTCCGGGCCTTGTGGGAAATCAGCGCACCGGCGGTGGCCAGCACCGCCAACACGTTCAACGACCTGGGTTATGCCTACGCTCGTCCGGAAGTCGCACGCCTGGCGGACGGTCGTTGGGCGGCGTTCATTGCCAACGGATACGGCAGCAACAGTGGTGTGGCAGCGCTATACGTGGTGGATATCCGGGACGGTTCGTTGATCCGCAAGATCGTCATCAACAGTAGCGAAACCGATAACGGGCTGTCCTCGGTCAAGCTTCGGGTCAACTCGCAGAACGTGGTGCAAGCCGCTTACGGTGGCGACCTGAAGGGACGGATGTGGAAGTTCGACCTCAGCGGCACTTCCCCGGCCGCCTGGGGGCTGGCGTTTGCCGGCCAGCCATTGTTCACCGCACCCGGCGGTGCCACCCAGCCGATCACCGTGCAGCCGCTGCTGGCGGACAACCCCCAGGGCGGCACCCAGGTGTTTTTCGGCACCGGTAAATTCAATGAGGCGACCGACAAACTCACCAAGGATCTGCAGGCGTTCTACTCGATCTGGGACGCCACGGGTGGTGCTGGGCAGATCACCGTGTCGAGCTTGCAGGCCCAATCGATCACCGGTGTGTTTTCCGGCAGCACCGGGCAGTTCGTGACCACCAGCCAGACTGACGTGACGTACCCTGCCAAGAAAGGCTGGTACCTGCCCCTGATCTATAACAATGTGCTGACCGGCGAGCGGGTGATCAACCCGGCCAATCTGGTGCTTGGGCGCGTGGTCTTTACCACCGCCGCAGTGGACACCACCGACCCTTGTGCTGCCTTCGGTACCGGCAAACTGATCGAATTGGATGCGTTCAACGGTAAGATGCTCAACTACGCAGTGCTCGACACCAATGGAGACGGCACGCTCAGCAACCTCGACACGATTTCGGCGGGCGTGGTGTTCAGCGGCGGTATCCCTACCTTGAGTGCGGTGGTCAATACCAGCGGGGCCACCAACATGATCGTGAACGACTCCAGCGGCGGCATTACCAACCTGCTGGAGAAAACAGTCGGCGGCAGCCGCCGCATCATGTGGCGGCAAGTACAGTGAGGTAAGGTATGCGCAGATCCAACCGGGGTTTCACCTTGATCGAAATCATGATCGTGATCGCGATCATCGGTATCTTGGTCACCGTCGGCTATCCAAGCCTGACCGAATACATGAAGAAGGGCCGACGCACCGAAATTGCCGGGCTGTTGTCGGAGCAGGCGCAGATCCTCGAGCGTTATTACTCCAAGAACAACGTCTACACCAACGCGACCGGCCTGAGTAGCGGGAACGACTTCTACACCATCAACCAGACGCTGGCGGACCAGAGCTTCACCCTGACCGCCGTGCGAAAGAGTGGCTCGTCCATGGCCACGGACAAATGCGGTGATTTCACCCTCAACAACACCGGCGCGCGCGGCATGATCAACGCTGCTGCGGGGCTGACCACCAAGGATTGCTGGGGTCGCTGAGTTTTCTTATTCGGGCGCGGTCTTGCGTCCTCTGTCTTATGAGTCGAATCAAAACATGACCAAGCAACAGCAGGTGGTGATTGTCGGCGGCGGAGTCATCGGCCTGCTGACGGCGTTCAATCTGGCGTCCGAAGGGCAATCCGTGGTGTTGCTGGAGCGCTCCGGCGTCGGCCAGGAAGCGTCCTGGGCCGGCGGTGGAATCGTCTCGCCACTGTACCCCTGGCGCTACAGCCCGGCGGTCACGGCGCTGGCGCATTGGTCGCAGGATTTTTATCCACAACTGGGGCAGCGGCTGTTCGCCGCCACCGGCATCGACCCGCAGGTGCATGTCACCGGGCTGTATTGGCTGGACCTGGATGACCAGGACGAGGCGCTGGCCTGGGCCGAGCGGGAAGGCCGACCGCTGCGCGCCGTGGATGTCTCGGCGGTCCATGATGCGGTGCCGGTGCTGGGCGCGGGCTTTTCTCGGGCGATTTACATGGCCGACGTTGCCAACGTGCGCAATCCGCGGTTGGTGAAGTCCCTGAAGGCGGCGTTGCAAGCCCTGCCCAATGTCACGCTGCATGAGCACTGTGAAGTCAGTGGCTTCATACGCGACGCTGATCGGGTGGTCGGGGTGGACAGTTCGACAGGACCAATCCGGGGCGATCAGGTGGTGCTGGCTGCGGGAGCTTGGAGCGGTGAGTTGCTCAAGACGTTGGGGCTCAAATTGCCAGTCGAACCGGTCAAGGGGCAAATGATTCTGTACAAGTGCGCGTCGGATTTCCTGTCGAGCATGGTCCTGGCCAAGGGGCGCTATGCGATACCGCGTCGCGATGGGCATATTCTGGTCGGTAGCACCCTGGAGCATGAAGGTTTCGACAAGACGCCGACCGATGTTGCGCTGGAGAGTCTGAAGGCCTCGGCGCAACAGCTGATCCCGGCGCTGGCCGAGGCTGAGGTGGTGGGGCACTGGGCCGGATTGCGACCCGGATCGCCGGAGGGTATTCCGTACATCGGCGAAGTGCCGGGGTTTGCGGGCTTGTGGCTGAACTGTGGGCATTATCGCAATGGGTTGGTGTTGGCGCCGGCTTCGTGTCAGTTGTTTGTCGATGTGATGTTGGGGCGGGAGCCGGTGATTGATCCTGCGCCTTATGCGCCGGCGGGGCGGTTGTAGGGGCAGGCGGGTGGCCTTTCACTTTGGGGGAGCACTCCGTGGGAGCAAAGCTTGCTCGCGAAGACAGTTGACCTATCTCTCTCGGTCGTACGCTGATTCAATTGTGGGAGCGAGCTTGCTCGCGATGGCGGCCTGATTGTCGGTCGCGGTTCTGTTGACCGAGTACATATCCATTTCTGCGGTAACGGCGGCTTAGGGTTCCGCCCTGACGGCGGCTCACTTTTGAGAAGCGCAAAAGTAAGCAAAACGCTCTTGCCCCACCACTGGGCACCTCGCTTACGCTCGGTGTTCCCTCACTCCGGCATTGCTCCGTGGGCCCGCCGCGATGGGCCCTCCATGGCCCTGCGCGGCTATCCCGGCATCCATGCCGGGATGCCCACTACGCAACACCTGCGTTCGGCCCTTGTGGTTAACGGGGCGCCCAGATCAAAAGCAAAAGCAAAAGCAAAGCAAAAGCGAGGCGGCCTATCTGGATGGCTCGCGACGACGTATTGCCTTGGCTGTACGGCAACTGATTGAACTGGGCGAGTTGCTGGCTAATCAAGTGCTGGGTGAGGGAGTCCTGGTGACTGAAGCCTAGAGGGCACCGCTCGGGCTCCCAAGACAGACACCTACCCGTGGCGAGGGAGCTTGCTCCCGCTGGGCTGCGCAGCAGCCCCAATGAGCAGCAACGCAGATCCATCTGGCACACCGAGGTGTCAGGATTCGGGTCTGCTTCGCAGCCCAGTGGGAGCAAGCTCCCTCGCCACGGCGGGCACTGTCAGCCCTGCGGCTGTGCTAATCCAACCCCAACTTCTTCAACCGATACCGCATTGACCGAAACGATAGTTTCAAGCGTTGCGCCGCCGCCGTGCGGTTCCAGCGGGTTTCTTCCAGGGCCTGGAGGATGAGTCTGCGTTCGACGTTTTCCAGATAGTCTTCCAGGTTGTCGACCTGAGTCAGTTCTGGATTGGCTGTATCCCCATTGCTGCCCTCGGCCAGGCGCAGGTCGTCGGCTTCGATCTGTTGGTGTTCGCACAGGGTGTAGGCCCGTTCGAGCATGTTCTCCAGCTCGCGCACGTTGCCGGGAAAACGGTAGTTCAGCAGGGCTTCGAGGGCTTTGGGATGCAGCTTGACTGCCGGGCTGCCCGTGCTGGTCGCCAGGCGCTGAAGCATATGGTTGGCCAGCGGTTCGATGTCTTCGCGGCGCTCGCGCAGGGGCGGGACGCGCAGTTCGATCACGTTCAGTCGGTAGTACAAGTCCTGGCGGAAGCGACCGGCGGTGACTTCGGCGTCGAGGTCTTTGTGGGTGGCGCAGAGGATGCGCACATCCACCACTTCCTCCTGCTGGCCGCCGATGGCGCGCACGGCCTTTTCCTGGATCGCTCGCAGCAGCTTCACTTGCATCGCCAACGGCAGGTCGGCCACTTCATCGAGAAACAGGGTTCCGCCCTGAGCGGCCTGGAACAACCCGGGCTTGTCTTCGATGGCGCCGCTGAAGCTGCCTTTTCGATGGCCAAAGAATTCGCTTTCCACCAACTCGGTGGGAATCGCCCCACAGTTGACCGGCACGAACGCCTGGCTTGAACGAGGGCCCTGGTCATGGATCAACCGCGCGACCAGTTCCTTGCCGCAACCCGATTCCCCGCTGATGTACACCGGTGCCTGGCTGCGGGCGAGTTTTTCGATCTGCTTGCGCACGTTGCGCATCGGCGGTGAGTCGCCCAGCAGACGACGTTCGATGGTCGTGGTCGGCGTTGCGACCGGCAGGCGCAGGGCGCTGTTGACCAGCTCGCGCAGGCGCGCCAGGTCGACCGGCTTGGTCAGGAAGTCGAAAGCACCGGCCTTGAGGGCGTCGATGGCGGTTTCCAGGCTGCCGTAGGCGGTGATCATCGCCACCGGCAATTGCGGGTAGCGCTGCTGGATGTGTTGCACCAGTTCCAGGCCGGTGCCGTCGGGCAGGCGCATGTCGGTCAGGCACAGGTCGAATGCCTCGTCTGCCAGCAGACCCTGGGCTTCGGCGAGGTTCTTGGCGCTGCGGGTGTCGAGTTTCATCCTTCCCAGGGTGATGTCCAGGAGTTCGCGGATGTCCGGTTCGTCATCGACGATCAGGATTCGTTGCCGTGAGCGAGTATTCAAATCTGTTTCCGTCCGTGAGCAAAGGTAATGCGAAAGCAACCGCCGCCTTGGCGTGGTTTGAAGTCTAGGCGGGCCTGGTTGCTTTCGCACAGCTCACGGGACAGATAGAGCCCAAGGCCGGTGCCCTGGCTGCTGGTGGTGAAGAAGGGTTCGAACAGGTGCGCCTGCTGCTGCGGCGTCACACCGGGGCCATTGTCGATGATGTCCAGGGTGGACAACTGGCTATGGGGGTCGATGAACAGTTTCAGCCAGGCCTCGGCCGGTTCATGGAGCATGGCACTGTGGCGCCAGGCGTTGCGCAGCAGGTTGTCGAGCACTTGGGTCAGTTGGTCCGGGTCCATCAACGTGACGTAGTCGCCTGGGTCTATGCTCAGGTGCAATTGCTGTTCGCCCGCATGCTCGCGTGTCCGGCGCACGAATTGTTCGAGCCAGGTGCGCAGGTCCAGGCGCTGGGGCGTGGAGGTCTGGCGGCGGGACAGTTGCAGGACATTTTCAATGACGCGATTCATTCGTTGGGAGTGATCTTGAATAATCTGCGTCAGACGCCGATCCGCAGCGTTCAGTTCCTCGGACTCACGCAGCAGTTGCGCTGCGTGGCTGATCGCCCCCAGCGGATTGCGGATTTCATGGGAGATGCCGGCGGTGAGTCGTCCCAGCGACGCCAGTTTCAATTGCTGGGCCTGCTGGGCAACCTGGGCCTGGTCTTCGAGAAAGACCAGGATCTGGCGCTGGTCGTCGTACCCCAGGGCAATGAAACTCGGCTGCAAGGTCAGGCCGGTGCCGCTGACGGTCAGGCTGGGTGGACGCAGGCTGGGGTTGTTCAGCCACAATTGCAGCCGCTCGACCAGAGCGCTGGAATAGTCGTCGATCTGCTGGCCGACCAGGTCGTGCATGCCCAACAGGTGCAGCGCGCTCTCGTTGGCCAGTTGCACCCGGCGCTGACGATCGAGGACCAGAATGCCGGTGCGCATGCGCTGCAGGATCAAGGCATTGAGCGCTTCCAGGCCGACCACTTCGCTGGCCCGTCGCTCGGCCAGGGTTTCGCTGGCTTCCAGGCGTCGGTTAAGGCCTTGCACCAACAGGGCTGCGGCGAAGCACAACGCCCCCAGGGTGCCGGCCTGTAGATAGTTGCTGGGACGGTTCGAGTCGCTCAAACCCAGGAAGAAGCTGGAGCCTACGATGCCGAGCGTCGCCACGGCCGCGATCAGCAAGCCCAGCCGGCCACGCAGCAGCGTATTGCCGATGGCGACCGAGACGATGATCAGGTTGCCGATGGCGCTGGGGGCGCCGCCCGCGACATAGAACAGCCATGAGAGCAACAGCACATCGGCAAGCGTCAGGCCGAACAGACGGGCAGGGTGGCGGGTGTTTTCGAGGAACACCACCAGCAGGATATTCAGCACAAGATACAACCAGCTGCCACTGCGCAGCAGGTCGTCGTTGGCGAATTCCAGCAACCGGTTGTCCATGTTGCTGGAAATCAGCAGCACCAGTGTGATGCCGATGCTCAGGCGGTACAGGTGATAGAGACGCAGCAGGCGCTGCGTCTGTTTGAGGCGCGGGCTCGAAGCCTCAGTGGCCACGAGGATCCGGGCCTTGCTCAAGATGAGCCTGGCTGCAATACCACTGTTGTTCCAGGGCCAGCGCCCGGTCGCGGGGCAGGTGTACGCCGCACTGGGCGCAGCGGACCACCGGCGTTGCGTCGCGCTCGCGGGAGGTGCGAGGGGCGGCGGACGCGCCCTTGTACTTGCGCCAGAACCATACCGCGGCGGCAATCAGGGCGATCCAGAACAGTAAACGAAGCATGATGGGCGGCTTTTCGGCTGATGATCCGGCATTTTAGCCAAGGATAGGAACGGCGCCCAGCGCAATAAAACACAGGCACAAAAAAGGGAGACCGCCGGGTCTCCCTTTATGATTGCTGCCTCGGCGTCAGTCGAACAGGCCGAAGGTCAGATGGCTGAACCAGGACCGGTCGCTGGACTCGTTCTGCGGCTCTTCTTCCTCGATCACGTCGCCGTTTTCGTCCTTGGGCTTGAGCTCGTTCGGAATGGCTTCCTTGGCGTCCTGGAACTGACGCTGAACGTCCTGGTTGGCGCGGGTTTCGCCCGGCGGCAGCGGTGGACGGGATTCGATCAGGCCCAGGGTCGCCTTGCTCAGCCACGAGCGGTTGTCGGCTTCGTCGACCCGCGGCGTGAACTGGCCGTCCACCAGCGATGGGTGGTCCGGGTAGTTCAGCTTC
This sequence comes from Pseudomonas sp. SMV71, assembly GCF_052042015.1. Taxonomy (NCBI): domain Bacteria; kingdom Pseudomonadati; phylum Pseudomonadota; class Gammaproteobacteria; order Pseudomonadales; family Pseudomonadaceae; genus Pseudomonas; species Pseudomonas sp. SMV71. The sequence continues at coordinate 53,422 of NZ_JBKGGU010000020.1, read as the reverse complement.
AGGGTTTCCAGGCTGGTGGCCGCCAGGTCGTCCAGGTGCAGGCGCTGGTAGGCTTCGGTCATCACCGCCAGGCCGTCGCCCACCGAAGGGGTTTCCTGGAAGTTTTCCACCACGTAGCGGCCACGGTTGGCGGCGGCGACGTAGGCCTGACGGGTCAGGTAGTAGTCGGCCACGTGGATCTCGTAGGAGGCCAGCAGGTTGCGCAGGTAGATCATGCGCTGCTTGGCGTCCGGCGAGTAGCGACTGTTGGGGAAGCGGCTGGTCAGCTGGGCGAACTCATTGTAGGAGTCGCGCGCAGCGCCCGGGTCACGCTTGGTCATGTCCAGCGGCAGGAAGCGCGCCAGCAGGCCGACATCCTGGTCGAAGGAGGTCAGGCCCTTGAGGTAGTAAGCGTAATCGACGTTCGGGTGCTGCGGATGTAGACGAATGAAACGCTCGGCGGCGGACTTGGCAGCTTCCGGCTCGGCGTTCTTGTAGTTGGCGTAGATCAGCTCCAGTTGAGCCTGATCGGCGTAGCGACCGAACGGATAACGCGACTCCAGGGCCTTGAGCTTGGCGGTGGCGCTGGTGTAGCTGTTGTTGTCCAGGTCTTTCTGAGCCTGTTGGTACAGTTCGACTTCGCTCAGGTTTTCGTCTACGACTTCCTTCGATGAGCAAGCAGCGGTCAATGCGAGGATGGCGATCAGCAGCAGGTGTTTCACTTGCATGGCGGCTTGCGTCCCTATGACGGCCGCTGTCTTGGGCGGGGCCGTCCTGTTATGATGAGCGCCCCGTTGAAAAGCCTCGGGGCAAAAGACGCCGTATTTAACCACAAGCGCGCAGCCGAAACCAAAGGCTGTGCCGACGCCCAGTCCGAGCATGTCCGATAAAATAGAACTCCGCGCAGAGGTGCCGTCCGAATTGGGCGGCCAACGCCTCGATCAAGTCGCCGCCCAACTCTTCGACGAGCATTCGCGCTCGCGCCTTTCCGCCTGGATCAAGGACGGCCGCCTGACGGTGGATGGGGCGGTCGTGCGCCCGCGCGACATCGTCCACGGCGGCGCCATCCTCGAGCTGACCGCCGAGCAGGAGGCCCAGGGTGAATGGGTTGCCCAGGACATCGCCCTGGACATCGTCTACGAAGATGACGACATCCTGGTCATCAACAAACCGGCTGGCCTGGTGGTGCACCCGGCCGCCGGCCATGCCGATGGCACCTTGTTGAATGCCCTGCTGCACCACGTGCCGGACATCATCAATGTCCCGCGTGCCGGCATCGTCCATCGCCTGGACAAGGACACCACCGGCCTGATGGTGGTCGCCAAGACCATCCAGGCCCAGACACAGCTGGTTGCACAACTGCAAAGCCGCAGCGTCAGCCGTATCTATGAATGCATCGTGATTGGCGTGGTCACCGCCGGTGGCAAGATCAACGCGCCGATCGGTCGTCATGGCCAGCAGCGCCAGCGCATGGCCGTGATGGAAGGCGGCAAGCCGGCAGTCAGCCATTACCGCGTGCTCGAACGCTTCCGCTCCCACACCCATGTGCGGGTCAAGCTGGAAACCGGTCGTACCCACCAGATCCGCGTGCACATGGCCCATATCAACTTCCCGTTAGTGGGCGATCCGGCCTACGGCGGTCGTTTCCGCATTCCGCCAGCCGCCAGCGTGACGATGGTCGAGTCGCTGAAGAACTTCCCGCGCCAGGCCCTGCACGCGCGGTTCCTGGAGCTGGATCATCCGACCAGCGGTAAGCGCATGAGCTGGGAATCACCCTTGCCGGATGACTTCGTCTGGCTGCTGACATTGCTCAAGCAGGATCGCGAGGCGTTCGTCGGATGAGTGCCTGGCTGATACCCGACTGGCCCGCGCCGGACCGGGTCAAGGCCTGCGTTACCACCCGTGCGGGCGGCGTCAGCCTGGCGCCGTTCGACAGCCTCAACCTTGGCAACCATGTGGACGATGATCCGCAGGCCGTCGCTGAAAACCGCCGCCGTCTTACTGGCCGATTCGCCATGCGTCCGGCCTGGCTGCAACAGGTCCACGGGATCGAGGTGGTCGAGGCCGACCCGGCACAGGTCATGACCGCCGATGCCAGCTGGACCGCCACGCCGGGTATCGCTTGCACGGCGATGACGGCGGACTGTCTGCCCGTGCTGTTCTGCAATCGCGCCGGCACCCGCGTCGCGGCGGCTCATGCCGGTTGGCGCGGGCTGGTGAACGGCGTGCTGGAGGCCACCCTCGATAGGCTTGCGATGCCAGCGGATCAAATCCTCGCCTGGCTCGGCCCGGCCATCGGCCCGCAGGCCTTCGAAGTCGGCGCCGAGGTGCGTGAAGCGTTCATGGCCGTTCAGCCCGAGGCCGCGAAAGCCTTCGTGCCCAGCCACAACGTCGGCAAATTCCTCGCCGACATCTATGCCCTTGCGCGACTGCGCCTGGCCGCGCGCGGGGTCACGGCGGTCTATGGTGGCGGTATGTGCACCGTGTCCGATCCGCGCTTCTTTTCCTACCGGCGCAATCCGCGCACCGGTCGCTTCGCATCCCTGGTCTGGATCGAGCAATAGAGGTTGTCCGGTTGACCCAGTCCGTTTCAGCGATGGTGGTATCGAATGTAAGACCGCAATCGCGAGCAGGCTCGCTCCCACGGGTTTCCGGATGACTGAGCCTTCGTATATGCCGCAATCCCTTGTGGGAGCGAGCCTGCTCGCGACGCGGTGTGTCAGCTAACCTTTTACCAACCTGACGCAGTGGGTTCGCCCAACAGGTCTTCACTGACTGATCTGCGTCAACAGAGCGCCGCTTGAAACTTCCAGAATCGACCACATCTATAACGGTATCTGGCAGGTTTCTTCATTCAGGACGGTTTTCAGGTCCGGCCTGCTCAAAAGGAAGGTGACCCTATGCGTATTGACCGTTTAACCAGCAAACTGCAATTGGCCCTGTCCGACGCCCAATCACTGGCGGTCGGCCTGGACCATCCCGGTATCGAGCCGGCGCATTTGATGCAGGCCATGCTCGAACAGCAAGGCGGTTCCATCAAGCCCCTGCTGATGCAGGTGGGCTTTGACGTCAACAGCCTGCGCAAAGAGCTGGCGAAAGAACTCGACCATTTGCCCAAGATCCAGAACCCCACTGGCGATGTGAACATGTCCCAGGACCTGGCGCGCCTGCTCAACCAGGCCGACCGTCTGGCCCAGCAGAAGGGCGACCAGTTCATTTCCAGCGAACTGGTGCTGCTCGCCGCCATGGACGAGAACAGCAAGCTGGGCAAACTGTTGCTCGGCCAGGGTGTGAGCAAGAAGGCCCTGGAAAATGCCATCAACAACCTGCGTGGCGGCGAGGCGGTGAACGACGCCAACCACGAGGAGTCCCGTCAGGCACTGGACAAGTACACCGTCGACCTGACCAAGCGCGCCGAAGAGGGCAAGCTCGACCCGGTGATCGGCCGTGACGACGAAATCCGCCGCACGATCCAGGTATTGCAACGGCGTACCAAGAACAACCCGGTGCTGATCGGTGAACCGGGCGTGGGTAAAACTGCCATCGCCGAAGGCCTGGCCCAGCGCATCATCAATGGCGAAGTGCCGGATGGCCTCAAGGGCAAGCGCCTGCTGTCCCTGGACATGGGGGCACTGATTGCCGGTGCCAAGTACCGTGGCGAGTTCGAAGAACGGCTCAAGGCCCTGCTCAATGAACTGTCGAAGCAGGAAGGACAGATCATCCTGTTCATCGACGAATTGCACACCATGGTCGGTGCGGGCAAGGGCGAGGGCTCGATGGACGCCGGCAACATGCTCAAGCCCGCGCTGGCTCGTGGCGAGTTGCACTGCGTCGGCGCGACCACTCTCAATGAATACCGCCAGTACATTGAAAAGGACGCGGCCCTCGAGCGGCGCTTCCAGAAAGTGCTGGTGGACGAGCCGAGCGAAGAAGACACCATCGCCATCCTGCGCGGCCTGAAAGAGCGCTATGAGGTGCACCACAAGGTGGCGATCACCGATGGCGCGATCATCGCGGCGGCCAAGCTGAGTCATCGCTACATCACCGACCGTCAGTTGCCGGACAAGGCTATCGACCTGATCGACGAGGCCGCCAGCCGCATCCGCATGGAAATCGACTCCAAGCCCGAAGTGCTGGATCGCCTGGAGCGGCGCCTGATTCAACTCAAGGTCGAATCCCAGGCCCTGAAAAAGGAAAGCGACGAAGCGGCGAAGAAACGTCTTGAGAAGTTGCAGGAAGAAATCGTTCGTCACGAACGTGAGTATTCCGATCTCGAGGAAGTCTGGAACTCGGAAAAGGCCGAAGTCCAGGGTTCGGCGCAGATCCAGCAGAAGATCGAACAGTCCCGCCAGGAACTGGAAGCGGCCCGCCGCAAAGGTGATCTCAACCGCATGGCCGAGTTGCAGTACGGGGTGATCCCGGATCTGGAGCGCAGCCTGCAGATGGTCGACCAGCACGGCAAGAGCGAAAACCAGTTGTTGCGCAGCAAGGTCACCGAAGAAGAGATCGCCGAGGTGGTCTCGAAGTGGACCGGGATCCCGGTCTCGAAGATGCTCGAAGGCGAGCGTGACAAGCTGTTGAAGATGGAAAGCCTGCTGCACCAGCGCGTGATCGGCCAGGAAGAAGCGGTGGTGGCGGTGGCCAACGCCGTGCGCCGGTCCCGCGCCGGGTTGTCGGACCCTAACCGTCCGAGCGGTTCGTTCATGTTCCTCGGCCCGACCGGTGTCGGTAAAACCGAGCTGTGCAAGGCCCTGGCCGAATTTCTCTTCGACACTGAAGAGGCCATGGTGCGCATCGACATGTCCGAGTTCATGGAGAAACACTCCGTGGCCAGGCTGATCGGTGCACCACCGGGTTACGTCGGTTACGAAGAGGGCGGTTACCTGACCGAGGCGGTGCGTCGCAAGCCATACTCGGTGATCCTGCTCGACGAGGTCGAGAAGGCTCATCCGGACGTGTTCAATATCTTGCTGCAAGTGCTGGAGGACGGTCGCCTGACCGACAGCCACGGGCGTACGGTGGATTTCCGCAACACGGTGATCGTGATGACTTCCAACCTCGGCTCGGCGCAGATCCAGGAGCTGGTGGGCGACCGCGAAGCGCAGCGTGCTGCGGTAATGGATGCGATTTCCATCCACTTCCGGCCGGAGTTCATCAACCGGGTCGACGAAGTGGTGATTTTCGAGCCGTTGGCTCGCGATCAGATTGCCGGCATCACCGAGATTCAGCTGGGTCGCCTGCGCAGTCGTCTCACCGAGCGCGAGCTCAAGCTGCAATTGAGCGACGAGGCCTTGGACAAGCTGATTGCGGTGGGCTACGACCCGGTGTATGGCGCCCGGCCGCTGAAACGGGCGATCCAGCGCTGGATCGAGAACCCGCTGGCGCAACTGATTCTGTCCGGTCGTTTCATGCCGGGGGAAACCGTGACCGGCACGGTGGAAAACGACGAAATCGTCTTCAACTGACGGTCTGCACGTGCGCTGACCAAATGGCCTCGCGTTGCGAGGCCATTTTTTTCATCAGGCCGTTGAACTCAAAGGAAAAGGCTTGTAAAGTGCGCCCCGCAGTCAGTCACCCGAAGGGTTACTTCTCACTGGGAAGCAATCCAAAATAAGTTGCAAATCATTGTCTTGAAAGCAATTTAGGGGGTTGACAGCGGTTTTGAAGATTGTAGAATAGCGCGCCTCAGACACACGAACGCAGCGATGCAGACGGGTCGAAGAGGTTGAAGCGAGATTCGACAAGCTTCAACGTTGTAACTTGAAATATCAGTTCCGTGATAGCTCAGTCGGTAGAGCAAATGACTGTTAATCATTGGGTCCCAGGTTCGAGTCCTGGTCACGGAGCCATTTCAATCGGGGTATAGCGCAGTCCGGTAGCGCGCCTGCTTTGGGAGCAGGATGTCAGGAGTTCGAATCCCCTTACCCCGACCATATTTGGGTCGTTAGCTCAGTTGGTAGAGCAGTTGGCTTTTAACCAATTGGTCGTAGGTTCGAATCCCACACGACCCACCATTTTTGAGACCAGTTCGCTGGAATCGAATCTTAAGATCAGAGGCCAAAAGCGCTGATCGAGGAAGGCGACTTGCAGAGGTCGCCTTTTTTTTACCGGGGTATAGCGCAGTCCGGTAGCGCGCCTGCTTTGGGAGCAGGATGTCAGGAGTTCGAATCCCCTTACCCCGACCATATTGAAGATCCCCGTATCGAAAGGTGCGGGGATTTTTTTTGCCTGCGAAAAAGCCCAAGGCTTCAAGTTGTCGTACAACTAGCCGATAAATCGCGGATAGGGCCTCGAACCCACTTCACGCCAACAATAAAAAGGCATTCCATTATGTTTCTCCGTCAGTTGAATATTGCGCGCCGTGCCGCGTTGGGTTTTGCCTTGATTGCCCTGTTGGTGGCCTTGCTCGGGGTATTTGCGCTGGGGCAGATGTCGAGCATCCGCGACAGCGAAGTGGCGGTGGAAACCCAGTGGCTGCCGAGTATTCGTGGCGGTGACGAAATTCGCGAATGGATGCTGCGCATTCGCACCATCTCCCTGCGCATGGCCCTGGACCAGGATCCGAAGAATACCTCGGTCTACCGTGGGCAGATGGACGTCCGCGACAAGGAACTGAGCGAAAAAATCGCCAATTACGAAAAGCTCGTTGTGACCCCCGAGGGCAAAGCGCTCTACGACCAGTTCAAGCAGACCTTCGCTGCCTACCGTGCGGGTATCGCGCAATCGTTCATCCTCGCGGAACAAGGGCGTCGAGACGAACTGATCAAGCTGCTGCTGGTGGACATGAAGACCGTGGTGGACGGTTCCGGCAAACAGCTCAACGATCTGGCGGAGCTGTTCTCCAAGCAGGTCGCCATCGAGAGCCAGAAGTCCCAGGAGCACTACGCCAATTCCCGCATGATCGTCAGCCTGTTCATCGTCCTGGCCGCCCTGGCGACGGTGGCCCTGGCGATGTTGTTGACCCGCAGCATCGTCAAGCCCCTGGGGGAGGCGCTGCACGCCGCAGAGAGCGTGGCTGAAGGTGACCTGACCCGGCCGATCGAAACCCATGGCAACGACGAAGTGAGCCGCTTGCTCAAGGCCCTGGCCACAATGCAGCAGAATCTGCGCGATACGTTGCAGAGCATCAGCGGGTCGGCGACGCGGCTGGCGACGGCGGCCGATGAACTGAACGTCGTGACCCTCGACAGCACCCAGAGCCTGCAACAGCAGAACAACGAAATCGAGCAGGCCGCCACGGCCGTCACCGAAATGACCACGGCCGTGGAAGAGGTGGCGCGCAACGCGGTGTCCACCTCCGACGCCACGCGTCAATCCAGTGAGTCGGCGTCCCTGGGCCAGCAGCGGGTCAGCGACACGGTGGACGCAATTGGCGCACTTGCCAACGACGTGGAGGTGACGGGTGGGTTGGTGCAGTCCCTGGCGAACCAGTCACAGGATATCGGCAAGGTGCTGGACGTGATCCGGGCCATCGCCGAGCAGACCAATCTGCTGGCCCTCAACGCCGCCATCGAGGCGGCCCGGGCCGGGGAAAGCGGTCGCGGGTTTGCGGTGGTGGCGGATGAAGTGCGAGCGCTGGCTTATCGCACGCAGCAATCGACCCAGGAAATCGAACAGATGGTCCAGGGCATGCGCAGCGGCGCAACCCAGGCGCTGAACTCGATGCAGGCCAGCTCGACGCGCGCCGCCAGCACCCTGGCGATGGCGGAGCGGGCAGGAGAGGCATTGCAGACCATCACCGCCTCGGTCAGTGAAATCCATGAGCGCAATCTGGTGATCGCCAGCGCAGCGGAAGAACAGGCTCAGGTGGCCCGTGAGGTCGATCGCAACCTGGTGAACATCCGTGATCTGTCGGTGCGCTCGGCCACCGGCGCAGACCAGACCAGTGCGTCCAGCCATGAACTGTCGAAACTGGCGAATTCGTTGCGCACCATGGTGCAGCGGTTTCAGGTGTGATCGATGGCGGGCTCGGGCAGTGATTCTGCCCGAGACTGGATATGACTGTACTGCCGTCATCACGAGCAGGCTCGCTCCCACAGAGAGTGCATTCTCCTGTGGGTACTCGGCTCACTGCGAGCCTGCTCGCGATAGCGGTGCGTCAGGTTCAGTGCAACTTCAGCCGAGGCTCGGTCCCGCGTCCGATCTTGCTCCCCAGCATCAGCATCGCCGTGCGGAACGTGCCGTACAGCGCCATCTGGTGCATGCGGTACAGCGACACGTAGAACATCCGCGCCAGCCAGCCTTCGAGCATTACGCTGCCGGTAAGGTTGCCCATCAGGTTGCCCACCGCCGAGAAGCGCGACAGCGAGATCAGCGAACCGTAGTCGGTGTACTTGTAATGCGGCAGGGCCTTGCCCTCGATTCGCAGCTTCAGGGATCTGGCCAGCAGCGATGCCTGCTGGTGCGCGGCCTGGGCGCGGGGCGGTACGTTGCGGTCGCTGCCCGGTTGCGGGCAAGCGGCGCAGTCGCCGAAGGCGAAGATGTTCTCGTCGCGGGTGGTCTGCAACGTAGGCAGGACCTGCAACTGATTGATGCGATTGGTCTCCAGTCCGTCGATGTCCTTGAGGAACCCCGGTGCACGAATTCCAGCCGCCCAGACCTTGAGGCTCGCATCGATCACTTTGCCGTCAGCGGTGATCAGGCTGTCGGCGGTCACCTGGCTGACGGCGGCGTTGGTCATGACATTGACGCCGAGTTTCTCCAGGGTCTTGTGCACAGGTCCACTGATGCGCTCGGGCAATGCCGGCAGGACGCGCGGCCCGGCTTCGATCAGGGTGATGTGCATGTTTTCCGGCTTGATCCGGTCCAGCCCGTAGGCCGCCAGTTCATGGGCCGCGTTATGTAGCTCGGCGGCCAGTTCGACGCCGGTCGCGCCGGCACCGACAATGGCAACGCTGATGCGCTCTACCGCATCGGTCTGGCCGGCGTGGGCGCGCAGGTAATGGTTGAGCAACTGCTGGTGGAAGCGCTCGGCCTGTTTGCGGGTGTCGAGGAACAGGCAATGTTGTGCCGCGCCTTCGGTGCCAAAGTCATTGGTGGTGCTGCCGACGGCAATGACCAAGGTGTCGTAGGCCAGCTCCCGGGCCGGCAACAGCTCGACGCCCGCTTCGTCATAAGTGGCGGCCAGCTGGATTTTCTTCAGTTGCCGATCCAGTCCGCTCATGCGCCCGAGCTGGAACTCGAAGTGGTTCCATTTGGCCTGGGCGACATAGTTGAGTTCGTCTTCGGAAGAGTTCAGGGAACCGGCGGCCACTTCGTGCAGCAGGGGTTTCCAGATGTGGGTCAGGTTCGCGTCGACCAGCATCACACTGGCCGTGCCGCGCTTGCCCAGAGTCTTACCCAGACGGGTAGCCAACTCCAGGCCGCCGGCGCCGCCGCCGACGATAACAATACGGTGAGTCATGGGGATATCTCGCAAGGCTAAAGGAAATCGGTGCCGTTACCCCCGCGAGCCTGGGTGTCGTGCTGCACAAAAAGAAACGTATCTGTGAAGTACGACACCCGCTCATAGCGTCAGGTAACTGATCAGTCGGCTCAACAGGCCCAGGCCGATGGTCACGGCCACTACCACCACCAGGAGCATCCACGGCCGGAAAGGCCGGCGCTCGACTTGGTGCTGGGACAGTTGCAGGTACTCTTCGACATGCTTCTGGTCATCCGGGTTCAGGCGGCTGGTCATAAAGGCCTCGTCAGGTAGACGTTGCGAAAGGTGCAGACGCTACAACGTCCGCTCCGTGGCATTAATGCAGCGTAGCCGTTCATCAGGTGAGCGTACACGTGCCGGTGTCTGTCGCAAGTCTACAGGCTGATCCCGACGTCGAACACAATGCTGCGGCCCAGGTTGCTGCGCAGGAAGTCCGGTGCGTCGGGGTGGGCGAACAGCACCCGGGCAAAGGTCGGGCCGACCAGCGACAGGGACCGCCAGCCCTGGCGCAAGTACTCGGTGGGCGGTGGAAAATGACTGTTGAGGTCCAGTACTTCGCGCTTGAGGCTGGCGAAGGCAATGATGTCCAGATCGCCCAGGTCCATGCCGCGCTCGGTGTAGTTGTGGGCCTTCTTGCGCAGGGTCGGGGCCAGGCGCAGCAGGAACTCATTGGCCGGGATCCGTCGCGGCTTGGCTTCGCGGCGCACCAGCTGGCTCAGGGAAAACGCACTGCGGCGGCGTTGCAGCTCATCGCGCCATTCGTCATTGAGGCGCCGGCCTTCATCGAGTACGAAGAACACCTCGAAATTGGCGTCGCGAAACAGGACGTCCGGGGGCTCGCCCGCCGGGGCAAACTCATCGGCGCGATAAGGCACGTTAAGCCCTTGCAGCAGTCGCTGGCAGACCCAACGCTCACGCTCCCATTTGCGGGCATTGGAGAGAAAGGCGTTGGCTTGCTCGGCCGCGATGGTCAGCAGGCGTAAATAATCGGAATCATCCATGAGCCCAAGCTTAGCGTTCAATTGCGACAAGCTGAAAGCGTCGCGGTGATTAATGGACGTTATGAGGGGGTAGACTGCTGGTCTGAAGTCACCGTGGCGAGGGAGCTTGCTCCCGTTCGAGCGCGAAGCGGTCGCAAATTCTTTAGGTCTGCTTCGCAGCCCAGCGGGAGCAAGCTTCCTCGCCACACCAGGCTGTTTATGCAAGGACAAGCAAAAGGAGTAGTCCCATGATCGGTGCCGAGCTGCTATCGCCGCAGACACTGACGGTCGGCTGGCTGATCTATGTGCCGGTATTGGCCTGGGCTGTGTGGCGGGCGCCGTGGGTCGAACTGTTCACTGACAGCCGTCGCCAGCATCTGTTGTTCGGCACCGTCCTGGCGCTGTTCCTGCTGTGGCTGGTGCGACGGGATTTCGATACGGGCGTGTCGTATCACTTCATTGGCATGACCGCCGTGACCCTGCTGCTGGATTGGCCGCTGGCGATCCTCGGTGGGCTCATTGCCCAGCTCGCCCTGGTGTTGCTGGGGCGCCAGGACATGGCGGCGCTGGGCATCAACGGTGCGCTGCTGATCCTGCTGCCGGTGCTGGTCACCGAGTGTTGCGCGATCCTGGTGGAGCGGGCCCAGCCGCGTAACCTGTTCGTGTATATCTTCTGCTCGGGATTTCTCGCGGCCGCGCTTTCGGCGCTTTTGTGTCTGCTGTTGGGGCTGGGTCTGCTCTGGTACGACGGGGTTTTCACCATGCCCTACTGGTTGGGGGATTTCATTGGTTACCTGTGGCTGATCATTTTCCCCGAGGCGTTCATCAATGGCATGGTGGTCAGTGCGCTGGTGGTATTCAGTCCCGACTGGCTGGAGACCTTCAACCGTACGCGCTATCTGTCGGCACCCTGGAAGGATGATGACAAGCCTTGATTCACATCAAGGTCGCATCGCCACCCGCCCCTCATGCTCTGGAAAACTTCCAGGAGCACAGCCATGAGTGTTTATGAGTGGGCGAGACAAGAGATCAGGCGTAGTCACGACGCGGCCATGGAGATCGGCTTCGACCCGGGCCTGAGCCTGCGTGCCTTGCTCAGTGCCATCGTGCAACAGAGCAAGACAGTGCGCAGCGTCGAAGACCTGGCCGATGAGTTGAGCTTCCTGGCGGAAAACCTCGACGACGAGCAGGACTACGGTTTCATGCGGCCTTAGTGGTGCGAGCGGGGATTGAAATCCTCGCTGAACAGCTCATCCTCGGCCTCCGGGCTGACCGGGATCTTGTGTTCTTCCGACGCCCAGGCGCCCAGGTCGATCAGTTTGCAGCGATCGGAACAGAACGGTCGGAATTTGCTCTCCGGGCTCCATTCCACAGGGGCGCCGCAGGTCGGGCAATTGACGATTGGGGTCTGGCTCATGACTGGCCTCCACGCAAACTAAGGTAAAAGTGATGCAGGCGCTCGACCTCGCTGTGCAGCCAGGCGAGGTCGCGGTCGTTGACCACCACGTCGTCGGCATGGCTCAGGCGGTCCTGGCGGCTGGACTGGGCCTTGAGGATCGCCTGGACCTGCTGTTCGCTGGTCTGGTCGCGCTGCAAGGTGCGTTCGATCTGCAATTGTTCCGGCGCATCGATCACCAGGATCCGCTGGGTCATGGCGTACTGCCCTGACTCGATCAGCAGCGGCGAAACCAGAATCGCGTAGGCCGATTGTGCCTGGGCCAGATGATGGGCAATTTCCTCCGCGATCAGCGGATGCAGCAGTGCTTCCAGCCAGCGGCGTTCATCGGCGTTCTCGAAGATCAGCTTGCGCAACGCCGCTCGATCCAGCGCGCCATCGGCTTGCAGCACACCGGGGCCAAAGTGCCCGACGATTTTCGCCAGCGCCGGGCGCCCGGGTTCGACCACCCAGCGCGCCGCGTGATCGGCGTCGATGACATGCACACCCAGGTCGATGAAATGCTGGGCCGCCGCGCTCTTGCCGCTGCCAATGCCACCGGTCAGGCCGAGAATCCAGGGTTTTTCCACGGGGCTACTCATAAAAAAGGTCTTGGGGAATCGACATCAGAAACCGACAGACTGCCAATAGAAGTCGGTTATTTGACCACCCCAGAGCAAGGCAATCCAGCCGGCAATAACCAGATAGGGCCCGAAAGGGATCTGCGTCGAACCCGGGGCGTTGCGCAACCGCAGCACAACGACTCCGATCAGCGCCCCCACTAGCGATGACAAGAGCAATGTCAGCGGCAGCAGTTGCCAGCCACCCCAGGCGCCCAGCATCGCCAGTAGTTTGAAGTCGCCATAGCCCATGCCTTCCTTGCCGGTGATCAATTTGAACACCCAGAACACCGACCATAGCGCCAGGTAGCCGGCCACCGCGCCCCACATCGCCTGGTCCAGGGTGACGAACAGCCCGAAGCTGTTGACGATCAGGCCCAGCCATAACAGGGGCAACACCAGCGTATCGGGTAGCAACTGGTGCTCGATGTCGATCAGGCTCATGCCCAGCAGGCCCCAGGTCAGCACCAGCACCATTGCGGCCTGCCAGCCAAAGCCGAAATGCCAGGCGACGAAGGCCGACAACGCGCCGCAGGCCAGTTCGGTCAGCGGATAACGCTTGCCGATGGGGGTTGCGCAGCTGGAGCAGCGCCCGCGCAGCATCAGGTAGCTGAGCAGCGGGATGTTTTCCCAGGCCCGGATGCGATGGCCGCAGTGTGGGCACTCGGAGTGGGGCAGCATCAGGTTGTAGACCGGGCCTGGGGCCTCGGGCGGCAGGCCGAGCAGGTCGTGGGCTTGCAGGCGCCATTCGCGGTCGAGCATTTTCGGCAGGCGCCACGCCAGCACGTTGAGGAAACTGCCGACGATCAGTCCGAGCAATAACGCAGCGAGCACGAAGGCCAGGGGATAGAGCAGGAAAAATTCGCTCAAGGGCATGTCAGATCGCAGAGCCGAGTTGGAAGATGGGCAGGTACATGGCAACCACCAGACCACCGACGACTACGCCAAGGATCACCATGATGAAGGGTTCCATCAGGCTGGTGAGGTTGTCCACCAGATTGTCCACTTCGGCCTCATAAAAACTCGCCACTTTGTCGAGCATGTCGTCCAGCGCACCGGATTCTTCGCCAATGGCGGTCATCTGGATCGCCAGGTTCGGGAAGATCCCTGATGCACGCATGGAGAAATTCAACTGCATGCCGGTCGAGACATCCTGCCGGATACGCTGCACCGCCCGCTTGAACACTACGTTACCAGTGGCGCCGGACACCGAGTCCAGGGCTTCGACCAAGGGCACGCCGGCGGCAAATGTAGTAGAGAGCGTACGGGCGTAGCGGGCCACGGCGGACTTGTACATCAACGCGCCTACCAGCGGCAGCTTGAGCAGCCATTTATCGCGCCAGTCACGAAAACGCTGGGAGCGCTTGAGCGCATACTTCACTGCGAAAAACGCCCCGACCAGCGTGCCAAGCAGCAGGTACCACCACCGCTGCATGAACTCCGACAGGCCGATGACCATCACCGTGAACGCGGGAAGCTCTGCGCCGAACCCCGAGAACACCGACTCGAATTGCGGCACCACCTTGACCAGCAGGATACCGGTCACCACCGCTGCGACCACTATCACGGCGGTGGGGTAGGTCATGGCTTTCTTGATCTTGGCCTTGAGCGCTTCGCTTTTTTCCTTATAGGTCGCGACCCGGTCCAGCAGGGTGTCCAGGGCTCCCGCCTGCTCGCCGGCGTCCACCAGGTTGCAGTACAACTCGTCGAAATACTGCGGGCACTTGCGCAGTGACGCGGCAAAGCTGTTGCCCGCCGCGACCTCCTGTTTGACCTCGTCCACCAGCTTGCGCATGTTGGCGTTGTCGAAGCCTTCGCCGATGATGTCGAACGCCTGCAACAGCGGCACGCCAGCCTTGAGCATGGTTGCCATCTGGCGGGTGAAGAGGGCGATATCCAGCGGTTTGATGCGCTTGCCCTTGCTGAATATCGACGTGGATTTCTTGCGGACTTTCTCCGGATTGATCCCTTGTTTGCGCAGTTGTGCCTTGACCAGCGCCGGGCTCTGGCCCGCCAGCTCGCCGGTCATTTTCGTGCCTTTGCGATCCTTGCCTTCCCAAGTGTAGACATCGGTTTTGACTGCCTTGACCGCCATGTTCAATCCTTGGTGACCCGGTTGATTTCTTCGAGGCTGGTGAGGCCCTGCATGACTTTGAACAGCCCGGAAGTACGAAGGTCGTTGAAACCGTCCTTGCGCATCTGCAGGTCGATTTCCAGCGAATTGCCTTCGGCCATGATCAGTCGTTGCAGCTCGGGTGTGTTCTTGACCACTTCGTAGACCCCCACGCGCCCCTTGTAGCCGTGATTGCATTGGTCGCAACCGACCGGCTCATAGATCGTGAAGGAGCCGATGCGTTCCCGGGGGAAGCCTTCCTTGAGCTGGGTTTCCTCGGGGATCTGGATGGCCTTCTTGCAGTGGGGGCAGAGCTTGCGCGCCAGCCGTTGGGCGATGATCAGGTGCACCGCGGTGGCAATGTTGAACCCTGGGATGCCCATGTTCTGCAGGCGGATCAGGGTTTCGGCGGCACTGTTGGTGTGCAGTGTGGACAGCACCAGATGCCCGGTCTGGGCGGCCTTGATCGCGATCTCGGCGGTTTCCAGGTCACGGATCTCGCCGACCATGATCACGTCCGGGTCCTGGCGCAGGAACGAGCGCAGGGCCTGGGCAAAGTCCAGCCCCTGGCGTGGGTTGACGTTGACCTGGTTGATGCCTTCCATGTTGATTTCCACCGGGTCTTCGGCGGTGGAGATATTGATGTCCACAGTGTTGAGGATATTCAGGCCGGTGTAGAGCGAGACGGTCTTGCCCGAGCCGGTTGGCCCGGTAACCAGGATCAGCCCCTGTGGCTGTTTGAGGGCGGCGACGTACAACTCTTTCTGATCCGGTTCGTAGCCCAGGGCGTCGATACCCATTTGCGCACTGGAGGGGTCAAGGATCCGGATCACCACCTTCTCGCCCCAGAGCGTGGGCAGGGTGTTGACCCGGAAATCGATGGATTTGGTTTTCGACAGGCGCATTTTCAGGCGCCCGTCCTGGGGCTTGCGTCGTTCGGAAATATCCAGGCTGGCCATGACTTTCAGCCGCGCCGCAATACGGGTGGCCAGTTGGATCGGCGGCCTGGCGACTTCTCGCAGCATGCCGTCGGTACGCACCCGCACCCGGTAGGATTTTTCATAGGGCTCGAAGTGCAGGTCGGAGGAGCCGCCCTTGATCGCGTCCAGCAGCATCTTGTTGACGAAGCGCACCACCGGCGCATCGTCGGAATCCTGGCCGGCAATGGCGTCTTGCTTGTGGTCGTCGATCGACTCGATGTCCAGGCCGTCGAGGTCGACGTCGCCCATGCCTTCCAGGCCGGTGCTACTGGACTCGAAGAATTTCTCGATGGCATCGCTGAGCTTGTCATCCTCCACCAGGATGGCTTCGGTGGTCAGCCCGGTACTGAACTGGATGTCATTGATGGCCTGATGATTGGTGGGGTCGGAGATGCCGACGAACAGCTTGTTACCGCGCCGCCACAGCGGCAGGGCATGGTGCTGGCGCACCAGTTTCTCGCTGACCAGGCCCGTGGGTTGGGATTCCTTGTCGAGGCTGTTGAGGTCCAACAGGGCAACGCCGAAATGCTCCGAGGCAATTTCCGCCACCCGGCTGCTCTGCACCAGTTTGTTCTGCACCAGGTAGCTGACCAGGGGCAGGCGACTGCGTTGGGCTTGCTGATTGGCCTGTTGTGCAGTCTGCTCGGTGATCAGTTCGGCCAGTACCAATTGCTTGGTCAGGCCGCTGAGGGCGATGTCATTCATGGGAATACCGGCGGCGGACAGTTCATGACTTATAGCGTAGTCAAGCGTCGACGCCAAACCAGCGGGGCCGGGTGACAAAAAGTGTCAGATAGTGCGGTTGCAGGTATGGGATATCGGCCTCAAGCGTCCTGAAACCCCCTGCCGGCGGGGCCGAGGAGGGTTGGCATGTGCCGTGCAACGGCCGCTTCAGGACATGAGACTTCGACTCATGCTATGGAGATGTCTATGAGCAAGCAAAATGGTTTTACCCTGATCGAGCTGCTGATCGTTGTAGCGATCATTGGCATCCTGGCGACTTTTGCGTTGCCGCAATATTCCAAGTACCAGGCGCGAGCGAAGGCTACCGCCGGGCTCGGTGAGATATCGGCGCTGAAGGTACCGTACGAGGATCAGATGAATCAGGGGGTCAACCCGACAGCGACCAACATGAACATCACAACGCCTACCAGCAATTGCGCAGTTGCCGTCACAGGGACCGCCTCGGCGGGTACTGGCACCATTGTGTGTACGCTCCAGAACGCCCCAGCTGCCGTGGCAGGTAAGACCATCACCCTCAGCCGTGATGCCAACGGAGCATGGACTTGCGCCTCCAACGCCGCCAAGGAATTTCTGCCGACCGGCTGCCCTGGCGTCTGATGCTGCAGAGGCGGGGGAGTCAGCTCCCCCGCCGCAAAAAACTTCGTAATTCATAAGCTTAGAGCAGGCCTGGAATCGGCAAGTTGCATGTTGAAAAATCGGTCGGTCTTGCATTTTGCATGATTCCAAAAATTGCCGCTTCGCTTAACTCCTTGATTTGAAAGATATTATTTTTAATCTATAAACTGGCACAGCCTTCGCACTACTCCTGTTACCCCTGCCGGGACGCACTTCCGGCGGTTTTCTGAGAAAAACAGGAGTTACTCGTATGAAGAAGTTCGCTATCACTGCCGCCGCTGCTACTGCACTGACCCTGTCCATGGCTAGCGCTTTCGCCGAGACCACTCAAGCAACTCAGGCTCCAATGATGCTGGCCGCAGGCGAAGTGACCGAGGCGAAGGAAGCCACCTCCGATACTTGGATCACCACCAAGGTCAAGGCTGACCTGATGACCGAAGACGGTGTTCCAGGCTCCGACATCAAAGTTGAAACCAACAAAGGCGTCGTGTCGCTGTCCTCGACCGTGGCGGTGACTGAAAAGCAGAAAGAACTGGCCGTCTCGATTGCCAAGAAAATCAAAGGCGTCAAGGCCGTGTCGGCTGACGGCCTGAAAGCCGAGTAAGTCTCAAGCTTCTCGCCTGGACCGGGAGAAGGCACGGCGCGCGGGCTGAGTCATACGCGGGCCGTTGCTCTGGTCCATGCAAAAGGCCATACGGATGTGGTCATCACAGGCCCCCCGGCATTTCTGTCGGGGGGCCTGTTCTATTTTGGAAAGGGATTTTGCAGGACTGCCTGTGGGATTGAAGTGCCCCTATCGCGAGCAGGCTCGCTCCCACAGAGAATTGCGCTGAGACACCCGAACCCTGTGGGAGCGAGCCTGCTCGCGATGGCGCCGGTACCGACAATATCATTCAATTGACTAGCGCGGACCTTCAGCGCCCACGCTTGCTGGTAATCTCCACCAGCCGATTCCCTTCGAAACGCAGGTACTGGTACATGCCGCTGTTGGGCCCGTAGGTCCATTCCTCCACCGGGTATTCCTCCCGGCGATTGACACTGCGCTTGTAGCCCAGGTCATCCCGCCCCGTTGGTTCACCGCATTTTTGCAGCACTTCGCTGGCGCGATCGCCCAGACTGATCAACTGACTGCCGCAGCGCAGGGTATTGGCGGCGAACGCTTGATGAGTGGCGAGCAGCAGACCCAGGCCCAGCCCGTACAGGTATTTCATATTCATTCGGCATCCAGGTGCATGGGGGTGATCACGCGGCCGTCGCTCTCGGCCTGGCCGAGGTTGGCATCGATGAAGTACACGCGGTCATCAGCCAGGCGGCCCTTGTCCACCAGGAAGTCCTTGATGCTGCCGGCGCGCTCCTGGCCCAGTTGACGCAGCAGTACGTCGCTGCCACTCCAGAACTTAATCACCTCTTCGCGCAGTTTTTCGGTGCGGGCCTTTTTGTCCAACTGCGCCCATTCGGCCGGCGGCTGGGCCTTGAGACGGGTGCGATAGATGCCTTCGAGCAGCGGCGCCTTCTCATCCTCCAGCACTTGCAGCAGCGAGGCCTGGGCCGGGACTTTGTCGCCGCGACGTTGCAGCATCTTGTAGTAGTTGTACTGGTATTCGCGTTCCAGGCGCTGGGCGGCGAGCAGCGGGCCGTCGCTGCTCTCGGCGGCGGTGCCTTCGATCTCCAGACGCAGCTCAGGGCGCTTGCCCAAGGCTTCGGAGAGCTTGAGGAGTACGCTTTCGTTTTCCTTGCTCAGGTCACTGGAGCCCGGAGCGAACGCTACGCTGCCCAGGTCCTCGGAACCGCCACCGGACACCAACCCCCCGATGAGCTTGAATGGTGCCTGGGCTGCACGCACCACCAGGTTGCGCAGGGTCTGCCAGACAATCGGCATGACGCTGAACTGCGGATCGTTGAGGTTGCCGGTGACCGGCAGTTCAATGGAAATCTTGCCTTCGGAATCCTTGAGCAGCGCGACGGCCAGTTTCAGCGGCAAGCTCACGGCGTCCGGGCTGTCGACTTTTTCACCCAATTGCAGCTGCTCGACGACCACTTTGTTTTCGGCCTGGAGCTGACCCTTAGTGATGCGGTAATGCAGATCGAGATTGAGCCGGCCCTTGCGGATGCGATAGCCGGCGAACTTGCCGGAGTAGGGCGTCAGAGTGGTCAGCTCGACCCGTTTGAAGCTGGTGGCGATATCCAGGCTGGCCATCGGATCGAAGGGGGTAAGGGCACCTTTGATGGTAACTGGCGCATAGCGATCGACCTTGCCTTTGACGTCGACGCTGGCCGGCTTGGCCTGGCGACTGTCAATGGTGCCGATCTGGCCGTTGAGCTGCTGGATGGCCGTGGCGAAATTAGGCGTCAGGCTGAAGTCGGCGAAGTTGGCCGAGCCGTCATTGATGGCGATCCCGCCGATGTGGATACCCAATGGCTTGTCCTGGGACGCCGGTTTTGCCGCAGCGCTCTTCGCACCACCGTCGACCGGTTGCGGGATCAGCAGGTCGTCGACATTGGTGGTGCGGTCGTCGTTGATCATGAACCGCGCGTAGGGCTGGAACAGGTTGACCTTGTCGATGGACAGGCTGTCGCCATGCTGATAGCTGAGGCCTTCGAGGACCAGGCTCTGCCACTTCACGAAATCACGGGTCTTGAGTGTGTCGAGGGTGTGCAATTGATCGACCTGGGCGCGGCCAGTGACGGCAAAGGCCAGCGGCTCGGTGCTCTTGAGGTCGACCGCCAGGTCACTGCCGAGCATCCCGGAGCGCAGCTCCAGACGAATGAATGGGTTGATATAGGACTGAGCGACGCGCAGGTCGATGTCTTGCGTCTTGACCTTGAGCCGGGCGCTGATCGGGTTCAGGTTGACCTCGCCATCGGCCAGGATTTTGCCTTGTTTACCCACGCCAGTGTCCAGCTTGAGGGTAAACGGTGAGCCGTTGAGGGTGTCATAGTTCTGCAAATCCAGGTTCAACGGGCCGACTTCCAGCGCCACGTTGGGTTGCGCCTGGCGGTCGGCCAGATGCACCTGGTAATTGCGCAATTGGACATCTTTGAGCAGTACCTGCCACGGCTTGCCTGGCGCTGGCGGCGTGGCGGGCGGCGAATCGGCGGCGGCCGGGGCCGATGCCGGCTCGACCTTGACTTGCGGCTTGGCCGGCTGGCTGGCGAAGAGTTTCTGCCAGTCCAGTTGTCCGTCGGCTTCGCGGGCCGCCCAGGTTTCCAGCTTCTGGCTGCGGATCTTGCCTACCACCACTTGCTGTTTGGCAAGGTCGACCGTGGTTTCGCTGACGTCCAGGCGTTCGAGTTTCGCCAGCGGACGGCCGTCCGGTGCCTTGATGGCGAAGGGCGCGACGCTGACCGCTACGTTGCTGAGCAGCAGTTCGGTTTCCTTGGCCAGGTTGAGCTTGTAGTCGGTACTCAGGTTGAGCACGCCGTCTTCAAGCACCAGGGGCACCGCATCGCGCACGTAGGGCCACCAGGCTTTCATCTGGCCGTCGGTGACCTTGAGCTTGCCCTCGGAGGCGATGGGAGAAAGGCTGAAATTACCGGTCCAGTCGATCTGGCCGCCCGCTGGACCGGCAGCCACCAGGGTCATGTCGGCGCTGTCGTCGGGCAGGGTGCTGAGGTTTTTGAGCTCGAAATCGAGGGCGTCGTAGAGAAATTCGATGGGCTCGCTGGGGCGCAGGTCCTGGAAGTGCACGTAGCCGCTGGCGAGCTTGATGCGGTCGACCCGCAGGGGGAATGGCTTGGCATCGGGATCGGCCGGCTTGGGTTCGCTGGCTGGCAGCTTGAACAGGCCCAGCAGGTTCAGCTGGCCGTCCTTGGCGAACACCACCTCGGTCTTGGGTTTGTCCAGTTCGATGTCGGCCAGGTGCAACGCCCCCGTCCACAGGCTGTCGAGTTGCAGATTGGCGCAGAGTCGTTCGAAGCCGACTTGTTCCTTGCCCGGTTCGCCGATGTTCAGGCCCCAGAGAGTGACCTCGAGGCTGAAAGGATTGAGTTCAAGGCGCTGGATCCGGGCCGGCACCGTAACGTGCTCGGCCAACTGCTGATTGGCGATCCGCAAGGCGATGCCCGGCAGGATCAGGAACCCCAACAGGCTGTAGAGGGCCAGTGCGGTCAACAGGGCGCCAAGTGCGCGGATCAATCCTTTGGACATGTTCGGTTTCATCTGGTGTGAATCGGAGTGCCTTGGAGTATGGCACGCGTTTACGGTTCCGAAGCCACTGTGATTTATGAGATTTGTCCGTTTTTCGAGTAGGAGTTCCCCGACAGATTCACAGCTGCAGAATCAAAGTCTTGAGCGGTGGTTGGTGGTCCATTGAGGGGAAGTCGCTGGCGGGCGTCAGTACACTCCACTCGCGCACTGGGCGGCCGGCCTTTTCCGCGCAGCGAAGCACTTGCTCGCGCCAGTCATCCATGGGGACTTTCGCCAGGTTGTTGCAGCAGATCAGCACGCCGTTTTCGGCGGTGGTGAGCAGCGCCGGTTTGAGCAGGCTCTGATAGTCGCGTAGCAGGTCGACAGTGCCGAAGGCGCTCTTGGCCCAGGCCGGTGGGTCGAGCAGCACCAGATCATACTGGCGTTGCTCCAGGCGCACGTAGCTTGGCAGTTTCTGCCCGCGGCGCTGGCTGATAGGCAAGCCGGCCAACTGGCGGATGGCCGGGAAGTAATCCGATTGCACGAATTCCATGGTCGGCAGCCCGGGGTTGAGCAGGCCGTTTTCGCGTCCCACCGCCAGGTTGCCTTCGGCGAAGTCCAGGTTACACACTTCCCGCGCGCCACCGGCTGCGGCGCTCAGGCCGACGCCGCAGGTGTAGGCAAACAGGTTGAGTACGCTTTTGTTACGGCTATGCGCCTTGACCCAGCCGCGGGCGTTGCGCAGGTCGAGGAACAACAACGGATCCTGCCCGGCGTGGCGTCCGCGAACACGGTAGTTCAGGCCCCACTCATGGCCGATCAGGTCTTGTAGGGCGGCTTCTTCGGCCTGGTAGACCGTGTCCTGGCGATCGATGCGCGAATTGCCTCGGGCGCGGTCGTTGTACACCAGCAGCGTGTCCAGGCCCAGGTGTTCGTTGACAATGCCATGCAGCTGCAGCAACGCCTCGCGCTCCAGCGACTGGTGGAAGCTTTGCACCAGCAATTGCGGCCCGTAGCGGTCGACGGTCAGGCCGGGTGCGCCTTCCTGGCTGCCATGGAACAGGCGATAGCAATCGGTGCCTTGCTGGTGCAATTGGCCGAGCAGGTCGTGACGCTGGTCGAGGGCGGCGCGCAGCGCCTGATTCAAAGAGGACATGCCGTGCGCGCCTTAGAGAAATGAGGCGCGGGAGTTTAACAGTTATGGACAGTGTATGCGGTTCAGAGCCGAGCACTGACCGTGGCGAGGGAGCAAGCTCTCTCGCCACGGGGGGATTCAGCGATTCAGGCGCTTCTCGATCAATCCCTCAACCACGCTCGGATCGGCCAGGGTCGAGGTGTCGCCCAGGTTGTCGAGTTCGTTGCAGGCGATCTTGCGCAGGATGCGGCGCATGATCTTGCCCGAGCGAGTCTTGGGCAGTGCCGGTGCCCATTGGATCAGCTCCGGTTTGGCGAAGCTGCCGATTTCCTTGCTGACATGAGCCAGCAGTTCTTTCTTCAATTCGTCATTGGCCTCCACGCCGTTCATTGGCGTGACAAAGGCGTAGATGCCCTGGCCTTTGAGATCGTGCGGATAACCGACCACCGCGGCCTCGGCGATGCTGTCGTGCAACACCAGGGCGCTCTCCACCTCGGCGGTGCCGATGCGATGGCCGGAGACGTTGATCACGTCGTCGATGCGCCCGGTGATCCAGTAATCGCCGTCTTCGTCGCGGCGGGCTCCGTCGCCCGTGAAGTAGTAGCCGGGGTAGGGCTTGAAGTAGGTGTCGACCATGCGTTGATGATCGCCATAGACACTCCGGATCTGCGCCGGCCAGCTGGACTTGATCGCCAGCACGCCGCTCCCGGCACCCTGGATTTCCTTGCCGGTTTCATCCAGCAGCACCGGTTGTACGCCAAACATCGGCCGGGTGGCGCAGCCCGGCTTGAGCCGCGGCGCGCTCACCAGCGGGCTGAGCATGATGCCGCCGGTCTCGGTCTGCCACCAGGTGTCGACAATCGGGCAGCGCTGTTCGCCGACTGCATTGAAATACCATTCCCACGCCTCGGGGTTGATCGGCTCACCGACACTGCCGAGCAAGCGCAGGCTCTTGCGCGAGGTTTCTTGCAGTGGCGCGGCGCCTTCGCGCATCAACGCACGCAGGGCGGTGGGTGCGGTGTAGAAAATGTTGACCTGATGTTTGTCGATGACCTGCCAGAAGCGCGAACTGCTGGGATAGCTGGGCACGCCTTCGAAAATCAGCGTCGTGGCGCCGTTGGCCAAGGGGCCGTAGACGATGTAGCTGTGGCCGGTGACCCAACCGACGTCGGCGGTGCACCAGAACACTTCGTTGTCGCGGCAATCGAGTACGTACTTGAAGGTCATCGCCGCTTGCAACAGATAGCCGCCGGTGGTGTGCAACACGCCCTTGGGTTTGCCGGTGCTGCCAGAGGTATAGAGGATAAACAGTGGGTCCTCGGCGTCCATCGGCTCGGGCGGGCAGTCGTCGCTCATGTCGTGCATGGCCTGGTGGTACCACAGGTCACGACCTTCAACCCAGTTCACCTCGCCCTGGGTGCGCTCGACTACCAGCACGGTACTGACGTCCGGACAGCTTTCCAGCGCTTTGTCGACATTGCGCTTGAGTGCAATGAAGCGCCCGCCGCGCACACCTTCATCTGCGGTGATGACGGTGCGGCAGTCGGCATCGAGAATCCGATCGCGCAACGAATCCGGCGAGAAGCCACCGAACACCACTGAATGCACCGCGCCAATGCGGGTACAGGCAAGCATGGCGTAGGCCGCTTCCGGAATCATCGGCATGTAAATGCAGACCCGGTCGCCTTTCTTCACGCCACGGCTCTTCAGCACGTTGGCCAAGCGGCATACGTGATTGTGGAGTTTCTTGTAAGTGATCTGCGCCGATTCGGCAGGGTTGTCGCCTTCCCAGATAATCGCAATCTGGTCGCCTCGACTGTCCAGGTGGCGGTCGATGCAATTGGCGCTGACATTCAGCTTGCCCCCGGCGAACCAAGTGGCATCGCCATTCTTGAGGTCATAGCGCTGGACGGTCTGCCAGGGCGTCATCCAGTCGAGAAAACGCTTGGCCTGCGCGCCCCAGAAAGCGCTGGGGTGCTCAATGGATTCCTTGTAGAGCCGCTGGTACTCGTCCTGAGTCAGTTGCGCAGCCTGGCGGACGGCATCGGCTTGTGGGTACTGGCTGATATCGAACATGACGGCTCCTTATTCTTGTTTTGCGACAAGACATAAAGATGCTCCGAGTAGCCAAAGGGTTCAAGCCATGCACCAAACAACTGTGGGAGCGAGCCCGTTCGCGATGGCGTCGGTACATTCAACATTTCTATTGATTGACAGACCGCTATCGCGAGCAAGCTCGCTCCCACAGGAGGCATGCTCAGGGTGATGAAATCAGCCGCGATGACGCCCGCGGAAGTAGCTGATCAGACCCTGGGTCGAAGCGTCTTCCGCCGGGCTTTCTTCACTGCCCACCAGTCGGTTGTAGACGCCTTTGCCCAGTTCCTTGCCCAGCTCCACGCCCCATTGGTCGAAAGCGTTGATCCCCCAGATGACGCTCTGCACAAACACTTTGTGTTCATACAATGCCACCAGTGCGCCGAGACGGCGCGGACTGATGCGCTCGACCACCAGCGTATTGCTCGGACGGTTGCCGGGGATCACCTTGTGGGTGGCCAGTTTCTGCACGTCTTCTTCGCTCGCACCTTTGTCGCGAAGCTCGGCTTCGGCTTCGGTGCGGGTCTTGCCGAGCATCAGTGCCTGGCTCTGGGACAGGCAGTTGGCGTACAGCCACTGATGGTGGTCGGCCACCGGGTTGAAGCTGACGACCGGCACGATGAAGTCCGCCGGGATCAGTTGGGTGCCTTGGTGCAGCAGTTGGTGGTAAGCGTGCTGACCGTTGCAACCGACGCCACCCCAGATCACCGGACCGGTGTCGGTGGATACCGGCGTACCGTCCTGGCGCACGCTCTTGCCGTTGGATTCCATGTCCAGCTGTTGCAAATGCTTGGTGATGTTGCGCAGGTAATGGTCGTACGGCAGGATCGCGTGGCTTTGCGCGCCCCAGAAATTGCCGTACCACACGCCCAGCAGCGCGAGCAGCACCGGCATGTTCTGCTCGAACGGCGCGCTCTGGAAGTGCTGGTCCATCGAGTAGGCGCCAGAGAGCAATTCCTTGAAGTTCGACATGCCGATGGCGAGCGCGATCGGCAGGCCGATGGCCGACCACAGCGAGTAACGCCCGCCAACCCAGTCCCACATCGGGAAGATGTTCTCTTCGCGGATGCCGAACGCCACGGCGGCGGCGTTATTGCTCGATACGGCGATGAAGTGGCGGTACAGCTCGGCTTCGGAGCCACCCTGGGCAAGGTACCAGGCGCGGGCGGCCTGGGCGTTCTTCAGGGTTTCGAGGGTGTTGAAGGACTTCGACGAGACGATGAACAGCGTGGTCTCGGCGCGCAGCTTCATGGTCAGTTCGTGGAACTCACTGCCGTCGATGTTGGCCAGGTAATGGCAGCGCACGCCTTTTTGCGCATAGGACAACAGCGCTTCGGACACCAGCTCGGGGCCGAGGAAGGAACCGCCGATGCCGATGTTCACCACGTCGGTGATCGGCTTCTCGGTGTAGCCGCGCCACAAACCGTCGTGAATGCGGCCCACCAGGTCGGTGATCTGATTCAGGACCTTGTGTACATCCGGCATCACGTTGACGCCGTTGACCAGCAGCTTGTCCCCCACTGGACGGCGCAGGGCGGTGTGCAGGGCCGGGCGGTTCTCCGAGGCGTTGATGATCTCGCCTTCGAGCAGTGCCTTGATCGCGCCCTTGAGGTCGACTTCGTTGGCAAGACCCACCAGCAGGTCGCGGGTCTGGGTGGTGATCAGGTTCTTCGAGTAATCGAGAAACAGGCCACAGCTCGACAGGGTGAATTGGTTGAAACGCTGCGGATCGGCATTGAACGCTTCGCGCATGCTGAAATCCTGCATGGCTTTGCGGTGGTCATTCAGCGCTTGCCAGGCGGGCAGAGCGGTCACGTCATGAGGGGTTCGGTAATACGCCATCGCTGCGGGTTTCCTTTTTACTTGAACGACCTTTTTGTACACGAAAATTCCGGCGCGGCTTGCGGCGGGCGTCCGGAGACTGCGTCGACACGATCGCCGCACGCAGGGCGACTACAGTAAACCTCGCGTGGCGATCTGTCTTGACTTTGTCAGACCGCAAGCCGGTACTTTTTTATACATTGGGGTTGGAAGGGGGGCGACGGGCGGGGCGCTGTTAGCAGCGGCGCCTTGAAGCCGACCTGTAACTTGCAGATGTACTTGCTTCAATTGTGGGAGCGAGCCTGCTCGCGATGGCGGTGTGTCTGTCACATTCATCTTGAATGTGCGGACGCTATCGGGAGCAGGCTCGCTCCCACAGGGAGATGGCAGGGGTCAGGCGGGTGCGTCGAGATCCAGATGCAGGTTATCGATCAACCGCGTGGTGCCCAGGAAGGCTGCCACCAGGATTACCAAGTCCCGGTCCTCGCCCGTAGCCGGGCGCAGGGTCCGGGCGTGACGGATCTCCAGATAGTCGGGACGCAGGCCGGCGGCTTGCAGTTGTTTGAGCTGCTCGGCAATCAGTGCAGGGAAGTCCCTTCGGCCCTGACGGATGGCTTCGGCGATTTGGCTCAGGCCGCGATAGAGCACGGGTGCGGCGGCGCGTTCTTGCTGGCTGAGGAAACCGTTGCGCGACGATAATGCCAGGCCGTCTTCGGCGCGTACGGTCGGCTCGCCGATGATCTGGATCGGCATGTTCAGGTCATGGACCAGTGCGCGGATCACCGCCAGTTGCTGGAAATCTTTCTGACCGAACACCGCCAGGTCTGGCTGGACCATGTTGAACAGCTTGCTGACCACCGTCGCCACACCTTCGAAATGCCCTGGTCGGCTGGCGCCGCACAGGCCTTCGGATAATTGCGGGACGCTGACCCGGGTTTGCCCGGCCATACCGTCGGGGTACATCTCCTCGACGCTGGGCGCGAACAACAGGTGGCAGCCGGCCTGAAGCAGTTTCTCCTGGTCGGCTGGCAAGGTCCGGGGGTATTTGTCCAAGTCTTCGCCGGCACCGAATTGCAGCGGATTGACGAAAATGCTCGCCACCACGAAGTCGGCCCGTTGCGCCGCCTTGGTCACCAGTGCCACGTGACCGCTGTGTAGGTTGCCCATGGTCGGGACAAAGGCGATGCGCTTGCCTTCGCCGCGGGCGCGGGCCACGGCGGCGCGCAGTTCGCGTACGGTTTTGACGGTGTTCATGCGGAAAATCCGTGTTCGACGCCAGGGAAGGTGGCCGCTTTCACTTCGGCCACGTACGCGCCCAGGGCTCCCTGGATGCTGGTTTGGCCTGCCATGAAGTTCTTCACGAACTTGGGCACGCGACCGGTGATCGAGAGCCCGAGCATGTCATGCAGCACCAGGACCTGCCCGTCGGTGGCGCTGCCCGCGCCAATCCCGATCACCGGGATGTTCACCGCCTGGGTAATTTCTTCCGCCAGCTCGCTGGGTACGCATTCGAGCAGCAACATCGCCGCCCCGGCCTGCTCCAGGGCAATCGCATCGGCGCGCATCTGGCGTGCCTGATTTTCATTGCGGCCCTGGACCTTGTAGCCGCCGAGGACGTTCACCGCTTGCGGCGTCAGGCCCAGGTGCGCGCAGACCGGGATGCCGCGCTCGGCCAGCAGCCGGATCGAGTCGGCGAGCCACAAGGCACCTTCTATCTTGAGCATGTGCGCGCCGGCCTGCATCAATTGGGCGCTGTTGCTCATGGTCTGTTCGAGGGTGGCGTAGGCCATGAATGGCAGGTCGGCGAGGATCAGTGCATCGGTGTTACCGCGTTTGACCGCGGCCACGTGGTAGGCCATGTCGGCGGTGGTCACCGGCAGCGTACTGTCGTGACCTTGCAGCACCATGCCGAGGGAATCGCCCACCAGCAACACTTCGACACCCGCCTCGTTGCAGGCGTGGGCGAACGTTGCGTCATAGCAGGTCAGCATGGTGATCTTTTCACCTTTTTGCTTGAGACCTTGCAGCGTGGTCAGGGTAATAGCTGGCATGAAAAAGTCCTCATTGGGCGTTCGTATACAGGCGCACCTTCTATGTGTAGTGCTTGTAAGGCCTGGATGGCGCCCTTCAACGCCGCGTTGGCGGCAACGGGACGCCTATAGTCGTGAGGAGTACGGGGGAAGTCAATTGGATGTGTTACCGGCGGGTGTTACCGAGGTTACTGATGCGTTTCAGCCGTGGGGGGCGTTTTAAAGGTGACCGTCCGGTACTGGAGTTTGTGGGAGCGAGCCTGCTCGCGATAGCGGTAGGCCAGTCAATGTGAATGTCGACTGATATACCGCTATCGCGAGCAGGCTCGCTCCCACAAGGGACGGACTGTGTCAGAGAGGGGGCAGGCGCTCCAGGCCTTCGAACGGGCACGCGGCCAGCATGTCCTTGAGCAGGCGCCCGTCGGCCAGGCGCAGGCCGGCGGGGACCAGTTCCGCCAGTGGATAGAGTACGAAAGCCCGGGCCTGCATGTGGTAATGCGGGACTTTCAGGCGCGGTTCATCGATCAGGCGCTCGCCGAACAGCAGGATGTCCAGGTCCAGGGTCCGTGGGCCCCAGCGCTCCAGGCGCTCGCGACCTTGTCCGGTTTCGATGGCTTGCAGCGCATCGAGCAGGGCCAGGGGGGCCAGTTGGCTGTCCAATGCCGCTACGGCATTGGTATAGCGCGGTTGACCCGGCAGCAGGGAGTCGCTTTGATAAAACGCCGAAACGCCCGCCAGTCGGGTGTCGGGCAATTGCGCCAAGGCCTGGAGGGCGCTGCGCAGTTGTTCGGCGGGTTCGGCCAGGTTGCTGCCCATGCCGATGTAGACGCGTTCCATCGGTTATTCGCCCGAATCGCTCGATGCACCGGCACGTTTGCGCTTGGCTCCGCTGCTGCGACGGCGCTTGCGCGGGCCGCTGGCACCGTCGTCCTTGCCGCTGAGTTCACGAATCATCTCGCGGCGCTCGCTGTCGTTGGCGTCCTGGTAATCGGTCCACCATTCGCCCAGGCCGTCGGTCTGTTCGCCGGCGCTTTCGCGCAGCAGCAGGAAGTCATAGCCGGCACGGAAACGTGGGTTGTCCAGCAGCAGGTCGGCGCGCTTGCCGCTGCGCCGTGGCAGGCGCTCCTGCATGTCCCAGATCTCGCGGATCGGCATTGTGAAGCGCTTTGGAATCGCGATGCGCTGGCACTGTTCTGCGATCAATTCGTGGGCGGCTTCCTGCATCGCCGGGATCGGCGGCATGCCTCGGTCCTGCAGGCGCAGCACCCGGGCTGGCAGGGCCGGCCAGAGCAGGGCGGCAAACAGGAACGCCGGGGTCACCGGCTTGTTCTGCTTGATGCGCAGGTCGGTGTTGATCAGCGCTTCGCTGATCAGGGTGTGGGTGTAGGTCGGGTTGTGCTCCAGCGCCTCGGCACTGGCCGGGAACAGCGGGTCGAACAGTTGCAGGTCGACCAGCATTTCGAAGGTGTCCGCTGCGTTGCCCGACAGGAACAGCTTGAGCACTTCCTCGAACAGCCGTGCCGAAGGGATTTCCCGCAGCATCGGTGCCAGTTCGCGAATCGGCGCGGCGCTGTGTTTTTCGATGCCGAAGTCCAGCTTGGCGGCAAAGCGCACGGCCCTCAGCATCCGCACCGGGTCTTCCTGGTAACGCTGCTTGGGATCGCCGATCAGGCGGATCAAGTGATTACGGATGTCGTGTACGCCATTGGCGTAATCGAGAATGCGCTCGCTCACTGGATCGTAATACAGCGCGTTGATGGTGAAGTCGCGGCGTTGCGCGTCCTCTTCCAGCGTGCCGTAGACGTTGTCGCGCAGGATGCGACCGCTCTCGTTGCGCGAAGACTGGTTGCTGTCTTCCTCTTCATCGTTTTGCGGATGATTGGCGCGGAAGGTGGCCACTTCGATGATTTCACGACCGAAGTGGATGTGGACCAGCTTGAAGCGCCGGCCAATGATCCGTGCATTGCGAAATTCGGCCCGTATCTGTTCCGGCGTGGCGCTGGTGGCGACGTCGAAATCCTTGGGGGTGATGTTGAGCAGCATGTCGCGCACGCATCCGCCGACCAGGTACGCCTGGTAGCCGGCGCTCTGCAGGCGTTCGACGATGTTCACCGCATAACGGCTGAACTGGGCCTTTTGCAGGGAATGCTGGCCGCTGTTGAGCACTTCAGGCGTGCTGCGAATGTGTTGCGTACGACGCAAGGGAGAACGGAATGACTGGAACAGCTTCTTCAGCATGGGATGCACTGTTTGAAGGAATGTTCGGCCAAAACGAAGAATGACCGCATGATGGGCGGGGATTCTAGCATTTAGTGGAGGGATGGTGTAGGACACGGCAGCTTTGAGCTGCAAGCTTTAAGCCGCAAGCCTTGTAGGACTGCAGGCTGGAATCGCAGAAACCACAAGGGGAGCCGAAGCTCCCCCAGAATTAGTTGCGTGCTCTGTTTTTATTATGGTTTTCGGGCTTCTTGTTTTTGTTGAGTGCCCGCGCCACGAAGTTTCCTACGTGACCCTCCCAATCGGGAGCCAAGAGCAAACGGATTGCTTTGGTCGCTGTGTTGCAGTGATCAATCGATCCAACCAGTTCAGGCACCTGTCTTGAGACAGTTTTATTGTTCTCGGCCTGGTCGTGGGGCAAGCCCCAAATACAACGCCTCTCCAAAAGAATCAGTTAGCTGCGCCTCTCGCCGTCTTGTTTTTATTGTGCGTGAGTCGATTCGTCTTATTTTTATTGTCTTTTGCATTGCTTGTTATTGTTCTTGTACCAAAGCTATAGCAGGGTGCGTGCCAACTTTTGCCCGGCCCCGCAAAACCGGGGGTTCTATCGTTATAGCCATTTTTCCGAGGCGAAAAAAAGCCGGGGTTTCGTTACCGTAAACCCCGGCTTCTGTTACGTGAAAAAACTGAGGTAACAGTTTTTTCACATTGATGACGTTACGACCTGGTAACCCTGTGGGAGCGAGCCTGCTCGCGATAGCGGTGTACCTGTCACAGCAGGTGTGACTGATCTGGCGTCATCGCGAGCAGGCTCGCTCCCACAGTAATCTCAGCTTTCGCTGGCGACGCCGGTCTTACGCCGGGGGATGCCCAGGCGCTGGCGACGCTCCCACAGGCACTTGCGGCTCACGCCCAGCTTGCGGGCCAGTTCCGTCTCGGTCATGTGGTCCTGATGTTCTAGGACGAAATGTTGGAAGTAATCCTCCAAGGACAAGTCCTCGGTGGGTTCGTGGCTGGTGTTGTTGGCGCTGCCAGCCTGTTGCGGAGCCAGGCCGATGAATTCTTCGTCGTCCAGGTCACCCAGCTCGATATCGATGCCCAACAGGTCGGCGGAAATTTCCGGGCTCTCGCACAGGATCACCGCCCGTTCCACCGCGTTCTCCAACTCCCGAACGTTACCCGGCCAGCTGTAATGCCGAATCGCCTGCTCGGCGTCCGGGGCGAATTTGAGGTCGGTGCGGTTGACCCTTGCGCTCTGGCGCGCAAGGAAGGCTTGGGCGATTTCGTTGACGTCCGCGCCACGCTCGCGCAGGGCCGGGAGTTTCAAGGCAATCACGTGCAAGCGGTAGTACAAGTCTTCGCGGAACTGGCCGATCTTCGCCAGGTTCTTGAGATCGCGGTGGGTCGCCGCAATCAGACGGACGTCGACTTTCTGCGACTGCACCGACCCGACCCGACGGATTTCACCTTCCTGGAGTACCCGCAGCAAACGCGCCTGGGCTTCCAGCGGCAACTCGCCGATCTCATCGAGAAACAGCGTGCCGCCGTCCGCCGCCTCCACCAGCCCGGCGCGTCCGGCGCTGGCACCGGTGAAAGCGCCTTTCTCGTGGCCGAACAGTTCGGACTCGATCAGACTTTCCGGGATGGCCGCGCAGTTCACCGAGATCATCGGCGCCTTGGCTCGGCGCGACAGGTTGTGCAGGGCGCGTGCGACCAGCTCTTTACCGGTCCCTGATTCACCCTGGATCAGCACATTGGAATCGGTCGGAGCGACCTTGCGGATCTTGCCATAGAGGTCCTGCATGGGCGGGCAGGAACCAATGATGCCGATCTCGCCATTGTTGTTACCGGCGCCGGCTTTTGTAGCAACCGCAACCTTACCGTTCGTCGGTTCCATCGGGCTGCTTACCGCCGTCTGGCGATCACGCAGGATGCGAGCCACTGCCTGGAGCATCTCGTCGTGGTCGAACGGTTTGGCGATGTAGTCCACGGCGCCCATTTTCATGGAGTCGACCGCCGAGCGCAGGCTGGCGTAACTGGTCATGATCAGCACCGGCGTGCCCTGGCCGAGCTTGATCAGCTCGGTCCCGGGCGCGCCGGGCAGGCGCAGGTCGCTGACGATCAGGTCAAACGTTGGGATGCTGAAACGCTCTTGTGCTTCCTGCACGGATCCAGCTTCGCTGACCTGGTACTGGTTGCGTTCCAGCAGGCGGCGCAAGGCGGAGCGGATAATTGTTTCGTCTTCGACGATCAAAATGTGCGGCATTGATTCGATTCTCTCGACGGTCTCAGTTCACAGCGGACGTCGCTTCGACATGACGCGGCAAGGTGACCCGTATACGGGTGCCGCGTTGGCCCTGAACATCGGCCGGGCTGTCGATGGTGATTTGTCCATAATGCTCTTCAACGATGGAATAGACCAGTGCGAGGCCCAGACCGGTGCCTTCGCCAGGATCCTTGGTGGTAAAGAAAGGTTCGAACAGTCGGTCCATGATGTTCTGTGGAATACCGCTGCCTTCGTCCTCCACGATCAGGTCGATCGTGTGTTCGCTGGCTTCGCTCCTGACCCGTACCGCGCTGCCGGCCGGCGAGGCATCGCGGGCATTGGAGAGCAGGTTGATCAGCACCTGGGCGAGCCGCTGGGGGTCGCCGTCGACCCAATGCTCCGGGTCGCACAGGTTGAAGAATTGCACCTCGAAGTTGCGCCGGTTAAGGGCCAGCAGACCAATAGCATCCTGGGCCACCTCGGCCAGACAGACGGGCTCGTCGTTGTGCTGGTGGCCGCCGGCGTGGGCAAAGCTCATCAGCGACTGAACAATGCGCGATACCCGGCGAGTCTGCTCAAGGATCTGGCTGCTGATTTCCGTCAGCTCGCCGTCGTCTTCGCGCTCTTCGCGCAAGTTCTGCGCCAGGCAGGCGATGCCGGTGATCGGGTTGCCGATTTCATGAGCCACCCCGGCGGCCAGCCGGCCGATGCTCGCCAGGCGCTCGGAATGCACCAGCTTGTCTTCGAGCATCTGAGTATCGGTCAGGTCCTCGACCAGTAGGACCAGGCCGCTGTTACCCGGCGCCAGCGGCTCGTCGATGGCGGCCTTGTGCAGGTTGAGCCAGCGCGTCTGGCCGTCGATGGCCAGGTGTTGTTTGTGCAAGTGCTCGTCCGGCAGGTTGATGAAGCCTTGCAGCAGGCCTTTCCATGGTTCGCCCAGGGTGCTCAGGCGCGAACCGACCACACGCTGGGCGGCGATCCCGGTCAGCTCCTCCATGGCCTTGTTCCACATCAGGATTTCCTGGTCCTTGGCCAGGGAGCAGACGCCCATCGGCAGTTCCTGCAACGTCTGGCGATGGTAGCGGCGCAAGGCATCGAGTTCGGCTGCCAGGCCGGTAAGACGCGAGTGATAGTCCTCGAGACGGCTTTCGATGAAATGGATGTCTTCGGTGACATAGTTCTCACCACCGGCTTTGTACGGCAGGAATGTCTCGACCATGTCCTGGGCCACGCTGGGGCCCATCAGGCCGGACAGGTTGGCTTCGATCCGGTCGCGCAGGCGACGCAGGGCATAGGGGCGGCGTTCATCGAAGGGCAGGTAGAGGTCGCGCAGGGCCTGTTCGACTTCCTTTTGCGCGGCCTTGGCACCCAATGGCTTGGCCAGTTGCGTGGCGAACTCCTGGGGCGAGGCGGCGTGCAGCTCGCGGCGCTGTGGGCGACGGACGTTGTCCACCGCGCAAGCCTCGGCAGCGCTGGCCTCCTCGCTGCTGGCGTTGGTGAACAGCGAAATCAGGGTGAACATCAGCACGTTCGCCGCCAGCGAGGCGATGGCTGCCATGTGCCAGCTGGTGTCGTCGAGCACGTAGATCATGTTCAACAGCGGAATATAGAAACCCTGCAGATTGCCCATCAGCGGCAACAGCATCGCCACCAGCCACACCAGGATTCCCGCCAACAGGCCGGCGATGAAGCCGCGGCGGTTGGCAGTCGGCCAGTACAGCACTGACAGCACGCCAGGGAGAAATTGCAAGGTGGCAACGAAGGCGACGATGCCCAGGTTGGCCAAGTCCTGACCGTCACCGAGCATCAGGTAGAACCCGTAGCCGGCCATGATGATCGCGACGATCAGCGCCCGCCGGGTCCATTTCAACCAGCGATAGATATTGCCCTCGGCCGGTGGCTGATAGAGCGGCAGCACCAGGTGGTTAAGGGCCATGCCCGACAGCGCCAGGGTGGTGACGATGATCAGCCCGCTGGCCGCCGAAAGGCCGCCAACGTAGGCGAGCAACGCCAATGCCTGGCTGTTGGCGGCGATGCCGATGCCCAAGGTGAAGTATTCCGGATTGGTACTGGCCCCCAGCTTCAGGCCGGCCCACAGGATCAGTGGCACCGCCAGGCTCATCAGCAGCAGGAACAGCGGCAAGCCCCAGCTCGCGCTCACCAGCGAGCGCGGGTTGAGGTTTTCGGTGAACGTCATGTGGTACATGTGCGGCATGACGATCGCCGAGGCGAAGAACACCAGCAGCAACGTACGCCACGGGCCTTCCTGCAACGGCGTGTGCAGGGCGGCGAGGGCGGTCTGGTTTTGCAGCAGCCACAACTCCAGTTGCTGCGGGCCGTCGAATACGCCGTACAAGGCATAAAGGCCGACGCCGCCGATGGCGATCAACTTGATCACCGATTCAAACGCAATGGCGAACACCAGGCCTTCGTGCTTTTCCCGGGTGGCAATGTGCCGGGAACCGAAGAAGATCGTGAACAGGATGATCAGCGCGCAGAAGCTCAGGGCCACTCGGTGCTGTACCGGTTCGCGGGTCAGGATGCTGATGGAGTCGGCCACGGCCTGGATTTGCAGGGCCAGCAAAGGCAATACTCCGACCAGCATGAAAATCGTGGTCAGCGCGCCGGCCCAGGTGCTGCGAAAGCGGAACGCGAACAGGTCGGCCAGGGACGACAGCTGGTAAGTGCGAGTGATTTTCAGGATCGGGTAGAGCAGCACTGGTGCCAGCAGGAACGCGCCCGACACCCCGAGGTAACTGGACAGGAAGCCATAACCGTACTGATAGGCCAGCCCGACCGTGCCGTAGAACGCCCAGGCGCTGGCGTAGACCCCCAGCGACAGGGTGTAGGTCAGCGGGTGACGGATGATCGCCCGGGGGATCATGCCTCGTTCGCTGATCCAGGCCACGCTGAACAGCACCGCCAGGTAGGCGGCGCTGATCAGGATCATCTGGGTCAGGCTAAAGCTCATCGGCATCTTTTTGGCTCTGCAGGATGAAGGTCACGACAATCAGGATCAGCCAGAGCAGATACGGGCGGTACCAGGCACCCGTGGCATCGATCCACCAGTCCATGATGGCCGGGGAGAACAGGTAAATCCCCACTACCAGGAGCAGGACCAAGCGATAGATGTACATCCCGGCCTCTCTTGTTTATGCACGTGCCCGAAAACGTGCGGCGATGGTAACGGATGGGCGCCAAGCTGCAAGGGCCGTCAACGTATTTGCGCCTCGGGCAGGCTCAGTGTGCGCGGGATCCCGGCCACATCCCAGTGGCGGATGCCCCAGGCCAGCAGCTCCGGCGGGCTGGCGTCGGCCAGTTCCGGGCCCGGTTGCTGCCCCAGCGCACGCAAGGCCCGCAGCAGCAGGGGCGTTGCCTGATCGGCTTGCAGCGGTGGCGAGCGATAGGACTTGCCCAGTTTTTGCCCGTCCGGCTGGGTGATCAATGGCACGTGCAGGTAGCGCGGTTGTGGCAGCCCGAGCAGTTCTTGCAGGTATAGCTGACGCGGCGTGGAATCCAGCAAGTCGGCGCCGCGCACGATATCGGTCACCCCTTGCCAGGCGTCGTCCAGCACCACCGCCAGTTGGTAAGCATAGAGCCCGTCGCGCCGGCGGATCACGAAGTCCCCGGCCTCGCGGCCCAGGTGCTGGCGATATTCACCCTGTACCCGGTCTTTGAAGTGGTATTGCAGTTCAGGCACCCGCAGGCGAATGGCTGCGTCTTCGGTACCGTGCCCGGCGTTGCGGCACAGCCCCGGATAAACTCCCTGGTACGCCTCCAGTTGCTTGCGCGAACAGGTGCAGGCGTAGGCCAGGCCCTGGCTGAACAGCCGGTCGATGACTTGAGCGTACGCCTCATGACGATCGCTCTGGCGCACCATCTCGCCATCCCATTCAAACCCGTAGCTCTCCAGGGCTTTGAGGATCGCCGCTTGCGCACCCGGTTCTTCCCGAGGCGGGTCGAGGTCTTCCATGCGCAGCAACCAACGCCCACCTACGGCTCGGGCATCCAGGTACGACGCCAGCGCGGCGACCAGCGAGCCGAAATGCAGGTGGCCACTGGGGGTGGGGGCGAAGCGGCCGATATAGGAGGAGGTTGCGGTCATAGGAAGAATGTTACTGGTTCAGGGCAACGGATACACAGAACGTCGATGACGAGACAGATTCCTGTGGGAGCGAGCTTGCTCGCGATAGCGGTGTATCAGTCCCAACAATGCTGGCTGATACTGCGTAATCGCGAGCAAGCTCGCTCCCACAGGGTTTGGCATTCAGAGGATGTGCCAAGTCCTTTAAACAAAAAACGGAGCGTATGAACGCTCCGTTTTCGTGACAGCCCAGGCGATTTACTTGCCGACCTGTTTTTCCTTGATTTCCGCCAAGGTCTTGCAGTCGATGCACAGGTCGGCGGTTGGACGGGCTTCGAGGCGGCGGATGCCGATTTCGATGCCGCAGGACTCGCACCAACCGTATTCTTCGTCTTCGATCAGTTGCAGGGTCTTGTCGATCTTCTTGATGAGTTTGCGCTCACGGTCACGGGCGCGCAGTTCGAGGCTGAACTCCTCTTCCTGGCTGGCACGGTCGGCCGGGTCAGGGAAGTTGGCCGCTTCGTCTTTCATGTGATCCACGGTGCGGTCGACTTCCTGCATCAAGTCCTGTTTCCACTTGTTCAGGATCTTGGTGAAGTGCGCGCGCATGGGGGCGCCCATGTATTCTTCGCCGGCTTGCGGGACGTAAGGCTCAAACCCGCTGAGCGACTGATTTTGATTCTGCTTTGCTTGGGTGGGCATGAATGGACCGCCTCTACTCTTGTAATCCAACGCAGGATTGCTCCATCACCGACACCTGCCGGCCCTGCGGCTGCAAGCGGGCGAACTTACCAGATCAAATCGGGCCGCGCTACTCCCGGTTGTCGAGCCTGCGGCGGGCGGGGCTTTGTGACACATGGCCGGGTCTGGTTCGGTGTGGATGCAACCGTGCTCAATGCTTGATTCTAGTCAAGCCTGGGTCAATCGCCGGAGTCATTTCCAGTAATCCACCGGCTCAGACCTCACAAGGTTCGCGCTCGTTCCCGCACCGGCCACTGAGTTGGGTAGAATCGATTTTTTTTATGTTGAAGGAAGGCCAATGGCTCAGCCCTACAGCGCGCGTAGCCGCGCCATCGAACCTTTCCATGTGATGGCGCTGCTGGCCCGGGCCAATGAACTGCAGGCGGCGGGGCATGACGTCATCCACCTAGAGATCGGCGAGCCGGACTTCACCACCGCCGAGCCGATCATCCGGGCCGGCCAGGCGGCGCTGGCAGCGGGCAAGACCCGTTACACCGCGGCTCGCGGCATTCCGGAGCTGCGCGAGGCCATCGCCGGCTTCTACCAGCAACGCTATGGCGTCGACATCGATCCCCGGCGCATTCTGGTGACGCCCGGCGGTTCCGGTGCGCTGCTGCTGGCCAGTGCGCTGCTGGTGGACCCGGGCAAGCATTGGCTACTGGCCGACCCCGGTTACCCATGCAACCGACATTTCCTGCGCCTGGTGGAAGGCGCGGCGCAACTGGTGCCAGTGGGGCCGGACGTGCGCTATCAACTGACGCCGGACTTGGTGAACCGCTACTGGGACCAGGACACCGTCGGCGCGCTGGTGGCGTCGCCGGCCAACCCGACCGGGACGATTCTGAGCCGGGACGAGCTGGCGGGCCTGTCCAGGGCCATCAAGGGGCACAACGGTCACCTGGTGGTGGATGAGATCTACCATGGCCTGACCTACGGCACCGACGCCACCAGCGTGCTGGAGGTCGATAACGACGCCTTTGTCCTCAACAGCTTTTCCAAATATTTCGGCATGACCGGCTGGCGGCTTGGCTGGCTGGTGGCCCCTTCGGCCGCCGTCGGCGAGCTGGAGAAGCTGGCGCAGAACCTTTATATCAGCGCACCGAGCATGGCCCAGCATGCGGCATTGGCCTGTTTCGAACCCGCCACCATTGAAATCTTCGAGCAGCGCCGGGCTGAGTTCGCCC
This sequence comes from Pseudomonas sp. SMV71, assembly GCF_052042015.1. NCBI lineage: Bacteria > Pseudomonadati > Pseudomonadota > Gammaproteobacteria > Pseudomonadales > Pseudomonadaceae > Pseudomonas > Pseudomonas sp. SMV71. Next base: position 14,834 of record NZ_JBKGGU010000020.1, on the reverse strand, counting down.
TGCGTCGCGATTTTCTGCTGCCGGCGTTGCGTGAGTTGGGCTTCGGCATCACGGTGGAGCCGGAAGGGGCGTTCTACCTGTATGCCGACATCAGTGCGTTCGGCGGCGACGCCTTTGCGTTTTGCCAACATTTCCTGGAAACCGAACATGTGGCCTTCACCCCAGGCCTGGACTTTGGCCGCCATCAGGCCAGCCATCATGTGCGTTTCGCCTATACCCAGAACCTGGCGCGGCTACAGGAAGCGGTGGGGCGAATCGAGCGCGGGCTGCGGAGTTGGAAAGGCTGATGCGTTTCTCACCCGAGTTGGAGGAAGGCCGCCTGATTCGCCGTTACAAGCGTTTTCTAGCGGATATCGAGACCGTTCATGGCGAATTGCTCACTATTCACTGTCCGAACACCGGTTCGATGCTCAACTGCATGGCAGAGGGCGCACGCGTCTGGTTCAGCCGCTCCAACGACCCCAAGCGCAAGTTGCCCGGCACCTGGGAAATAGGCCAGACCCCTCAAGGGCGCCTGGCGTGCATCAACACCGCGCGGGCTAATGCGCTGGTCGAGGAAGCGTTGCGCAATGGGGTCATCGGTGAGCTGAACGGGTTCACCTTGCTCAAGCGAGAAGTGGCTTACGGTCAGGAAAACAGTCGTATCGATTTTCGCCTGGATTACCCGCATGGGTCGGCCTGGGTCGAAGTCAAAAGCGTCACCCTGGGCTTTGATGGCACCAACGTGGCGGCGTTTCCTGATGCGGTGACTCTGCGCGGCGCCAGGCATCTGAGGGAGCTTGCCTGCCTGGCGCGGGAGGGCGTGCGGGCAGTGCAGTTGTACTGTGTGAATCTGAGCGGCATCGACGCGGTTCGCCCGGCAGAAGAGATCGACCCGATGTACGCGGCCGCGCTGCGCGAAGCGGTGGCGGCGGGCGTTGAAGTGCTGGCCTACGGGGTGACGTTGACGCCCGAGCAACTGCGGGTGGACCGTCCGCTGCCAGTGTTGCTCGAACCGCTACAGCTCGACCCAGATGCCTTGCTCGTCCTCCCGGCTGTCTAGCACAGCCAAAAACTGACCGGCACAGGGGCCGGCCACGCATTCACCGTTTTCGATCAAAAACAGGGCGCCATGGGTAGCGCACTGGATCAGGCTGGCGCTGGGGTCGAGGAATTGGTCGGGCTGCCACTCCAGCGGTACGCCACGGTGCGGGCAGCGATTGAGGTAGACGTAGGCCTGGCCTGCGCGCCGTACGGCCAGCACCTTGCGCCCATCAAAGTCGAAACCGCGACTTTTGTTGTCGGGCAGTTCGGCGCTGGTGCACAGAAATTTCATAGGTGTCTCGTGCTTATGTTGAATGAACCCTCTCCGGGAGCGAGCCGGCTCGCGAAGGCGGTGGGGCAACCGACAACAGAGTGATTGGCACTGCGCTATGGCGCGAGCAGGCTCGCCCCCCAGAGGCAGGCCTGAAGGTCAAAAAAATGGATACGCTGGTGGAGGATATCCGTCCTGGCGATTCCGTGCCCCCATTGGTTTCCTACAAACGTTTCTTACAAAGGTTTCTTACAAAGGTTTCTTACAAAGGTTTCTTACAAAGGTTTCTTACAAAGGTTTCTTACAAAGGTTTCCTGCAAGCAAAAAAAAGACCCGGCAAGAGCCGGGTCGAATAACCGTGATTAGCCTGATGAGGAGATATCTGAAAGTCCGAACCAAGGCCTGTTCAAATATCGACCAGTCTCGCGACCGGATGTGGTAATCATAGCGATTCTCATTTCCATGTCAAACATTGTTTGGTGATTTATTCGAAACATCAGCGGCGCAACCCGCTGTGTCAGGCTTTGTGCCGCGTTGAAATAGCTTCCAACTGTTTGTTCAAGGCTTCCTTGCGTTCAGCGGGAATGTCGTTCCAGTGCACATCCATCAACGCGCCTTCGATTGCGTACAGCAAAACCTTGGACGCCCGGAAACCGCGGGTACGCACGGCGCGGTAGGCGTCAACGGCACCGAGGCGGCGCAAATCCGAAGCGCTGTGGATACCCACGGCGTGCAGCCACTGGGCCGACGTCTTGCCCAGGTTTTTCAGGTGTTGCAGTTCATCATTCATCGAGCCTCCTTGCGACGGCCGACTGGTGCAATGGGCAAGCCTCTGAGCAGTGTAGCGGTCAGTAGGAAAAGCGTGATTCTTTGGTGGGATTTAACGCAAAAGCTTCTAATGCATTACGCACGATGGAGAAGCAGAGGGCGACAGCACTCATCATCCAGCGCAGGCGGGGGCGCTGGAGATCGGTGTGTACGACGCCAAGTCAGCCTTGGGTGGTCCCGTGTGACGTTAGCGGGTGCGGTAGCGCAGCCGGGTGCCGAAGTTCATCGACATCAGGATCTCGTCGGCCGATAGCTCCGGCGGGAAGTAAGCGCCGGAGATCTGTGCATGGGCCAGACTCGCGCCTTCCAGGGATGACTTGCGAAAATCGATGCCACGCAGGTCGGCGGAACGGAAGTAGGCGTCACTGAAATCGACATCGTCTGCGTTCAGTTCCCGCAGATCAAGACCACGGAAATCGCCGCCGCTCAGGTCGACCGGGCCTTGGGGGCGTTCACTGTTGAAGCCTGCGATATCGTCTTTGCGCAGCAAGGCGTAAAGCGGAGTGTTGAGATTCTTGGGATGGCTCATGTCATAGCACCTGTTGGTTTTATGACGCCAGTATAGTGCCACTATTTGGCGACCGTGAAGCCGGGCGTCGCTTCACGGTCGAGATATTTATCTACAGGCCCGGCAGCCGTTGACGGATTTGCGCGACGACCACGTCGAGAGTCCCGCTTTCATTGGTCTGCACACGTTTACTGCAAAGGATCTCCGCCGGCGTGAGGGCTTCGCGGCTGGACTGTTGGGCGGCGATCACAGCCAGATTCGCATCGGACGGGTCTTTCTGGTCAGTCTGGCGCTGCGCGAGGCGGCTTTCGATGACGGCTTGTGGAGCGTCGCAATCCAGGATAAGGAACGGAGCCCCCGTGGCTTCGGCGATCTTCGCGGCGGCGTCGCGTTGGTCTCGCTTGAGGTAGGTGGCATCTATCACCACGGGGAACCCGGCACGCAGAATCACCTCGGCGACTTCATGCAGGCGAGCGTAGGTGGCGCTGCTGGCATCGTTGCTATAAATGCCGGCTTGTGGATCGTTAGCCACCTGTTGTTCACCGAACAGGCGCTTGCGTTCCACGTCCGAACGCAGGCGGATGGCGCCCAACGCTTCCACCAGGCGCATCGCGACATGGCTTTTACCGACGGCCGAAACGCCGTGGGTGATCGCCAGCAGGCGTGAAGGGATGGTGCTGTAGCTTTCCGCGAGGTTGGCGTAGTTGCGATACTGGCGCAGGGTCGTGGCGCGCTGCACCGGATCGGCCTCGGCGGGCATGCTGAACAGCGCGATCTTGGCGCGGACGAGGGCACGATAGGCTTTATAGAAGTTCAGCAGTTCCAGGCCCTGGTAGTCCCCGGTCAGTTCCAGGTACTGGCTGACGAAGCGCCGGGCCAGGGATTTGAGGCCACGGTCCTCCAGGTCCATCGCCAGGAATGCGGTATCGGCGTAGACGTCGGTGAAGCGGAACGGTTCGTTGAACTCGATGCAGTCAAAAATGACCACCTTGCCGTCGATCACGGTGATATTGCCCAAGTGGATATCGCCGTGGCATTCGCGGATAAATCCTTCCGCCTTGCGTTGGTTGAAGAGTGGCTTGAGGCGTTCAAAACTGCTCTCGGCCCAGGCTTGCAGCGCTTCGAGCTGCAACAGGTCGGCCTTGTCGCTGAGAAACGGAAGAATCTGTTCGAAGTTCTGCAGCACCGGCGCCATCACGCTTTGCGGCGTGCCGGCGGCATGCTCGGCGGGTACCTGGGGCGTGGCGAGGTGGAATCGGGCGATCTGCTCGGCCATCTCGTCGACATGCGCGGTGGTCAGCTCGCCATTGGCCTGCAGCGTGCTGAGCATCTGGCTCTGCGGAAATTGCCGCATCTTCAGCGCGTATTCGATGGCCGGCCCGTCGCCACCCAGCTGCGGCGCTTCGACACTGCCGGTGATCGGTAACACCTCCAGATACAGGTCCTGGGTCAGGCGCTGGTTCAGGCGCAGCTCTTCGCCACAGAAATGCCGGCGCGCCTCCAGACTGGTGAAATCGAGAAAGCCGAAGTTGGCCGGCTTCTTGATTTTATAAGCGTAGGGTCCGGTGAGCACCACCCAGGAAATATGGGTTTCGATGACCTGGAACCCTTCTACGGGATGCGGGTAGAGGGCCGGGTTTTGCAGGGCAGCGATCAGGGATTGGCTCACGGGCGGTCCTTCAGAGTCTGGAGAATTCGAGGCGGTCATTATGGCGACAAGCGAGGTTAACGCAAACCTTGCCCGCCTCATGTTGAACCACGACAAAGTGCGTATAATCCGCCGCCATGACTCGTACCCGATCCCCCCGTACCCCCAAGAAACCACCCGCCAGCCGCCTGCGGCCCTGGTTGGGCTGGGCCCTTAAACTGAGCCTGGTTGGCCTTGTCGTGCTCGCCGGATTTGCGGTCTACCTCGATGCGGTGGTCCAGGAAAAATTCTCCGGCAAGCGCTGGACGATTCCGGCCAAGGTCTATGCCAGGCCGTTGGAGCTGTTCGTCGGACAAAAGCTGAGCCGCGACGATTTCCTGACCGAACTCGATGCCTTGGGCTATCGCCGTGAAAGCGTGGCCAATGGTCCCGGTGCAGCTTCGGTCAATGGCAATACCGTCGATCTCAATACCCGCGGCTTCCAGTTCTATGAAGGCATGGAACAGGCGCAGCAGGTGCGAGTGCGTTTTTCCGGTGATTACGTGGCGGCGCTGACGGGCGCCAACAACGCCAGCCTGTCGGTGGTGCGCCTCGAACCACTGTTGATCGGTGGCCTGTACCCCAAGAACCTCGAGGACCGGATCCTGATCAAGATCGACCAGGTACCGCCGTTCCTGCTCGATACGCTGATCACCGTCGAAGACCGCGACTTCTATCATCACTTCGGTGTTTCGCCCAAGTCGATTGCCCGGGCGGTCTGGGTCAATACGTCCTCCGGTCATATGCGCCAGGGCGGCAGTACCCTGACCCAACAGTTGGTCAAGAACTTCTACCTGACCAACGAACGCAGCCTCACCCGCAAGCTCACCGAAGCCATGATGGCGCTGCTGCTGGAACTGCACTACGACAAGCAGGAGATCCTGGAGGCGTACCTCAACGAGGTCTTTATCGGCCAGGACGGCCAGCGCGCCGTGCACGGTTTCGGCCTCGCCAGCCAGTTCTTCTTCAGCCAGCCGCTGTCGGAACTCAAGCTGCATCAAGTGGCGTTGCTGGTGGGCATGGTCAAGGGGCCGTCTTCCTATAATCCACGGCGTTATCCGGAGCGTGCCCTCGAACGGCGCAACCTGGTGCTCGACCTGCTGCAACAGCAAGGCGTGGCGACTGCCGAGCAAGTCGAAGCGGCGAAGAAGATGCCGCTGGGCGTGACCAAGCGGGGCAGCCTGGCGGACAGCTCGTTTCCGGGTTTCATGGACCTGGTCAAGCGCCAGTTGCGTGAAGACTATCGCGACGAAGACTTGACCGAAGAAGGCCTGCGGATCTTCACCAGCTTCGATCCGATCCTGCAAATGAAGGCCGAGGCCTCGGTCGAGGACACTTTCAAGCGCCTCGGCGCACGCAAAGGCGCCGATGAAGTCGAAGCCGCCATGGTGGTGACCAATCCCGAAACCGGTGAAGTCCAGGCCATGATCGGCAGTCGCCAGGCCAGTTTCGCCGGCTTCAACCGGGCCCTGGATGCCGTCCGCCCGATCGGCTCGCTGATCAAGCCTGCGGTGTACCTCACCGCACTGGAAAAACCCAGCCAGTACACACTGACCAGTTGGCTTTCGGACGAGATGTTCTCGGTCAAGGGCGCGGACGGCCAGGTGTGGAAGCCGCAGAACTACGATCGTCGCTCCCACGGCACGGTGTTCCTGTACCAGGGGTTGGCGCATTCCTACAACCTCTCAACGGCCCGCCTCGGGCTGGAAGTCGGGGTGCCGAATGTGCTCAAGACCGTGGCGCGCCTGGGGGTAAGCCGCGAGCTGCCAGCGTTCCCATCAATGCTCCTGGGGGCCGGAGGCCTTACGCCGATTGAAGTGGCGGCCATGTACCAGACCCTGGCCAACGGCGGATTCAATACGCCGATGCGCGGGATCCGTAGCGTGCTCACTGCCGACGGCGAGCCGCTCAAGCGTTACCCGTTCCAGATCCAGCAGCGTTTCGATCCTGGCTCCATCTATTTGATCCAGAGTGCCATGCAGCGCGTCATGCGTGAGGGCACCGGCAGCTCGGTCTATAACGTGCTGCCCCGGACCCTGACCCTGGCGGGCAAGACCGGTACCAGTAACGACTCGCGCGACAGCTGGTTCGCCGGTTTCAGCCAGGATCTGCTGGCGGTGGTCTGGCTTGGACGTGATGACAATGGCAAGACCCCGTTCACCGGCGCCACCGGAGCGCTGCAGGTCTGGACCAGTTTCATGCGCAAGGCCGACCCGTTGCCACTGGACATGCCGCAACCGGACAACATCGTCCAGGCCTGGGTCGACTCGCGCACCGGACAAGGTTCCGACGCCAACTGCCCGGGCGCCGTGCAGATGCCGTATATTCGCGGCAGCGAGCCACCTCCCGGCGCAGCCTGCGGGGGCCAGAATCCCGCCGAGTCGGTGATGGATTGGGTCAAGGACTGGATGAATTAAGCAAAGAGGGTTTCACGTGAACAAGTGGTTGATTCCAGCGGTAACGGCCGTGGCTTTGCTCAGTGGCTGCTCTACCGTACAGCGCGGGTCGATTCCGGTCGTTGATTCCGGTACCGCGGTTTCCAATAGCGAGCGGATCTCGGCCAATGGCGGTTTCCGCCAGACGACCGTGAAACGCCCGGCGCAAAACCAGGCCCAGGCGATCCCGCAGGGCGACAGCGGTGTAGTGGTGATGGTGCCTGGCGGCGGTGCCGCGACGTCGGCACCGATCAGCAGCACACCGATTACTCCGGGCCCGATCACGCCTGGCCCGATCACGCCTGGCCCGATCACCCCGGGACCGATCGAGACCTCGCCGATCGATCAAGGCAGCTACAGCATGCCATCGACGCCGAGCAGTATCCCGCCCGCCAGTTCGGGTGGCTTGTCCGCCGATGAGCAACTCGATGGCCCGGTCCTGGCGTTACTGACCACGGCCCAACAGCAACAGGCCGGTGGCGACCTCAATGGTGCGTCCTCCAGCCTGGAGCGTGCCCAGCGTGTCGCACCGCGCGAGCCGCAGGTGCTTTATCGCCTGGCCCAGGTGCGCATGGCCCAGGGCGACGCGCCGCAAGCCGAACAGCTCGCCCGTCGCGGCCTGACTTTCACCAGCGGGCGTCCGGCACTTCAGGCCAGCCTGTGGGAATTGATCGCCCAGGCCCGTGAGAAACAAGGCGACGCTGCCGGCGCGGCACTGGCCCGTCAGAAAGCCAAGGTTGCGCTCTGATGGACACGCGGTTTCCTCAGATTGCCGATCAATTGCTGCTGATCGAGCGCGAGTTGCGAGTCCAGGGCTGGTGGAGCAGCGTTTCGCCATCGGCTGAAGCGCTGGCCAGCGTCGAGCCGTTCGCGGTCGATACCCTGGACTTCGAGCAATGGCTGCAATGGATTTTCCTGCCACGGATGAAGTCGATCCTGGAAAACGATCTGCCGCTGCCCAATGCCTCGGGTATCCTTGCCATGGCCGAAATGGTCTATGCACAACGGCCAGGGCAGGGCATCGGGTTGCAGCGGCTGCTGGCGCAGTTCGACCAGCTGATCAGCGAAGCCGGCTGACGGCCTTCACTGGCAGTTTTCCTCGATCTGCTTGCGGGTCTCATCGATCCGCTGGCGCCGCTGTTCGTCAGTGAGGCGGCGCATTTCTCCCTCCACATCCTCGCGGACTCGCGGGTTGTTCTGCAGTTGGGCCAGGTTGGTCCGGGCCTGTTCGCAGAACGCCTTGAGCTGAGCCTCCTGCTCGGCCACCTGCTTCTTGACCTGTTGATCGATTGCCTTCTGATCGCCAATGGCCTCGCCGGACGGCAGTGCCTGTGGCTTTGTCGGGGGCGAGGCGGATTTGATCACGGTCGTGGCTTCTGCACCTTGCGGCGGCTGGGCGCCGAAGTGGGTAACGCCCTGGGCGTCCACCCATTTGTAGACCTGGCCGGCCATGCACATCGGGCTCAGGCCAACGAGCAGGCTGGCCGTCAATAAGAACATTCGCATGCTGTTTCCTTGTCCTGGGTTGCGCAATTGAAGCTAACACAGTTGGGCTTTAAAGGTTTTTTCTTGCGTTCTCATGCGCTTACTTCAATAAGGCACATTGACGACTTGACTTGCAGAAGGCGAAACAGAAGAATCCAAAGTCCGCTGTAGAGGGACTGCCAGAAGCAGGCCCACTCGGCAGATCATGAGGCGCATATCCGCGCCGACCTGTTACACCCGCAACGCGTTACCTCGCGCTGGGTGGGAAAGGCCCGCAACACTTGGGACGATCCCAATACTTGCTCAGTCAGTGCTGACGTAGTCGGCGACCACCGTCGCTCATGCTCTGCCGAGAAGTAAACCTATTAAGACCCGTCCCCTTTCGTGGGTCGGTATTCTGGCGTTTTAGAGGTGAACAACGTGGAGCTTTTATCTGGCGGTGAGATGCTCGTCCGCTTTTTGCGTGACGAAGGCGTCAAATATATCTATGGGTACCCAGGTGGTGCTCTTCTTCATGTCTATGATGCCCTGTTCAAAGAACCGGAAGTGACCCACATCCTGGTTCGTCACGAACAGGCCGCGACCCACATGGCTGACGGCTATGCCCGCGCCACCGGCAAGGCCGGCGTGGTGCTGGTGACATCCGGCCCGGGCGCCACGAACGCCATCACCGGTATCGCCACCGCGTACATGGACTCGATCCCGATGGTGATCATTTCTGGTCAGGTGCCCAGCACCATGGTCGGTACCGATGCGTTCCAGGAAACCGACATGATCGGTATCTCCCGGCCGATCGTGAAGCACAGCTTCATGATCAAGCACGCATCGGAAATCCCGGAAGTGATGAAGAAGGCCTTTTACCTGGCCGAATCCGGTCGTCCGGGCCCGGTCGTGGTCGACGTCCCGAAAGACATGACCAACCCGGCCGAGAAGTTCGAATACATCTTCCCGAAAAAAGCCAAGCTGCGTTCCTACAGTCCGGCTGTACGCGGTCATTCGGGACAAATCCGCAAGGCCGCCGAAATGCTGCTGGCCGCCAAGCGCCCGGTGCTGTACTCGGGCGGTGGCGTGATCCTCGGTGGCGGCTCCGCGCAACTGACCGAACTGGCGAAAATGCTTAACCTGCCGGTCACCAATACCCTGATGGGCCTGGGTGCCTATCCGGGTACCGACCGTCAGTTCATCGGCATGCTCGGCATGCACGGCAGCTACACGGCCAACCTGGCGATGCACCATGCGGACGTGATACTGGCAGTCGGCGCACGTTTCGACGATCGTGTGATCAACGGTGCGGCGAAGTTCTGCCCGAACGCCAAGATCATCCACATCGACATCGACCCGGCTTCCATCTCCAAGACGATCAAGGCAGACGTGCCGATTGTCGGTCCTGTCGAGAGCGTGCTGACCGAAATGGTCGCCATCCTCAAGGAGATCGGAGAAACCCCGAACAAGGACGCGGTGACCAGTTGGTGGAAACAGGTGGATGAATGGCGTGGCGATCGCGGCCTGTTCCCTTACGACAAGGGTGACGGCAGCATGATCAAGCCGCAGACCGTGATCGAAACCTTGTGCGAAGTGACCAAAGGCGATGCCTTCGTGACCTCCGATGTGGGTCAGCACCAGATGTTCGCCGCGCAGTACTACAAGTTCAACAAGCCCAACCGCTGGATCAACTCCGGTGGCCTGGGCACCATGGGCTTCGGTCTGCCGGCGGCCATGGGCATCCAGTTGAACTTCCCGGATGCCGACGTCGCCTGCGTTACGGGCGAGGGCAGCATCCAGATGAACATCCAGGAGCTGTCCACCTGCCTGCAGTACGGTCTGCCGGTGAAGATCGTGATCCTGAACAACGGTGTGCTGGGGATGGTTCGCCAGTGGCAGGACATGAGCTACGGCAGTCGCCACTCGCATTCCTACATGGAATCCCTGCCTGATTTCGTCAAGCTGGCCGAAGCCTACGGTCACGTGGGCGTGCGCATCACCGAATCGAAGGATTTGAAGTCGAAGATGGAGGAGGCGTTCGCCATGAAGGATCGCCTGGTGGTAATCGACATTGCGGTTGACACCAGCGAGCACGTCTATCCGATGCAGATCAAAGACGGCTCCATGCGCGATATGTGGCTGAGCAAGACGGAGCGTACCTAATCATGCGACATATTATTTCCTTGCTTCTGGAAAACGAACCGGGCGCTCTGTCTCGTGTTGTAGGCCTGTTCTCGCAGCGCAACTACAACATCGAAAGCCTGACCGTGGCGCCAACCGAGGACCCGACCCTGTCGCGTCTGACGCTGACCACGGTAGGTCACGATGAAATCATCGAGCAGATCACCAAGAACCTGAACAAGCTGATCGAGGTGGTCAAGCTGGTGGACCTGTCGGAAAGCGCTCATATCGAGCGTGAACTGATGCTGGTCAAGGTCAAGGCCACCGGCGCCCAGCGCGCCGAGATCAAACGTACTACCGATATTTATCGTGGGCAGATCGTCGATGTCAGCGCCAGCGTCTATACCGTTCAGTTGACCGGTACCAGCGACAAGCTCGACAGCTTCATCCAATCGATCGGTACTGCCTCGATCCTGGAAACCGTACGCAGTGGCGTCACCGGCATTGCCCGTGGCGACAAAGTACTGAGCATCTAAATCAAATTAGCGAATGGCCTGAACGGCCGGATATAGGGGTAATTCATGAAAGTTTTCTACGATAAAGACTGCGACCTGTCGATCATCCAGGGCAAGAAAGTCGCCATCATTGGCTACGGCTCCCAAGGTCACGCCCAGGCGTGCAACCTGAAAGACTCCGGCGTTGACGTGACCGTCGGTCTGCGTAAAGGCTCGTCCACCGTTGCCAAGGCAGAAGCCCATGGCCTGAAAGTGGCTGACGTGGCTTCCGCTGTTGCCGCAGCCGACCTGGTCATGATCCTGACTCCGGACGAATTCCAGGGCGCTCTGTACCGCGACGAGATCGAGCCGAACATCAAGAAGGGCGCAACCCTGGCTTTCTCCCACGGCTTCTCGATCCACTACAACCAGGTCGTGCCACGTGCTGACCTGGACGTGATCATGATCGCGCCCAAGGCTCCAGGCCACACCGTGCGTTCCGAGTTCGTCAAGGGCGGCGGTATCCCTGACCTGATCGCGATCTACCAGGACGCATCGGGCAACGCCAAGAACGTGGCCCTGTCCTACGCTGCCGGTGTTGGCGGCGGTCGTACCGGCATCATCGAAACCACCTTCAAGGACGAGACCGAAACCGACCTGTTCGGCGAGCAAGCCGTTCTGTGCGGCGGTACCGTCGAACTGGTGAAAGCCGGTTTCGAAACCCTGGTTGAAGCCGGCTACGCGCCAGAAATGGCTTACTTCGAATGCCTGCACGAACTGAAACTGATCGTTGACCTCATGTACGAAGGCGGTATCGCCAACATGAACTACTCGATCTCCAACAACGCTGAGTACGGCGAATACGTGACCGGCCCGGAAGTGATCAACGCCGAATCCCGTCAGGCCATGCGCAACGCCCTGAAACGTATTCAGGACGGCGAATACGCCAAGATGTTCATCAGCGAAGGCGCCACCGGCTATCCTTCGATGACCGCCAAGCGTCGTAATAACGCTGCCCACGGCATCGAAATCATCGGTGAGCAACTGCGCTCCATGATGCCTTGGATCAGCGCCAACAAGATTGTCGACAAAGCCAAGAACTGAGTCGCAAGCTTGATCGAAAAACGCGGCCCTGGCCGCGTTTTTTCGTTTGGTGGGCGGCTTCTGGTATAAAGCTGCATCGTTTGCGGCCGAACCGTCGTCCCAGGCGTCTGTCGAATTTTTTCACACCGTTGCAAGGTACTGTCCATGAGCGAACGTCCCGAAGAGCCGAATCAGGCTTCTGACGCCGAAAGCCTGCTGCCCATCGATGAGCATGTCGAAGAAGGTCATGACGCTGAAGGCCGTAAGGTCCGGCATCGTGGCATCTATCTGCTGCCAAACCTGTTCACCACCGCGAACCTGTTCGCTGGCTTCTATTCCATCATCAGTTCCATGAGTGCCCAGGCTGCACTGAGTGCCGGCGATAGCGCAGGAGCGAGTCGTTACTTTGCCTTCGCCGCCATCGCAATCTTCGTCGCCATGGTGCTCGACGGCCTGGACGGGCGCGTTGCCCGCATGACCAACACCCAGAGCGCATTCGGTGCCGAATACGATTCGTTGTCCGATATGGTCGCCTTCGGCGTGGCGCCTGCCTTGTTGGCGTTCGGTTGGGCACTGGGGGATATGGGCAAGGTTGGCTGGATGGTTGCCTTTATCTATGTCGCAGGTGCGGCGTTGCGCCTGGCGCGTTTCAATACCCAGGTCGGCAAGGCGGACAAGCGCTACTTCATCGGCTTGGCCAGTCCGGCTGCGGCGGGTGTCGTGGCCGGGGTCGTCTGGGCGTTCAGTGACTACGGTATCCAGGGTTCGAAGATGTCGTTCCTGGTGGCGCTGCTGGTGGCGGCAGCCGGGATGTTGATGGTCAGCAATATCAAGTACAACAGCTTCAAGGAGCTGGACTTGAAAGGGCGAGTGCCGTTCGTTGCGATCCTGGCGGTGGTGCTGGTATTTGCAGTGGTGTTCAGCGATCCGCCACGTATCCTGCTGCTGGTGTTTCTCGCGTATGCCGCTTCCGGACCGGTGCAATATTTGCTGCGTCTTCGTCGCCGCTAAATGTTGCCTTAATGTAATTTCCCCCATACTCCGCAGTCTATTGGTGCATCTGCCCTCCAATGCTGCGGAGTTGTCATGCTGATCAAGATCCCCAAGTCGTCCGACTGCTCAGAATCAGACGTCACGCCTGAGTCCCTCTATTTCTCTCGTCGTCAGCTGCTTGGCGCCAGCGTGGCTGGAGTGGCGATCAGTAGCCTGCCGCGCTGGGCCGGTGCTGCCGATGCAGCGCGGTACGCCGATGTCGAGCCTGGCAAGGCGCCGTCCTGGTTTACCAAGAAGCTACCATCGACTCAATGGGGCGCTATTACGGTTAATGAGCCCATTACACCGTTCAAGGACGCCACCCACTACAACAACTTCTATGAATTCGGGACTGACAAGGGGGATCCGGCTGCGAATGCCGGCTCCCTGAAAACCGAACCCTGGAGCGTAGTGGTCGATGGGGAAGTGAGTAAGCCGGGACGCTACGGCCTGGAAGACTTCATGAAGCCTTATCAGTTGGAAGAGCGAATTTACCGACTGCGCTGTGTTGAAGCCTGGTCGATGGTCGTCCCCTGGATCGGTTTTCCTGTCTCCGCGCTGCTCAAACACGTCGAACCCACCTCGAAGGCCAAATACATTCGTTTTGAAACCTTACAGGATCCCAAGGTCATGCCGGGACAGCGCTCGGGGTTCGCCTTGATCGACTGGCCTTATGTAGAGGGCCTGCGATTGGACGAGGCAATGAATCCCTTGGCGATTCTGGCGGTAGGCATGTACGGGCGGGAGCTGCCGAACCAGAACGGCGCGCCGTTGCGACTGGTGGTGCCGTGGAAATACGGGTTCAAGAGCGTGAAGTCCATCGTGCGTATCAGCCTGGTCAGCGAACAGCCGAGAACCACCTGGCAGAGCATTGCAGCTGATGAGTACGGCTTTTATGCCAACGTCAATCCAACGGTCGATCATCCGCGCTGGACCCAGGCCCATGAACGTCGTTTGCCAAGCGGCCTGTTCAGCCCCAATGTCCGCGATACCCTGATGTTCAACGGGTACCAGGATGAAGTCGCTTCCTTATATGCGGGAATGGATTTGAGGAAGGATTACTGATGCGTTTTCCTCTGTGGCGGATTGGCGTCTTCATTGCCGCAGCAATCTGGCCGATGCTCTGGCTCTATCAGGCGCTGACGAACGCGCTGGGACCTGACCCTGGCAAGGTGCTCGTGGATCGGCTTGGGTTGGGAACGCTGATCCTGTTGCTGATCACGTTGAGCATGACACCGCTACAGAAATTGACGGGGTGGGCGGGATGGATCGCGGTCAGGCGCCAGTTGGGATTGTGGTGTTTTGCCTATGTGGTCCTGCACCTGAGTGGGTATACCGCTTTCATATTGGGGTTCGATTGGTCGCAATTGGGGGTAGAGCTGAGCAAGCGACCTTACATCATTGTCGGAGCGCTGGGGTTTCTAGGATTACTGGCGTTGGCGCTCACGTCCAATCGTTATAGCCAGCGTCGCTTGGGCGGACGCTGGAAGAAATTGCATCGCCTGGTGTATCTGATACTGGGTCTCGGGTTGCTGCATATGCTGTGGATTGTGCGGGCGGATCTGCAGGAGTGGGCGATATATGCGTTTATAGGTGCTGCGCTGTTAGTGTTGCGGCTCCCACCGATTGCCCGGCGGATCCCGCGTTTAAAGGGCAGGAAAGTGTCTTCTGCAACAAAAGCGTAATTAAGGGTTGACGGCAGATTTCAGGTGTCTATAATTCGCCCCACTTCCGGCGCAGTCGAAACGGAAAACTCCTTGAGATTCAATGAGTTACTTGGTTTTCGATGGCGGCCTGCTTCAGTTCATCGAAGTCTGGAAGGAGTCGACAGGGCAGTTGTAGTAGTGCCCATTGACGGTTCGATCTTCTCGGTCGCAAGCGGTGA
>NZ_JBKGGU010000019.1:0-110124 GCF_052042015.1 Pseudomonas sp. SMV71 | reverse complement strand
GCTGCTGCCGTCGCTGAGGTTTTTTTCCTGCAACGACAGCTCCCCACCTGCTGCATCAAGCCCCACCAGCACCACCGGATCGTCATTGTTGTGAATTTGCAGCACCAGGTTCGCGGTGCTGGTATCACCATCGGAATCAGTCAGCGTATAAGCGAACGTTTCGGTGCCACTTCCTCCACCCTGCAACGCGACAAACTGCGGGTCATTGGTGTTGAGGGTGTAGGTGTACGTGCCGTTGGGGTTGAGCACCAGGGTGCCGTAGGTGCCGGTGAATGTCCCGCCAATGATCGGCCCGCTGTCGGGGCCGGTGGGGATGCGGTCGGCGCCCTGGTGGTCGTTGGGCAACACATTGCCCGTGAGAGTGACGAGGGTCTCCGAGGCAGTGTTGGCGTTGCTGTCGTCAATGGCCTGCGGCACATCGTCGGTGATGTTCACGTCGAGGGTGCCAGTGGCGGTGTCGCCGTCGGTGTCGACCGCCACCACCGCAAACTGCTCGGTAATGCTGTTGGCACCGCCGCCGGCGGGATGGGTTTCGTTGTCGGTGAGGGTGTAGGTATAACCGACCACCCCGGTAGCGGGGTCATAGCCTGTGATGGTCAGGGTGTTGCCCAGCGGCGAGGTGATGGTCTGGGGAAAACCTGCGGGCACGCCGTTGGCGATCACACTGATACCGCCGATGCTCAGGCTGCTCAGCCCGTCGGGAGCGGAAACCGTGAAGGTACCGCTTTGCACCAACGCGCCAGGATTGGCAGCAGTGCCATCGGCCAGGTTGGCCTCGTTGGTGGTCAGTTCGCCGCCTTGCGTATCGACCCCGTCAAGAGTCACGGGGTTGTCTGGAGGTGTTACCGGCGGCACGGTCCCGTCGTTATTGCCGTCATTGTCCGGCTCAGCCGCCAGGCGCAGTTGAGGAAATTCGGGGATCCCGTTGAACCCGGCGGTAGGGAAACCGATCTGCGGTTCGACTCGCCCACCCACTTCTTCCAGCAGCACGAAACTGTGGCCACCACCCAAGCCGCCCGCCGCGTTACCGGCACCCGGACCTGCCGCGGTGGCTTCGCCGGCCTGGGTCGGGTCAGCGCCGGCGGCGATGGCTTGTTGCAGCTCCTGCACGTCGGTCAGTTGCGCGTCACTCGGTGTCGCCGCCTCCGGGGTATCGACATGGGGTGTCTGGTTGGCGAGCAACTGCGGGGTCAGGGTGAGGTCGCTTCCACGTCCCAGGGTCAACTCATGGCCGTTCTGCAACTGCACCGCCACGGCCCCTTCGGCACCGGTGACCAGATGTTCACCGGCGTAGAGCCGATCGCCCTCGACCAGAGGCCGCCGCTGGCCGCCTGCCGTTTCTGCGAAAACCAGCCCTACCACTTTGCTGACGGTACCGATGAGCGCTGCCATGTGCCTTCCTCCGTTGCCAACCGCAGTCGGCACCTGTGTGGGTGAAGAGTCCGTCCTCGGATGGGCGAGCGGTAAAGCTGGAAAATCTGCCAGCTTTCGCGAGTTCTCGGCATGCTAGCCATCTGCCAAAACGACAAAAAACTGTCACCTTAACCCGCTTCGAATCTCGCCCTTTCGGCCTTTCTTCACATCGTTCAAAAATTTCCAAGGAACTTTTATTGACGCCTTAAAGCCGTCAGAACCCGCAGATTCAAAGGCTTTCGCTTTGAACAATGTCCCGGATCGGGACAACCGCATAAGTTTTTTTTGGCATAACGCTTATGAGAAATTCTTCTTAGGTTTGTCGCAGGATGTTCTTAGCTGTGTTGTTACAAGGTTGAAACGGTTTTGATCTTTAATACGTCAACATTTTGGCGACAACGAAGCACTACAGACCTCAGGAGATGCACCCCATGCGCGTTCTAACCCCCCTCTGCAGCGCGGTTTTGCTGGCCATGGCCTGCTCTTCTCAGACGCAGGCCATGACCCTGACCGAAGCGATCCAGAGCACCATTGCCACTCACCCGGAGTTGGCACAACGGGTGGACAGTCGTCTGTCGGCCAATGAAGACGTCAAGGTCGCCAAGGGGGGCTTCTACCCATCGGTGGATTTGAACGCCGGTTACGGCCGGGGCTACAGCGACAACACCAACACCCGGGCGTTGGGCAACCACCACACCAACATCCTGACCTACACCCAATCGGAGCTGCGCCTGCGGCAGATGATCTTTGACGGCTTCAACGCCGCCAATGAAGTGGAACGCACCAAGGGTGTGGTCAACTCCCGGGCCTACTACGCCCAGGGAACCGCCCAGGACCTGGCGCTGCGCACCATCGAGGTCTATCTGGAAGTGCTCAAGCGCCGCGAACTGGTGACCCTGGCCAGAAACAACATGCAGGCGCATCTGCGGGTCAACGACCAGATCGGCCTGCGCACCCAGCGCGGGGTCGGCAGCACGGCCGACTCCGATCAGTCCAACGCCCGCCGGGCACTGGCGGAAAACAACCTCGACACCGCCGAAGTGGACCTGGCCGATGCCGAGGCGAATTTCTACAGTGTGGTCGGGCGCATGCCCGATGAGCTGGAAATGCCACCCTCGACCAAAGGCGAAGTACCTGCCGACCTGCGCGAAGCCCAGCAAAGCATGATGGACAACAACCCGTACCTGAAGTCCGCCCAGGCCGACATCCAGTCTGCTGAGAGCCAATACGAAGTGGCGAAGTCGCCCTTCTACCCGCGCTTCGACGCTGAAGCAGCGGTCGGCGCCAATAACAACCTTGGCGGCGAAGAAGGCCATGACAACAACTGGCGGGTCGGCGTGGTGATGAACTACAACCTGTTCCGTGGTGGCAGCGACAAGGCTCGGCTGGCGTCCAATGCCCACCAGATCAACCAGGCCATGGACATCCGCAACAATGCCCTGCGCCAACTCAACGAGGATACGCGCCTGGCCTGGAACGCCATGACCAATGCGCGCAAACAGACGCCCACCGCCCGGGAATACGCCGACACCACCGCCCGTGTGCGCGCGGCGTACCAGGATCAGTTCGGCCTCGGCCAGCGGACCCTGCTCGATCTGCTCGACAGTGAAAACGAGCTGTACAACGCCAACCGTCGCTACACCGAAGTGCGCTACACCGAGGAATATTCGATGTACCGGGTGTTGGCGAACATGGGCGTGCTGTTGAGCAAACAGCGGGTGGTGTTGCCGGCGGACGCGATCGCCCAGACCGAGGTCAAGAGCGAAGCACGGCTGCCTGAACTGAAGTAGCCCCCTCACCCAAACGATGGGAGCGATCAATGTGACCAGCATGGAACCTGCAATCCCTGGCGCCGACCCGCGCCTGAACTTCGATGATCCCTTGCTGGACGGCCTGTTGATCCTCTGCAGACTCCATGGCGCGACGGCCAGTCGCGCCAGCCTCAGCGCCGGGCTTCCTATGGCGCACCAACGCCTGGGCCTGGACCTGCTGCCGCGCGCAGCGGCCCGGGCCAGCTTGCAGGCACGGGTACTGCGGCGCGAGCTGGCCGATATCTCGCCACTGAATCTGCCGGTGCTGCTGATTCTGGTCGGGGGCCGGTGCGCGGTGTTACGGCGTTGGGGCGAGGACGGCAGGGCGCTGATCCTGCCCAGCGAAGCCGATGGCGGCGAGCAATGGGTCAGCCGCGAGGAACTGACCGTGGATTACAGCGGCCAGGCGTTGTTCGCCCGGCCGCGGCATGAATTGGAAGACTTGCGTTCGCCCCTGGTGCCGCGGGTCGAAGCGTGGTTTCGCGACACCTTGAAACTGTCGCGCTGGTTGTACAGCGACGCGATCCTGGCAAGCTTCCTGATCAATCTGCTCGGGCTGATGGTGCCGCTGTTCGTGATGCAGACCTACGACCGCGTGGTGCCGAACCAGGCCACGTCGACCCTGTGGGTGCTGGCGGTGGGATTGCTGATCGGCACCGGTTTCGAACTGGTGCTGCGGGTGGTACGCGCCCATCTGCTGGACACCGCCGGCAAGAAAACCGATGTGATCCTCTCCGCCACTTTGTTCGAGCGCATCACCGGCATGGCCATGAAAGCCAAGCCGGTGACCATCGGCGGGTTCGCCCAGAGCATCCACGACTTCCAAGGCCTGCGCGAGTTTCTCACCGCCGTGACCCTCACCAGCCTGATCGACCTGCCCTTCGTCGTGCTGATGCTGGTGGTGATCGGCTTGCTGGGCGGCTGGCTGGTGGTGATTCCGGTCATCGCGTTCCCGATCACCATTATCTTCGCCATGATCATCCAGGTGCGCCTGCGCGACACCGTGCAAAAAAGCCTGGCCCTGGGTGCCCAGCGCCAGGCGCTGCTGATCGAAACCCTCGGCGGCCTGGAAACCCTCAAGGCGTGCAGCGCCGAAAGCGAGCGCCAGCATCAATGGGAAAGCACCCACGGAGCCCTCACCCGCCTGGACAGCCATGCACGCAACCTCTCGGCCCTGGCGACCAACGGCACCTTGTTCCTGCAACAACTGGCCGGCATGGCGACGATCGTTGCCGGCGTCTATAGCATCATTGCCGGCAACCTCAGCGTCGGCGCGCTGGTGGCGACCTACATGCTCGGCAGCCGGGTGCTGGCGCCCCTGGGGCAGATCGCCGGGTTGATCACGCGCTACCAGCAGGCCCAGCTCACCATGCGCAGCACCGACGCGCTGATGGCCCTGCCTCAAGAGCGCGATGCCAAACAGCGCCCACTGGACCGCACCCAATTGCAGGGCGCACTGGATGTCAGCGGCGTAACCTTCCATTACAACGGCCAGAGCACACCGGCGCTGAGCCGTATCAGCTTCAGCCTCAAGCCGGGCGAACGGGTCGGGATCATCGGTCGCAGCGGCTCGGGCAAAAGCACCCTGGCGCGGCTGGTGATGGGTTTCTATACGCCGGACGAAGGCCAGCTGTTGCTTGATGGCCTGGAGCTGCGGCAACTGGACGTCGCTGACCTGCGCCAACAGATCGGCTACGTGGCCCACGACTTGCCGTTGCTGGCCGGCAGCCTGCGCGACAACCTCACCCTCGGCGCCCGCTATATCAGCGACGCACGGATGCTGGAAGTTGCGCAACTGACCGGGGTCAGCGAACTGGCCCGCCAGCATCCCCAAGGCTTCGATCGCCCGGTGGGCGAGCGCGGGCAGTTGCTGTCCGGCGGCCAGCGCCAGGCCGTGCTCATGGCCCGCGCCCTGCTGCTTGACCCGCCGATCCTGCTGCTGGACGAACCCACCAGCGCGATGGACAACAGCAGCGAAGACACCTTGCGCCAGAACCTGGAGAGCCGCATCCAGGGCAAGACCGTGCTGCTGGTCACCCACCGCACCTCGATGTTGAGCCTGGTGGACCGGCTGGTGGTGCTGGACAACGGCCGGATCGTCGCCGATGGCCCCAAGGAAACAGTGATTGATGCGTTGCGCAAAGGGCGGGTGGGGTCTGCGGCTGTCTAGCAAGCGCCGCCGCCCTCTGTGGCGAGAAAGCTTGCTCCCGCTTGGCCGGTCCGACGCCTCGGGCGAAGCCGTCGTAAAACCTGTCGGCGCGGTCTGCCTGGTACAGCGTGGTGGATGGGTTTGGGGTTGCTTCGCAACCCAGCGGGAGCAAGCTCCCTCGCCACAAGATCCATCAGTGCTCCAGGATTTTTTGTACGGCCTTATTTAACTGAGGGGGTATCGCCCCATGTCTTCCCAAACACCCGATTCCATCAACCGAAGCTACTTCGGCAGTTTCAGCAAAAGCGCCGAAAGCGAGTTCATGGCGGAAACCGCCGGCGCGGTCCTGCAGGATTCGCCGCGCCGAGCGCGCGTCACGGTGTGGCTGGCCGCCGGGTTGATCGTCACCGGGCTGGTCTGGGCCAAGCTGGCGGTGCTGCAGGAGGTCACCACCGGCGAAGGCAAGGCGATTCCATCGAGCAAGGTCCAGGTGATCCAGAACCTGGAAGGCGGCATCGTCACTGAGATTTTCGTGCGTGAAGGCCAGATGGTGAACAAGGGCGATACCCTGCTGCGTCTGGACGACACCCGTTACCTGTCGAACAAGGGCGAAAGCGAGGCCGACCGCTATGCACTGATGGCCCAGGTCGAACGCCTGTCGGCCGAGGCCGAAGGCCGACCGTTCGCGCCCTCGGCCGAGGTGAGCGCCAAGGCCCCGCAAGTGGCCGAGGACGAACGCGCTCTATATGAACAGCGACAACGGCGCCTGGCCAGCGAACAACGGACGCTGAGCGAACAGCTGCGGCAAAAAACCCAGGAGCTGGCGGAGTTTCGCTCCAAGCAAGGCCAGTTCAGTTCCAGCCTGGCGCTGCTCCAGCAAGAAATGAACATGTCCGAACCCCTGGTGCGCACGGGGGCGGTGTCGCCGGTGGAAATCCTGCGGCTCAAGCGCAGCGCGGTGGAAATCCGTGGTTCGCTCAACGCCACCACCCTGGCGATTCCCCGGGCTGAATCGGCAATCAACGAGATCAAGAGCAAGATCGACGAATCGGAGCAGACCTTCCGCTCCGAGGCCGCCAAGGACCTCAACGAAAAACGCACCGACCTCTCGAAAATCACCGCATCGAGCATCGCCATCGACGACCGGGTATCGCGCACCACCGTGGTCTCGCCGGTGCATGGGGTGATCAAGCAATTGAAGATCAATACCATTGGCGGCGTGGTGCAGCCGGGCAGCGACATGGTGGAAATCGTCCCGCTGGAGGACAACCTGCTGATCGAAGCCAAGGTCCGCCCCCAGGACGTGGCCTTCCTGCATCCGGGCCAGAAAGCCATGGTCAAGTTCAGCGCCTATGACTACACGATCTACGGCGGCCTGAGCGCCAAGCTCGAACTGATCGGTGCCGACACCATCACCGACGACAAGGGCAACAGCTTCTACCTGATCCAGGTGCGCACCGACAAAAACCACCTGGGCGGGGAGGTGAAACCATTGCTGATCATCCCGGGAATGGTGGCGACGGTAGACATCATTACCGGGGAGAAAAGTGTGCTGGATTACTTGCTCAAGCCGGTGTTGAAGGCCAGGACTGAGGCGATGCGGGAGCGGTAGGCTAGGAGCGGGTTCTTCATGGAAGCGACTATCGCTATCGCGAGCAAGCTCGCTCCCACAGGGGATCTCCGGTGATAACCACATCTATGATCGCCACCAAACCACTGTGGGAGCGAGCTTGCTCGCGATAGGGCCCGCACAGACAACGATCATTTGTGGACATGATTACGCCGAAACACCTCCTCCCCCATCGCCACGATCTGCCCCTCGATCAGCGCCTCGAACGGCCTGAGCAACGGCTCGAAACGGCTCGGCGCCTCCAGCACTTGCAACGCCTGGACAATCGCCTCCACCGTCGACAACGCCCCCGGACCCGGCGCCTTGCGCAATCGATAACGGGACACACCGCCATCGGCCAGGGTCACCCTCGGCAACGCCGCCAGCAGCGGATTGAGATGCAGCAGCTTGCGCGCCTTGCGCCAGGTTCCGTCGGGAACCACCAGCAGCAGCGGCTCATCCGACCGGCCATAAGCCTGTAGCGGCTGCGCCTCATCGCCGGGAAACAGCAGCCGCGCCCGGTAACCCGGAGGGTTGAGCAGACGCGGCAGATCCTCGAACACCTCGCCCACCACCAGTTCGGCATTGTTCAGTCCCAGGGCTGCCAGCCGGGCGGTGTTCAAGGCGTGGTTGACCTCGCTGGGATGCTGCAACAGCAATACCCGCGTGCGGCTGTCGAGGCTGGGAATCAACGGGCACAGGCAATGGCTTTGCGGCCGGTGGCAACGCGGACACTGGATTCGGGACATCGGCACCTCAGGCCTGGTTGAGCTGCGCCTTGAGCAGGTCGCGGAAGGTCTGGATCAGCGGCTCGCGGCTGCGGCCACGGCGCATGATCATCGAAAACGGCGCCTGGTAGCCAAAGGTCGCCGGCAGCAGCACGCGCAAATCGCCCTTGTCGGCCCAGGCCTGGGCGTAATGCTCGGGCAGGTAGCCGATGTAGGCGCCGGACAGCACCAGGATCAACTGGGCCTCCATGCTTTCCACCGTCGCCGCGCTGTGCTTGAAGCCGTGACGGGCCAACTCGGCCTGGCTCCAGTAACCGCGCCCGACCATGCGTTGCTGGGTGATGACTTGCTCGGGGATGCGCCGCTCGGTGAACAACGGGTGGCGATTGCTGCAATACAACCAGTGCTGCTCCCGGTACAGCGGCATGTACACCAGCCCGCTCATGCGCGTGGAAAACGCACCGATGGCCAGGTCCAGGCGATTATCCTGCACGCCCAGTTGCAGCTCATACGGGCTCATCACCGACAGGTGCAGATGCACCGCCGGATGCTCCTGGCTGTAGGCACCGATGGCCTCGGCGAACGGCAAGGCCTTGTCGCTGACGGTGGAATCGATCACCCCCAGGTTCAACGTGCCGCGCAATTCACCTTTGAGCGCCGCGGCATATTGCTCGAACCCTTCGAGCTCGCCCAGCAGGCGCAAGGTTTCCTGATGGAACAACTCGCCCTTGCTGGTCAGGCTGAACCCGCCCCGACCACGATGACACAGCACCAGGCCCAGGGAAGATTCAAGCTGGCTCATGTAGGTGCTGATGGCCGACGTGGAGAGGTTGAGTTCCTGCTGGGCATTGGCGAACCCCTGGTGCCGGACCACGCTGGCGAAAATGCGCAGCAGTTTCAGGTCGGGTAGAGCGTTGGCCATTGGTCACTCCAAATTGCATACATGAAACCACCGCGCTCCTGTGGCGAGGGAGCTTGCTCCCGCTGGACTGCAAAGCAGTCCCAAGACAAACAACTCGACTTGTCTGGCACACTGGGGTGTCTGGTTCAGGGCCGCTTCGCAGCCCAGCGGGAGCAAGCTCCCTCGCCACAGGCTATCCATACGGACTCACAGTGGTATTACTCTGGGCAGCGATTCTATCGCCCTACCCCACATTAGTTTAGAAAAATCTGAACTAAGTATTTGCCCGCAGCGATTCTTCGCCGCCAGGGCTTTTCGCAGAATCGGCCCCTGATAACTAAAACAAACGATGAGGCCCTACCTGTGGACAAGATTCTTCACCAACCACTGGGCGGCAACGAAATGCCGCGCTTCGGCGGCATCGCCACCATGATGCGCCTGCCCCACGTTCCCACCGCTGCCGGCCTGGACGCTGCCTTCGTCGGCGTGCCGCTGGACATCGGCACCTCCCTGCGCGCCGGCACCCGCTTCGGCCCCCGGGAAATCCGCGCCGAATCGGTAATGATCCGCCCCTACAACATGGCCACCGGCGCCGCGCCGTTCGACTCGCTGTCGGTCGCCGACATCGGTGACGTGGCAATCAACACCTTCAACCTGCTGGAGGCGGTGCGGATCATCGAAGAGTCGTACCACAAGATCCTCGAGCACAACGTCATCCCCCTCACCCTGGGCGGCGACCACACCATCACCCTGCCGATCCTGCGGGCCATCCACAAGAAGCATGGCAAGGTCGGCCTGGTACACATCGACGCCCACGCTGACGTGAACGACCACATGTTCGGCGAGAAAATCGCCCACGGCACCACCTTCCGCCGCGCCGTGGAAGAAGGCCTGCTGGACTGCGACCGGGTCGTGCAAATCGGGCTGCGGGCCCAGGGTTACACCGCCGATGACTTCAACTGGAGCCGCAACCAGGGTTTCCGAGTGGTCCAGGCCGAAGAGTGCTGGCACAAATCCCTGGCGCCGCTGATGGCCGAAGTCCGGGAAAAGGTCGGCGGCGGCCCGGTGTACCTGAGCTTCGACATCGACGGCATCGACCCTGCCTGGGCACCCGGCACCGGCACTCCGGAAATCGGCGGACTGACCACCATCCAAGCGATCGAAATCGTACGCGGTTGCCAGGGTCTCGACCTGGTCGGTTGCGACCTGGTAGAAGTCTCGCCGCCGTACGACACCACCGGCAACACCTCGCTGCTGGGTGCCAACCTGTTGTACGAGATGCTCTGCGTCCTGCCGGGCGTGGTGCATCGCTGAGGCGCCGTCATGAACGATCAGGATCAAGTGCTCACGGCCGCCGCCGAACTGGTGGCGGCCTTTGCCCGCAACGACCGCGACGCCTACTTCGGCGCGTTCACGGCCGATGCGAGCTTTGTGTTCTACACCCTCGAACAGCCCCTGCTGTCACGCGATGCCTACCAGGCGTTGTGGGATCGCTGGCGGTCCGAGGATGGCTTCGAGGTGCTCTCGTGCACCTCGAGCAACGCTTTCGTCAGCCTGCAAGGGGACGTGGCGATTTTCATCCATGACGTGGCCACCGAGCTGCGCATGCAAGGGGAGCTTCACCGTAGCCAGGAGCGCGAAACCATTGTGTTTCGCCAAGAACAACAAGGCCAATGGCTGGCCTGTCACGAACATTTGTCCGCAATACCGGAAGGGCTGCCATCCCCTTAGCCAATAGACGACGTTCACATTCGATGAACGCGTCTTAGATGATCGGAGCAGATCATGCATAACAATAACGACAACAGCCTTACGCAAATCGAAACCAACGGCGTCGAACAGATCCCGGACCACGAACGCACTGCCGGGCCGGGCGACCTGTTCCGGCTGATCTTCGGCGGCGCCAACACCTTCGCCACGGCGGTACTCGGCAGTTTCCCTGTGTTGTTCGGCCTGTCCTTCCAGGCCGGGGTCTGGGCGATTGTGCTGGGGGTGCTGGTGGGTTCGGTGATCCTCGCGCCGATGGGCCTGTTCGGCCCGCTCAACGGCACTAACAACGCGGTGTCTTCCGGGGCGCATTTCGGCGTGCACGGGCGGATAGTCGGCTCGTTCCTGTCACTGCTGACCGCCATCGCGTTCTTCTCGCTCTCGGTCTGGAGTTCGGGGGACGCGCTGATCGGCGGCGCCAAGCGGCTGGTCGGCGTCCCGGAGACCGACCTGAGCCTGGGCCTGGCCTACGGCTTGTTCGCCCTGCTCGTGCTGACGGTGTGCATCTACGGTTTCCGCTTCATGCTGTGGGTCAATCGCATCGCCGTGTGGGCCGCCAGTCTGCTGTTCCTGCTGGGCATTGTCGCCTTCGCGCCAACCTTCGACAGCCAGTTCGCCGGCACCGTCGCCCTCGGTCAGCCGG
The DNA here is from genome assembly GCF_052042015.1 of Pseudomonas sp. SMV71. Taxonomy (NCBI): domain Bacteria; kingdom Pseudomonadati; phylum Pseudomonadota; class Gammaproteobacteria; order Pseudomonadales; family Pseudomonadaceae; genus Pseudomonas; species Pseudomonas sp. SMV71. The sequence continues at coordinate 99,103 of NZ_JBKGGU010000019.1, read as the reverse complement.
GCTTCTGGGCGGCGTTCATCGGTGCCTCGCTGGTGGCCATGAGCAACCCGATCTCCTTCGGCGCGTTCCTTGGCGACTGGTCGCGCTACATCCCGCGCAGCACGCCCAAGTCGCGGATCATGCTGGCGGTGATCGCTGCGCAACTGGCGACGTTGATACCGTTCCTGTTCGGCCTCGCCACCGCCACCATCGTAGCGATCAAGGCCCCGGACTACATCGCGGCGAACAATTATGTAGGCGGGCTGCTGGCGGTGTCGCCGAGCTGGTTTTTCTTGCCTGTTTGCCTGATCGCGGTGATTGGCGGGATGTCCACCGGCACCACCTCGCTGTATGGCACCGGGTTGGACATGTCCAGCGTGTTTCCGCGACTGCTGTCGCGGGTCAAGGCGACGCTGCTGATCGGCGTGCTGTCGATTGCCTTCATCTTCATCGGCCGCTTCGCCGCCAACCTGGTGCAGAGCGTGTCCACATTCGCCGTACTGATCATCACCTGCACCACACCGTGGATGGTGATCATGATCATCGGCCTGCTGGTACGCCGCGGCTTCTATTGCCCGGACGACCTGCAAGTGTTCACCCGGGGCGAAACCGGCGGCCGCTACTGGTTCAGCCACGGCTGGAACTGGCGCGGCCTGGGCGCGTGGATCCCCAGCGCACTGGTGGGGCTGTGCTTCGTCAACCTGCCGGGGCAGTTTGTCGGCCCGCTGGGCGAACTGGCCGGTGGCAACGACGTCAGCCTGCCGGTGACGCTGGGGCTGGCTTCGGTGGTGTACCTGGTGTTGTTGGGGGTGTTCCCGGAGCCGGCGGCGGTATATGGGCCGGGGGATTTGCGTGGCAACGATTCGGCGCCCAACGATAAGCCGCAGCTGGGGCAGGCCGCCTGACCCGAGGTGAATACATCACTGGCTGACTCAAGGTGCATACAGCACCTGAAGCTGGGGGCTTTTGTGGCGAGGGAGCTTGCTCCCGTTCGGTTGCGCAGCAACCGCTATGGGGAGTGCTTCGCACTCCAGCGGGAGCAAGCTCCCTCGCCACAAAAGCAGATTCGCACTGAGGCAGCAATGCCAGGGACTGCACCGCCTCGTTCCTCCATAAAAAATACAATCGGAGACACGCCATCATGGCTTTGGATTTAATCGTCGTTCTCATCTACGCCACCGGCATGATCGCTCTCGGCTGGTACGGCATGCGCCGCGCCAAAACCCGTGACGACTACCTGGTTGCCGGGCGCAACCTCGGCCCGGGCTTTTACCTGGGCACCATGGCCGCCACGGTCCTGGGCGGCGCGTCCACCATCGGCACCGTGCGCCTGGGTTATGTCCATGGTATTTCCGGATTCTGGCTGTGCGGCGCCATCGGCCTGGGCATCGTCGGCCTGAGCCTGTTCCTTGCCAAGCCGTTGCTCAAGCTCAAGATCTACACCGTGACCCAGGTGCTGGAGCGCCGCTACAACCCGGCTGCGCGCCACGCCAGTGCGCTGATCATGCTGGTCTATGCGCTGATGATCGGCGCCACCTCGACCATCGCCATCGGCACCGTGATGCAAGTGCTGTTCGGCCTGCCCTTCTGGGTCTCGATCCTGGTGGGCGGCGGCGTGGTGGTGCTGTATTCCACCATCGGCGGCATGTGGTCGCTGACCCTCACCGACATCGTGCAATTCCTGATCATGACCGTGGGCCTGGTGTTCCTGCTGATGCCGATGTCCATCATGGACGCCGGCGGCTGGGATGCGATGGTCGCGAAACTGCCGGCCAGCTACTTCGATTTCACCGCCATCGGCTGGGACACGATCATCACCTACTTCCTGATCTACTTCTTCGGCATCTTCATCGGCCAGGACATCTGGCAGCGGGTGTTCACCGCCCGCAGCGAAGGCGTGGCGAAAGTGGCCGGCACTGCCGCCGGGCTGTACTGCGTGCTCTACGGCCTGGCCGGGGCGCTGATCGGCATGGCGGCCAAGGTGTTGCTGCCGGACCTGGCAAACGTCAATAACGCGTTTGCCAGCGTGGTCCAGGTCAGCCTGCCCAACGGCATTCGCGGCCTGGTGGTCGCGGCGGCCCTGGCGGCCTTGATGTCCACCGCGGCGGCCGGCCTGCTGGCAGCCTCCACCACCGTTGTCCAGGACTTGTTGCCACGCCTGCGCAAAGGCCGTGAAAGCAGCAGCGGCGATGTTCATGAAAACCGCCTCGCGACCCTGCTGATGGGCGCCGTGGTGCTGGTGATCGCGCTGGTGGTCAGCGACGTGATCAGCGCCCTGACCCTGGCTTATAACCTGCTGGTGGGTGGGATGCTGATCCCGCTGATCGGCGCCATCTACTGGAAACGCGCCACCACCGCCGGGGCGATCAGCAGCATGTCCCTGGGCTTTCTGACCGCGCTGTTTTTCATGGTCAAGGACGGCCTGGACGCCAACACGCCGATCTATTACAGCCTGGGCGTGGCGTTGGTGAGTTTTGTGCTGGTAAGTGTGTTGTCGCCACGTTCGAATGTGGTGGCAAAGGCGGTTTGATCAACGACTGATAAGCGGTGTTCTTCGAGGGGTGTGGCGTCGGTGGCCACACCCTTTTTTTCTTCAGAACGAGCACACACCCCGTGGCGAGGGAGCTTGCTCCCGCTGGGCTGCGCAGCAGACCCATCACCTTATTGGGTCTGGCACACCGGGGAGCCTGGCTTTAGGCGCTTCGCACGCCAGCGGGAGCAAGCTCCCTCGCCACAGGGACGGCTTATGCCGGAAATAAAAAAAGATCGCAGTCTCGAGCTGCTTCATCTGAAACAGCTCGAGACTGCGATCTTTTCAATATTCTCAGGTGCGTTACCGGCGGCGCGGTTGGCGGCGGCGTTGCTCGTCATCGGTGCGGATCGGAATCGGTTGCATCGGCGGCTCGATCAAACCAAGCGCGACACCCAGGTCATGAAGCCAGTTCTGGATTTTCTCTTTCATCGTGGTGCCCCCTCAGGGTCGTGCGAGCGGCAGATATCTGTGGCCCCTTCGCGTTGATAATAGTCCGATGTGCTACGCAATGCTCGCTTCAATTCGCAATGATCTGTTACTGAATTGATCCAAATCCGTTTCCTGTAGTTCAAGCCGATTGCGCCGTCACTTGGGGCGCTCGCGGCCAGGCCTGTTGCTGCAATTCGATCCAGGCGTTCAGGTTGGCCCCAACCATGCCTTTGCGCCACATCAGCCAAGTCGTGGCACTGGCAAACGGCTCGGCCAGCGGATGTACCGTCACCCGGTCACGACCCGGCATGCTCGCCAGCATCGACTCGGACATCAGCGCCACCCCGGACCCGGCGATGACACACGCCAGCATCCCCTGATACGACTCAATCTCCATCGCCCGGCCCATGGTCGCGTGATCATGGGCAAACCAGGCCTCCAGGCGCATGCGGTACGAACAGCCGCGCCGAAAGGTAAACACTGAGCGACCCTGGACATCCAGCGCACTGCGCACCGGTGCATGATCGGCCTCGGTGATCAGCACCAGCCGCTCGTCGCACAACGGCACCCCGTCCAACCCCGCCAGCTCCAACGGCCCATCCACCAGCGCTGCGTCGAGCCGTCCGGTGAGCAAACCTTCCAACAACTCACCACTGGGCCCTGACTGCACTTGCAGGTTCACCGCCGGATAGCGGCGGTGGTAACCGGCCAGCAGGTCCGGCAAGTGAGTCGCCGCCGTGCTGTACATCGTACCCAGCACAAATTCCCCGGCCGGCTGCCCACCCTGCACGGCAGCGTGGGCTTCGTCGTGCAGGGCAAAAAGCTTTGTCGCATAGTCCAGCAAGACTTTTCCTGCCGGTGACAACTGCAGTCGCTGACGCTCGCGCAGGAAAAGCTCCACGCCCAACTGCTCTTCAAGCTGCTTGAGCCGGGTCGAGAGGTTTGACGGCACCCGATGCAGACGCTCGGCCGCCCGGGTGATGGACCCCTCTTCGGCCACGGCCTGGAAAATCCGTAACTGGCTGAACTCCACGACCTTCTCCAAAAAAGAACAAGTTACTCACTATTATTCATTTTTAATGAAAGTCAATCAGTCCTAGCCTGACGGTCATTCGCCTCAACGCTGGAGAACGACCATGTCACCTTTAATTCGCCTGCTCGGCAGTTTCATCGCGCTGATGATGGCCATGGGTATCGGCCGCTTCGCCCTCACGCCGCAGTTACCTCATTTGATCGGCGAAGGTCAGATCGACTTGACGGCCGCCGGTCTGATTGCCGCCGCCAACTACCTGGGTTACTTCCTCGGGGCATTGGACGCGATGTTCGCCCGCCGTCCGGAACAAGTGCGCCGGCGCCTGCATGGCGGCCTGTGGCTGTGCGTGCTACTGGCCCTGGCGTCGTTCTGGGCGTGGGGCTTCTGGCCGCACCTGGTGTTGCGCTTCGGCACTGGGGTGGCAAGTGCCTGGGTGCTGGTGATGATCACCGCGCTGAGTCAGCCTTTGGCGACGGCGGCCGGGCGACCAAGGCTTGGCGCGGTGGTGTTTGCCGGACCGGGGCTGGGAATTTTCCTGACCGGCTTGCTCGCCCTGGGCTCGAACCTGCTGGGCCAGAGCTCTGCGACCCTGTGGCTGGTGTATGCCGGCGTGGCCTTGGCAATGTTGCTGTTGATCCTGCCGATCTTGCCGCAAACCGCCGCGACCGCGACCGTTGCTGCCCCGGCCGGTCCCTCCTCCAGTCGTGGCATCGCCCGTCTCGGCGTGGTCTACGCTTTGTACGGCGTGGGTTACATCATTCCGGCGACATTCCTGTCGCAGATGGCGTCGGCGCAGTTCCACGGGCAATGGCAAGCCGACCTGTTCTGGCCGTGCTTCGGCCTGGCCGCCGCGCTCGGGGTGCTGTTGGTCAGCCTGCGGCGGCCGGACCCAGGCACCACCGGTCGCTGGCTGATCGGTACGCTGTGGTTGCAGGCAATCGGGGTGTTCGCCTGCCTGTCGGGAAGCGGCACGGGCTTGGCGCTCGGCGTCATCCTGTGTGGCACGCCCTTCCTGGCCTGCATGCAACTGGTGATGCAGCGCTCCCGAGAACTGGCGCCCCACGCCACTCAGCGCAACGCCGGCCTGTTGACCGCCTGCTTTGCCATCGGCCAACTCAGCGGCCCGCTACTGGCGGCACTGAGCAGCCATTTCAGCGGTGGGCTGCAACCGGCGTTGATCGTTGCCGGCGGTGGGCTGGTGTTGGCCGGCGGGCTGTTGCTGCGGCCCGCCAGTCGGGATGCGGAGAGCCCTTGCGCCCAGACCGCTCTTCATTGATCAGGCCGGGCTGAACGACGGGTGCGGCGTTAGCTCACGCCGGGCCAAGGCGAAATACAACACCCCGCCGAGGAAGCAACCGGTGAACCAGGCGAAATTGACCATGGATTGCAGCAACGGCGTGAAGGTGATCGCCACGCCCATCAGCGTCGCGGGAATCAGCGCCTTGACCGCCGTCCAGTTGATGCCGCCACTGTAGTAGTAACGCCCGCTCGGCCCGTCGTCGAACAGCGCATTCACATCGATCTGCTGTTTTTGATCAAGTAGTAATCCACCAGCAAAATGCCGAACAGCGGGCCGATAAACGCCGCCAGCACGTCCAGCGTGTAGTGGATCACTTCGGGGTTGTTGAACAGATTCCACGGCGTGATGAAGATCGACGCCACCGCCGCGATCATGCCACCGGCGCGCCAACTGATCTTGCTGGGTGCGACGTTGGCGAAGTCAAACGCCGGCGACACAAAGTTCGCGACGATGTTGATGCCGACCGTCGCGGTCACGAAGGCGAAGGCTCCGAGAAGTACCGCCACACTGTTGTCGATGCGCGCCACCGTGGCGATCGGATCATGGAGCATTTCGCCAAACACCGGGAGGGTCCCGGACACGATCACCACCGTGACCAGCGAGAACGCCAGGAAATTCACCGGCAGCCCCCAGAAATTGCCCCGACGTACATCAGACATGCTCCGGCAGTAACGGCTGAAATCGCCGAAATTCAATGTCGGGCCGGAAAAGTACGACACCACCAGGGCCGTTGCGACGACCACCTGGCCGAACGCCTGCCAGCCGGACAGGGACTTTTCCGTCAGGGTGAAGCTGATGTTGCTCCAACCGGCTTTCCACACGATCCAACCGGCCAACAGGAACATCACGGCATACACCACCGGCCCGGCCCAATCGATGAAACGCCGGATCGACTCCATGCCCGCCCAGAACACCAATGCCTGGACGAACCACAAGCTGAGGAAACCGAACCAGCCCAAGTAGGACAAACCGGCAAAATGCGGTGCGGCGTAAACTTCCATCGCAGGAAAAAACCGCAGCACCACGATGATCAGCGCACTGGACGCCAAGTAGGTCTGAATCCCGTACCAGGCCACCGCGATCAAACCGCGGATGACCGCCGGAATATTCGCCCCTAACACCCCGAACGCCAATCGACAAATCACCGGATAAGGCACCGCCGCCTGCTGGCTCGGCTTGGCGACCAGATTGGCGATCAGTTGCACGATGCAAATGCCACCCAACAAGGCAATCAGCACCTGCCAACTCGCCAGACCCAACGCGAATAGACTCGCGGCGAACACATAACCGCCAACGCTGTGCACATCGCTCATCCAGAACGCGAAGATATTGTACCAACTCCATTTCTGCGGCAGCGGACCCAAGTCTTCGTTATAGAGGCGGGGGCTGTAGCCGTTGGGCAATTGCTCGGACATTGCGGGCTCCTTATGAGTACCGCCGTGCCCCCGGACCAACCTGCTCACCATACTGCGCACGGGAGCCGGCATGGTTTGTATACGAAGCGCTACGCAGAATGCGTGCCATAGGTGCTGGATGTGAGACAGGCCGCGGCGTGCGGCGAGGCTTTATACCGAGCAAGCAGGTACGCACGCCCACGAATAGGGCGCGGGCGCATGCTAAAGGTGCAAAATTTTTGTATACAGCCAAGGACCCGTGGCGAGGGAGCTTGCTCCCGCTGGGTTGCGAAGCAACCCCTTCCGGCCATTCTCCGGTGGGTCAGGCTGATTGGAGTAAATCCCTTTTTGGGGGCCGCTTCGCAGCCCAGCGGGAGCAAGCTCCCTCGCCACGGGAATTTCCACGACTTGCGGGAGTTGCAGCAGGTCAGCTCAATTCAATCCGATCCGCATGAATCACAATCTGACCATTCTTGTACAACGCCCCAATGGCCTTCTTGAAATTGCCCTTGCTCACGCCAAACAGGCTGCTGATTAATGCCGGATCGCTCTTGTCGCTGACCGCCAGCGTACCGTTGCTCTCACGCAACTTGTCGAGAATCTTGGCGTTCAGGCTGGTGGCGGCTTCCTGGCCCACCGGCTGCAGGCTCAGGCTGATCTTGCCGTCCGGACGGACTTCCTTGATGAACCCCTTCTCGCGCATGCCGACGCGCATGAACTTGAAGATTTCGTTCTTGTGGATAAGTCCCCAGTGCTTGTTATTGATGATCGCCTTGAAGCCCATGTCAGTGGCTTCGGCGACCAGCAAATCAACTTCCTGTCCCGCCGTGTAGTTGGCCGGCGTCTTGTCCAGATAACGGTCCAGGCGCGCCGTGGCGGTGATGCGGCGGGTGTGTTTGTCGAGATAGACATGCACCACGCAGTATTCACCTGCGTGCATCTGGCGTTTCTCTTCGGAGTACGGCAGCAACAGGTCCTTGGGCAGGCCCCAATCGAGGAACACGCCGATGCTGTTGACTTCAACCACTTTCAGGCTGGCAAATTCGCCGACTTGGACCTTGGGTTTTTCCGTGGTTGCGATCAGTTTGTCGTCGCTGTCCAGATAAATAAAAACATTGAGCCAGTCTTCATCTTCGCTGGGAATATCTTTGGGGATATAACGATTAGGCAGCAATATTTCGCCGTCCGCTCCGCCGTCCAGATATAAACCGAAGTTAGTGTGTTTAACCACTTGCAAACTGTTGTAGCGCCCGACTAAAGCCATTTCCAATACCCTCATTGCGTGGGCGGCATTCTACCCGTTTTTGTGGCGAGATTCGTGATTGCCTCGGCACGCCCTGGCCGAGCGTTGATTTTCCTGGGTTTTCCTTCAAGATCCGGCCATTCGTCAGGCGGACCGCGGCTCGTTTCGTTCTACATCGGGCGAGACATTTCTCAAGGGGTTATTATTTAAAACAGTGGCTTAGGGCAATAAATGCCAAATAAACCGGGGACGGTTCCGGTTCACTCAGGATAATTTCGAGGGATATTTACCAAGCTATTGTCAAGTAATTCCTGTACGATGCCTGGCCCCATTAATTATCCATAGGGTATTGGCCGTCATGCGCGTAAAAGCATCCAACAGCAAAGCAAAGCCAGCTCCAGCCGTTGAAACCAGCGAGTCGATCAACGATCAGATCGCTGCGTTCCTCAAGTCCGGCGGTGAGATCCAGCAGATTGCCAAAGGCGTCAGCGGCCAGACATTCGGCCCATCCAAGCAGATCAGCCTGGGCAAAAAATAACCTGTCGCCTCACCGGTTCCCAAAGCGCTTTGAGCCTCGAAGCGCTTGGACTGCAAACCCCTCTCGCTCCATCCTTCCCTTATAAATCGACGAACGGCCCTCACCGCCGTGCATTCGCCGGTATCCTTGCACCTCTCTAGCTCAAGCGTTTCAGCTTGGTTACCGTTACTGCTCCTCGCTAATTCCGGAGTGAAGCATGCACCTCCCTGTTGCTGTGCTGACGACCAGCCTGCTGGCCTGTTCCCTTGCCCAAGGGCAGGTATTCCAGCGCGAACTCGGCGACTTCGACCTCAAGCTCGGCACCACGCCTACCCGCAGCATGGCCCAGGGTCTGGTCACCCAATCGAGCACCGGGTCGTTCCATGGAGGCCTGGACCTGAGCCATGACAGTGGTTGGTACGCCGGCCAATGGTCCCCCAGCGCCGGCCTGACCTCAGACCTCGAAGTCGATTCCTACATGGGCTTTAAACAACCCTTCGACCAAACCCTGGGCTACGAAGTCGGCCTGATCCACTACAGTTACCCCACCACCGATACCCTCGACAGCCAGGAATTCTTCGGCGGCCTGACCATCCTCGGCAGCCGCTTCGGCGCGGCCCTGAGCAACGATCCGGATAAACAGAACAGTACGCTGTTCGCCGACCTGGGCGGCAACGTGCCGTTCGGCATCGGGATAAGCGCCAAATACACCACCCACCAGCTCAACTCCCCGGTCTCGGTGGAGAACGGCTACGTAGGCAGTTTCAGCGACTGGTCACTGAAGATTTCCCGTCCCTGGAAAGGCCTCGACCTGGACCTGATCTACAGCGACTCCAGCCTCAGCGGCAGCAGTTGCTCGGCATACTCCGGCCACAACAGCGAGTGCGACAGTCTGCTGACCCTAAAAATGGCCCACCCTTTTTACTAAGAGTTACGCATTAAAGTCGGCTGAACTGCCACGCGTCTGCGATGCTCAAACAAGCACCTCCGCTTCGCAAGGACTCACCCATGTCGCGCTGGTTGACCCGCACCGCCGTTTTCGTCGCCCTGTTGCTCACGCTCACCGCGTGCAGCCGCATCGGCCTGGCCTACCGCAACCTCGACCTGATCATCCCCTGGACCCTCAACGATTACCTGGAGATCAACGGCGAGCAGAAAGACTGGTTTGACGAACGCCTCAAACAACACCTGAGCTGGCACTGCACCACCCAATTGCCCGGTTACCTTGACTGGCTGGACCGCCTCAAGACCATGGTGCAAACCGACCAGGTGACCGACCAGGCCCTGCAACAGCGCACCCGGGAAGCCAAGGCCGCCATCGCCGAAACCGCCCGGGCCATCACCCCGTCGGCCATCGAGCTGCTGCAAGGTTTAAGCGATGAGCAAGTGGCGGAGATGAACGCCGCCTTTGTGAAGGACCAGCGCAAACGCCAGCAGCAATACCTCAAGCCAACGTTGCAGGAACAGATCCAGGAACGTAGCGAACGCATGGAAAAACGCCTGAACGACTGGCTCGGTCCGCTCAACAGCGCCCAGCATCAACGCGTGATGGCTTGGTCAACCGCCCTGGGCGACCAGAACCAACAATGGATCGCCAACCGCGCCCACTGGCAGAACCAGTTCAGCCAAGCCGTGGCCCAACGCCACAACCCCGACTTCCCCAAACGCATCGAGCAACTGCTGGTCGATCGCGAAAGCCTCTGGACCCCTGCCTACCGCGAGGCCTATGACAAAACCGAAGCCCAGGCCCGCAGCCTGCTGATCGATCTGATGGCCGACAGCACCCCGCCCCAGCGCGAACGGCTGCTGAAGAAAATCGACGGGGTGAAGAAGGATTTTACTGATTTGAAGTGCTTGAAAGCGGCAAGGAACTGAACGGGCATGTCCACGAACATACATCAATCCCCTGTGGGAGCGAGCCTGCTCGCGATGGCGGTATGTCAGTCAACATATATGCAACCTGACACGCCTCCATCGCGAGCAGGCTCGCTCCCACAGGGATAGGCAGTGCATCGCCCGTCAGGCTATCTGCGCCTTCGAAGCCAAATCATCAAACGTAAACTCATCCAGCGCATCTTCCTGCTCATCCAGCACTTGGCGCGGATGATCATTACCCGGAATGCTGCTGTCGATCAGGCTCAACAACCGCGAGCCACGGGGCGTCAGCACAAAATTCTCGCCATTGCCGCCCTCTTCCTCCGGACGAGGCTCGATATAGCCACGCTCAAGCAGTAACTTTTCGTACTCCCCAGCGACCGCTTTCAGATGATCGAGGTTCTCGATGTCCTCACCCGCCGCCGCCTTCTGCGCTGCGTACTCCTCCGCATAAGGCCGAGGCGTAAAACTGTGGCCGGCGCCGTTCTGCACTTCGTGCAACAACTTCTCGATCAAGTCCCAGTTATAAGTCGTCATCCTGATCCATCCTCCAAAGAGTGAGATGCCTACCTAATCTGTGACCCAAGCGCTGCGCCGCCGTTCAGCCGAGCTTCCCGGTGGGCCATGCCACCAGCCGACCAACGGCCTGTCGAATTCCCCCCAGGCCAGACGACCAATTCCTGAAGCACCTCTGCCAACAGGAGAAACCACCATGAACGTAGAGAACCATCGCGTCGTCTCGCGAGAAGAATGGCTCGCCGCCCGCCGCGAACACCTGGCCCACGAAAAGGCCTTCACCCGCGAACGCGACAGACTCAGCGCCGAACGCCGCGCCCTGCCCTGGGTCAGAATCGACAAACCCTACCGCTTCCAGGGACCCCAGGGCGACCTGAGCCTGGCCGACCTGTTTGGCGGCCGCAGCCAACTGATCATCTACCACTTCATGTTCGGCCCCGGCTGGGAAGAAGGCTGCCAAGGCTGCTCCTTCCTGTCCGACCACATCGACGGCGCCAACCAACACCTGGCCCACCACGACGTCGCCGTGGTCGCGGTCTCCCGTGCGCCCTTCGCCGAATTCCAACCCTTCAAACGCCGCATGGGCTGGACCTTCGACTGGGTCTCGTCACACGGCTGCGACTTCAACCACGACTTCGGCGTCAGCTTCAACGCCGAAGACCTCACTAGCGGCAAAGCCACCTACAACTACGAAAAAACCGACACCACCGCCACCGAACTCCCCGGCCTGAGCGTCTTCTATCGCAACCAAGCCGGCGACATCTTCCACACCTACTCCACCTACGCCCGCGGCCTGGATATGCTGGTCGGCACCTACCACTACCTCGACCTGACCCCCAAAGGCCGCAACGAAGACGAAATCATGGATTGGGTACGCCATCACGACAAATACGAAGACGCCAAGCCCCACAACTGCTGCCATAGCTGACGCCCAGGTCACCAGTCGAGCACCGCCTGTGGCGAGGGAGCTTGCTCCCGCTCGACTGCGCAGCAGGCGCCCGCTTTGCCTGCCCCAACGCAGTCAAAAACCCGACCGCATGCAGGTCAGAGTTCCTACATAAAGCTCGGAAAGCGGTGGCTTGCGGCGTTTGGAACAGGAAGCTTAAAGTCCCTCGTCGCCCCAATGGCGGCTCAGGTTTGGCGACCTGCTAACGAGTAGCTCTCACTAAATCAAACGAGGCTACAACTTATGACCCGATACATGCCTATCACCGGTATCGACATCACCCCAGCAACCCTGCTGATCGACACCGAAGCCCCACTCGACGTCCTCTTCGAAACCGCCGACTACCGCATCCGCACTGTGACACAGTTGCTTGAGAACATCGCCTTCCGCTCGGATATCAGCTCCGACACGTTGGTGCTTACCGATTTCTGCAAAATGCTGACGATATCGCTGCGCGATGGGTGTGATGTGATGGACGTGATTGGGAGACGCTTGCGGGCGCAAGCGGCGGAGTAAAGGAAACGGGCGATTTGACGTCGCCCGTTTCACATTTCAATAAACAAGTTGCAATCAAAGGATACGATTGAACCCGCGATTCGCTGGTGTGTGAGTTCGCAACTATCACCATAGGCCAAGACCAGCCCTCTTCAATTCTGTCCCTTTTTTGTTGTTTTTTTGTCTTGGAGCTTGATGGCACAACCGCACAAAGCGATAGAAATGGAATAGCTCAGAGGGCGTGAAAGTTACCCACAAAACAGGACGGACTTATGACCGCGCTGTATTACGTGGTGTGGATAACAGCCCCTCCCCTCTATAACGGCCAGAAATGTCTCTTCCAGCGACTGGAAGGGTCTTAGAACGCTGCGGGAAACGGACGACAACCAAGCCTCGGTAATGAACTTTCCTCCCTGCATCGACCTCAACCTTTTACCTGCCCAACAAGGAATACGAGGCCCCCCCATGAAAACCCTCATGCAGCTCACCCTCGCCACCGCCCTCGCCAGCGCCCTGCCCGTCTGGGCCTGCACCCCCGAGGAAGCCACCGCCAAGCGTGAACAACTGGCCCAGGAAGTGACCCGGCTCACCCAGCAGAACCCGGCCAAGGCCAAGGAAATGAATGAAGAACTCCAGGCCATGGACCTGGAAACGGCCAGCAAGGAGCTGCCGGACAAGTGCCAGCTGATCGACAAGCGTTTGGAAGAGCTTAAAGACGCCGAGAAAAAGGCAGGTTGATTAACCAAAGCCAGACTCCACCCTGCTTTTGTGGCGAGGGAGCTTGCTCCCGCTGGGGTGCGAAGCGCCCCTTCTGCTCAGGTAAACAACCAATGGAGCTGATGAGCAGGCCGCTATCGTTGGGCCTGCTGCGCAGTCCAGCGGGAGCAAGCTCCCTCGCCACGGGGGCCGCGCGAAGCTTGAGCGTTGGTTTTCATACATAAAAAAACCGGACACAGGTCCGGTTTTTCACAAAGCAGCGCCGGCTCACTCAGCCGCCGGAGCCTCTGGCTTACGGCGTTTGAGCGGGGCCATGCCGTCTTTGCTGACCAGCGATGGCGCGTCGCTTTTCGGACGGTTGGCGGTCTTGCGTTTGGTCGGGGCCTTGGCGGCGGTTTTCTTCTTGTCGCCCTTGGCGTCGACTTTTTTCTTCTTCGCGCCCACGGCCTTGCCCGAGGCCTTGACCTTTTTCGGTCCGCCGTAGGTGCCTTTGACTTCCTTGATGGTACGGCGCTCGAAGCTCTGCTTGAGGTAGCGCTCGATGCTCGACATCAGGTTCCAGTCGCCGTGGCAGATCAGCGAGATCGCCAGGCCATCGTTGCCGGCGCGGCCGGTACGACCGATGCGGTGCACGTATTCGTCGCCGCTGCGGGGCATGTCGAAGTTGATGACCAGGTCCAGGCCTTCCACGTCCAGGCCGCGGGCGGCGACGTCGGTGGCAACCAGGATCTTCACCCCGCCCTGCTTCAGACGATCGATCGCCAGCTTGCGGTCCTTCTGGTCTTTCTCGCCGTGCAGCACGAACGCCTTGTATTCCTGGGCTACCAGGCGCCCGTAGATGCGGTCGGCCATGGCCCGGGTGTTGGTGAAGACGATGGCCTTTTCGTAGGTCTCGTTCGCCAGCAACCAGTTCACGATCTGCTCTTTGTGCTGGTTGTGGTCCGCCGTGATGATCTGCTGGCGGGTGGTGGAGTTCAGTTGGCTGACCGCGTTGAGTTGCAAGTGCTCCGGGTTGTTCAGCACCTTGGCGACCATCTCGCGCAGGCCGGAGCCGCCAGTGGTGGCGGAGAACAGCATGGTCTGCTGGCGGTTGGCGCATTCGTCCACCAGGCGTTGCACGTCTTCGGCAAAGCCCATGTCCAGCATGCGGTCGGCTTCGTCCAGCACCAGCACTTCGACTTCCTTGAGGTCAAGGTTGCCGGCGTTCAGTTGCTCGATCATCCGCCCCGGCGTACCGATCAGGATATCCGGGACCTTGCGCAGCATGGCGGCCTGGACCTTGAAATCTTCGCCACCGGTGATCAGGCCGGACTTGATGAAGGTGAACTGCGAAAAGCGCTCCACTTCCTTCAAGGTCTGCTGGGCCAGTTCACGGGTTGGCAGCAGGATCAGGGTCTTGATGCTGACGCGAATCTTGGCCGGGCCGATCAGGCGGTTGAGGATCGGCAGCACGAACGCGGCGGTCTTGCCGCTGCCGGTCTGCGCCGTCACCCGCAGGTCACGCCCCTGGAGCGCGAGCGGAATAGCCGCTGCCTGCACCGGCGTTGGCTCGACAAATTTAAGCTCGGCCACGGCTTTGAGCAGGCGTTCGTGCAGGGCGAATTCGGAAAACACGGGTGCTACCTCGAAGAAATGCAAAAAAACAGCTGCATAGGGTAACGGTTTCGAGCGCGAAGGCCGAGTTTCTTTCTGCAAACGCCGACAATCAGTGGCATTTTTTCAAGCAGTACGCCGCTAACAGTCACCTGGACCGGCTTAAATGCTCTAATCGCGCCGTCGCGTCCTTTATAGAAGAATCGTTTCGTCCATGGATATCAAACAGCTCTGGGTCAACCTCCAAGACCTCTGGGGTGCCTTAGACCAGCACCCGCTCCTGCATTCCAGCCTCGGCCTGTTGCTGCTGCTGACCATCGCCCTGGTGTTCGGGCGCGTGGCGCGCTACCTGATCCTGCACGGCGCCAAGTTGCTGGGCCGCCAGCCCGCCTTGTACTGGATCAACGACCTGCGCCAGAACAAGGTTTTCCATCGCCTGGCGCAGACCACCCCCTCGCTGATCATCCAGTCCGGCCTGCACCTGGTGCCGGAACTGGGCAAGACCAGCCTGGTATTGCTCGGCAATGTTGCCACGGCCTTCACTATTCTGTTCATGGTGCTGGCCATCAGTGCCCTGCTCAGCGCCCTGCTGGATGTCTACGCCCGCACCGAACATGCGCGTACCCGCTCGATCAAGGGCTATGTGCAACTGACGAAAATGGTCCTGTATGTGTTCGGCGCGATCATCATCGTCGCCACACTGATCGACCGTTCGCCACTGTTACTGCTGTCGGGTTTGGGTGCGATGTCGGCGGTGATCCTGTTGGTGTACAAGGACACGCTGTTGTCGTTCGTCGCCAGCGTGCAATTGACCAGCAACGACATGCTGCGGGTCGGCGACTGGATCGAGATGCCCCAGGTAGGAGCCGACGGTGACGTGGTGGACATCACCCTGCACACGGTCAAGGTGCAGAATTTCGACAAGACCATCGTCTCGATTCCCACCTGGCGGCTGATGTCCGAATCGTTCAAGAACTGGCGCGGCATGCAGCAATCCGGCGGGCGACGGATCAAGCGCAGCCTGTTCATCGACGCCAGCGGCGTGCGATTTCTGCACGATGAGGAAGAACAGCGCCTGACTCAGGTGCGCCTGCTGACTGACTACATCAGCCGCAAACAGGCCGAGCTCAAGGCCTGGAACGAGGCCCAGGGCAACGTGGCGGCCATGTCGGCCAACCGTCGGCGGATGACCAACCTGGGCACCTTCCGCGCCTATGCCTTGGCGTACCTGAAGAGCCATCCCGAGATCCAACCGAACATGACCTGCATGGTCCGCCAGTTGCAAACCACGGCCCAGGGCATCCCGCTGGAAATCTACTGCTTCACCGGCACCACGGTGTGGGCCGACTATGAACGGATCCAGGGGGATATCTTCGATTACCTGCTGGCGGTGATGCCGGAGTTCGGGTTGAACCTGTATCAGCAGCCCAGTGGCACGGACCTGCGCTCGGGTTTGCTGCCAGCGGTGCTGGGGGCAAGCCACCTGCCGGAGCCACAGAAGCAGGTGGTCTAAAGCCAACCACCCCCCCTGTGGGAGCGAACTTGTTCGCGATAGCGGTGTGTCAGAAACATAGATGCTGACTGATGATCGGCTATCGCGAGCAAGCTCGCTCCCACAGTGTTCAGGGTGAAGGCTGAGGCTGGCGCACCCCCAACCGACTGATCCACACCGCCGCCAGAATCACCGTCCCGCCCAGCAGCAATCGCCCCAGTTCCTCATGCTGGTTCCAGATCAGCAGGTTCAACAACAGCCCCACCGGTACGTGCAGGTTGTTCATCACCGCCAGCGTCCCGCCGTTGACCAGGCACGCGCCCTTGTTCCACCAATAGAGCCCGAGCGCGGTGGAGACCAGGCCAAGGAATACCAGCACGCCCCATTGCAGTGGTGCTTCAGGCCAGAAGTCGGATTTGCCGAACAACAGGAAGGCCGGCAACGCCACCGCCAGCGCGCCAAGGTAGAAATAGCCGAATCGCCGGTAATGCGGCAGATCGCTCGGATGGCGTGCTACCAGATGCTTGTACAGCACCTGCCCGGCCGCGTAGGTGAAGTTGGCCAGTTGCAGCAGCAGGAAGCCCATGAAGAAATCCGGATTGATCCGGTCGTAGCGAATCACCGCCGCACCGGCCACGGCCACCAGTGCCGCGATCAGTGCCCAGGGATTGAAGCGACGGTTCAGGGCATCTTCGATCAGGGTCACGTGCAACGGTGTGAGGATGGTGAAAAGCAGCACCTCGGGCACGGTCAGCACCCGGAAGCTCAGGTATAGGCACACGTAGGTGACGCCGAACTGCAACGCGCCTATCAACAACATGCCGCGCATGAACGCCGGCTCGACCTGGCGCCAGCGCGTCAATGGAATGAACACCAGCCCCGCCAGCACCACCCGCACCAGCACCGCAAAGTAACTGTCGACATGCCCGGCCAGGTATTCGCCGATCAGGCTGAAGGAAAATGCCTGGATCAGCGTCACAAAAAGTAGATAGCCCATACGCCCCTCGTTTCGAATGGCGGCGAAGATAGCGGTTTTGAGCTGTGGGGGCGAGTTTGCTTGCGATGACGGTGGGTCAGCCAGCAGATCTGTCACTGACAGATAGCATCGCGAGCAGGCTCGCTCCCACAGGATTGGCGGCGAACGCAAGATCTGCGGGCACCACACTCCCCAATGTGGGAGCGAGCTTGCTCGCGATGGCGGTGCATCAGAGACATAGCGGCTGACTGACACACCGCTATCGCGAGCAAGCTCGCCCACAGGATCATTTCAGCGGCCAGTAAATCGCGGGCAAAAAAAAGCCCGATCTCGCTAAAGCGTTCAATCGGGCTACTGCACTCAGGAGCAACAAGTGCAAAGGGAGGTTCGATGCGCAAAACAGTTTGAAGGGAAGCGCCAGGTCACTAGACCACCTGGCGATTACCGGAGGATTAACGGATCAGGCGACCTGGGACAGTTTGGCGTTGGCCTGATTGATGCCCTTCTCCTGGAAGTCGCCGCCCAGGTTCATGCCTTCGGCGTGGATGAAGGTCACGTCGTGGATACCGATGAAGGCCATGACCTGACGCAGGTAAGGTTCCTGGTGATCGGTGCTGCCGCCGGCATGGATGCCGCCGCGAGCGGTCAGTACGAAGGCGCGCTTGCCGCTCAGCAGGCCTTGGGGGCCGGTCGGGGTGTATTTGAAGGTCACGCCGGCACGCAGCACATGGTCGAGCCAGGCCTTCAAGGTGCTGGGGATGGCGAAGTTGTACATCGGCGCGGCCATGACCAGTACGTCGGCAGCCAGCAGCTCATCGGTCAGTTCGTTGGAGCGTTCCAGCGAAGCGTTTTCGGTGTCGCTGCGTTGTTCGGCGGGCTTCATCCAGCCGCCCAGCAAGTGCGCATCCAGGTGTGGCACCGGATTGATCGCCAGGTCACGGACGCTGATTTCGTCGGTCGGGTGTGCGGCTTTCCACTGGCTGATGAAGGTCTGGGTCAGTTGACGGGAAACCGAGTCTTGCTGGCGGGCACTGCTTTCGATGATCAGAACGCGGGACATGGGATGTAGGCTCCATCTGAGAATGTTGTCAGTCGATGGAGCGAAGGTTAAACGCCGTCGTATCGATGAAAAAGCGCAAATAATTGCTGCAAAGCATCGATAAATTCGTTTATAAGCGGAGCACGCCGTACGCGCTGCTCCGCTGCCGGTTATTTCGGCTGGCAGGTCAACACGATGCGCAGCTTAATGATGTCGCGGTTGAATTTGGCCGTGGCGTTCTTGAACTTGCCGGCAGCGACTTCGATCTTGCGGGTGCGCGGCGCTTCGGGGCCGTTGCGGAACACCACGGTGCAGGCCGCGTCGGTGCTGCCGTAGTTGTTGACCTGGATTGAACCGATGTCGGCATCGGTGTCATAGGCGTTGTAGTCGATGCTCAGGCCATTGAGGTGTTTTTCCACGTCGATCGGGTAGGCAAAGGCAGTCAGCGGCAGCAAGGCCAGTACCGCGCAGCAGATTTTCTTCATTCGGCAGTCTCCACCAGGGGACCCCCAGCTTAGGACAAGAGGAGCTCAATATGAAAGCGCCCCGCGTGACCCTTGATCAATGGCGAACGTTGCAGGCCGTGGTGGACCACGGCGGCTTCGCCCAGGCCGCTGAAGTCTTGCACCGCTCCCAGTCGTCGGTGAGTTACACCGTGGCCCGCATGCAGGATCAGCTCGGCGTGCCGTTGCTGCGTATCGACGGGCGCAAGGCGGTGCTGACCGAAGCCGGCGGCGTACTGCTGCGTCGGTCCCGGCAACTGGTGAAACAGGCCAGCCAACTCGAAGACCTGGCCCATCACATGGAACAGGGCTGGGAGGCGGAAGTACGCCTGGTGGTCGACGCCGCCTATCCCAACGCCCGCCTCGTGCGTGCCTTGACCGCGTTCATGCCGCAAAGCCGCGGTTGCCGGGTACGCCTGCGCGAAGAGGTGTTGTCGGGGGTCGAGGAGGTGCTGCTCGAAGGCGTGGCCGACCTGGCGATCAGCGGCTTCAGCATCCCTGGCTACCTGGGCGCGGAGTTGAGCGACGTGGAATTCGTCGCCGTGGCCCATCCTGAGCATGCCCTGCACCGGCTCAACCGCGAGCTGAACTTCCAGGATCTGGAAAGCCAGTTGCAAGTGGTCATCCGCGACTCCGGTCGCCAGCAACCGCGCGATGTCGGCTGGCTGGGCGCCGAACAGCGCTGGACCGTGGGCAGCCTGGCGACCGCCGCGACCTTCGTCGGCAGCGGCCTGGGTTTCGCCTGGCTGCCCCGGCACATGATCGAGCGAGAACTCAAGGAAGGTCTGCTCAAGCGTCTACCCTTGGAACAGGGAGGCAGCCGAAACTCGACCTTCTATCTGTTTTCGAACAAGGAAAAACCGCTGGGGCCGGCCACGCAGATTCTCGTCGAACTGTTGCGCACCTTCGACACCGCGCCGCTGGATGCGCCGTTCGCCGCTCCTGAACAAGCCTGACAAGGATTTCGCCGATGGCCTATTTCGTCCACGAAGATTGCAGCCTGCACTACGAAGAATATGGCCACGGCGCGCCTCTGGTGCTGGTTCACGGGTTGGGCTCCAGCACCCTGGATTGGGAAAAACAGATCCCTGTGCTGTCCGCCCACTACCGCCTGATCGTGGTGGACGTGCGCGGCCACGGGCGTTCCGACAAGCCCCGCGAGCGCTACAGCATCGAGGGCTTCAGCGAAGACCTGCTGGCGCTGATCGAGCACCTCGACCTGGGCCCGGTGCATCTGGTGGGCTGGTCCATGGGCGGCATGATCTGTTTTCAACTGGCGGTGGATGAACCCCGGCGAGTCAAAAGCCTGTGCATCGTCAACAGCGCCCCTGAAGTCAAAGTCCGCACCCTTGATGATCGCTGGCAATGGTTCAAGCGCTGGAGCCTGATGCGCCTGCTCAGCCTGGAACGCATCGGCAAGGCCCTGGGCGCCAAGTTGTTCCCCAAGCCTGAGCAAAGCGAGTTACGCCTGGAAATGGCCCGGCGCTGGGCAAAGAACGACAAACATGCTTATCTCGCCAGTTTCGACGCCATCGTAGGCTGGGGCGTGCAGGAACGACTGTCGCAGGTCGCCTGTCCAACCCTCGTCATCTGCGCCGATCACGACTACACCCCGGTGGCGCTTAAAGAAGCCTATGTAAAACGGCTACCCAACGCACGGCTGGTGGTCATCACCGATTCACGGCACGCTACGCCGCTGGATCAACCGGAACGCTTCAACCAGACCCTGCTCGACTTTTTGACCGCAACCGACTCCACCACTCAGGACCACTGACCCATGCTGAAAAAGATTGCCCTCGCCGCCGGCACCGTACTGTTTGCCGCCAATCTGATGGCCGCTCAACCTGCCAAGGCACCCCATGTACTGCTGGACACCACCAACGGCCAGATCGAAATCGAACTGGACCCGGTCAAGGCCCCCATCAGTACCAAGAACTTCCTGGACTACGTGGACAGCGGCTTCTACAACGGCACCATCTTCCACCGGGTGATCCCGGGCTTCATGGCCCAGGGCGGTGGTTTCACCCAACAGATGGTGCAGAAAGACACCAAGGCGCCGATCAAGAACGAAGCCAGCAACGGCCTGCATAACGTTCGTGGCACCCTGTCGATGGCGCGCACGTCCAACCCGGACTCGGCCACCAGCCAGTTCTTCATCAACGTAGCCGACAACGCCTTCCTCGATCCGGGCCGTGACGCCGGCTACGCGGTCTTCGCCAAAGTGGTCAAGGGCATGGACGTGGTGGACATCATCGTCAACTCCCAGACCACCACCAAACAAGGCATGCAAAACGTGCCGGTCGACCCTGTGATCATCAAGTCGGCCAAGCGCCTCGACTGACCCCACAGGGCAAGCCTGAGCGGCGACGGCAATCGCGCGCCGCTCACAGCAAAAAAGGAGAGCCCGGCCCGGGCTATTGACCCATGGTTTACCGCCGTTTCGAAACACTGATCGACATCTTCCGCGACGCGCCGACTTCGGCCCCGCCCAACCGCGTCCTGCCCTTCTACACCTATTACCTGAAACAAGTCTGGCCCAGCTTCGCCGTGCTGCTGGTGGTCGGCCTGATCGGTGCAATGATCGAGGTGGCGTTGTTCAGCTACCTGAGCCGCATCATCGACCTGACCCAAGGCACGCCCAACGCCGACTTCTTCAAGATCCACGGCCTCGAACTGGCCTGGATGGCCGTGGTGGCGCTGGTGTTCCGGCCGATCTTCGTGGCCCTGCATGACCTGCTGGTGCACCAGACACTGAGCCCCGGCATGACCAGCCTGATCCGCTGGCAGAACCACAGCTACGTGCTCAAGCAGAGCCTGAACTTCTTCCAGAACGACTTCGCCGGGCGCATCGCCCAGCGGATTATGCAGACCGGCAACTCCCTGCGCGACTCGGCGGTCCAGGCCGTGGACGCGTTGTGGCATGTGCTGATCTACGCCATCAGTTCACTGGTGCTGTTCGCCGAAGCCGACTGGCGCCTGATGATCCCGCTGCTGCTGTGGATTGCCGCATACATCGGCGCACTCTATTACTTCGTGCCCAGGGTCAAGGAACGTTCGGTGGTGTCGTCCGATGCCCGCTCCAAACTCATGGGCCGGATCGTCGATGGCTATACCAACATCACCACTCTGAAACTGTTCGCCCATACCCACTTCGAGCAGCAGTACGCCCGCGAAGCAATCCAGGAACAGACCGAAAAAGCCCAGTTGGCCGGCCGTGTCGTAACCAGCATGGACGTGGTCATCACCAGCATGAACGGCCTGCTGATCGTCGGCACCACCGGTCTTGCGCTGTGGCTGTGGACGCAGTCGCTGATCAGCGTCGGCGCGATTGCCCTGGCCACCGGCCTGGTGATCCGCATCGTCAACATGTCCGGCTGGATCATGTGGGTGGTCAACGGCATCTTCGAAAACATCGGCATGGTCCAGGACGGCCTGGAGACCATCGCCCAGCCGGTCAGCGTCACCGACCGCGACCAGGCCAGGCCCCTGGCGGTAGCCCGTGGCGAGGTGCGCTTCGAGCATGTGGATTTCCACTACGGCAAGAAAAGCGGGGTGATCAGCGACCTTGACCTGACCATCAGGCCCGGCGAGAAAATCGGCCTGATCGGCCCGTCCGGCGCCGGCAAATCGACCCTGGTCAACCTGCTGCTGCGCCTGTACGACGTGCAGGGCGGGCGGATTCTCATCGACGGCCAGAACATTGCCGAAGTCAGCCAGGAAAGCCTGCGCGAACGTATCGGCATGATCACCCAGGACACCTCGCTGCTGCACCGCTCGATTCGCGACAACCTGCTGTACGGCAAGCCCGACGCCACCGATGCGCAACTCTGGGAAGCGGTGCACAAGGCTCGCGCCGATGAGTTCATCCCATTGCTGTCGGACGCTGAAGGCCGCACCGGCTTCGATGCTCACGTGGGGGAACGCGGGGTGAAACTGTCCGGCGGCCAGCGCCAGCGCATCGCGATTGCGCGGGTGCTGCTCAAGGATGCGCCGATCCTGATCATGGACGAAGCGACCTCGGCACTGGACTCGGAAGTCGAAGCCGCGATCCAGGAAAGCCTGGAAACCCTGATGCAAGGCAAGACCGTGATCGCCATCGCCCACCGCCTCTCGACCATCGCCCGGATGGATCGCCTGGTAGTCCTGGAAAACGGTCGCATCGCCGAAACCGGCAGCCACGCCGAGTTGCTGGCCCATGGCGGGTTGTATGCGCGGTTGTGGCAGCATCAGACGGGTGGATTTGTGGGGATTGACTGAGCACACCAACCCCGTGGCGAGGGAGCTTGCTCCCGCTGGGGTGCGAAGCGCCCCCCTGAGATTTAAGCCTCAATGCATGAGTTGAAGGTCAGTTGATTAGGGCTGCTACGCAGCCCAGCGGGAGCAAGCTCCCTCGCCACAAGGTTGCACGCGAGTCAGCAGCTATCAGCACTGCCGATAAGGCAGTGCCGTCCTGGCCTCTTCGGCGTAGGCCAACACCCCTTGCTGCTCGCGAACGAGAAAATCCTCGACCGCCGCCTTCAACCCCGGATGGCGCAAGTAATGCCACGAGCGGGTAATCACCGGCTCGAACCCCCGGATCAATTTGTGCTCGCCCTGGGCGCCGGCATCGAAACGCTGCAAGCCATGGGCAATCGCGTAGTCCATCCCTTGGTAGAAACAGGTCTCGAAGTGCAGGCGGTCAAACTCCGCCAGGCAACCCCAATACCGCCCATAGAAACTGTCGTCCCCCACCAGACTGAACGCCATCGCCACCGACCGTGAACCTTGCTTGGCAAGCACCACGCGAATCGCCTCGGGCATGCGTTCGGCCAGCAGGCTGAAGAACGCCCGCGTCAGATACGGCGCCTGTCGACGCACCGCGTAGGTGTTGGCGTAACAGGCGTAGACAAAATCCCACTGCGCCTCGTCCAGTTGATGACCTTCAAGCCATTCGAACTCGATGCCCTGCCCCGCCACCTGCTCGCGCTCCTTGCGCATCTGCTTGCGCTTGCGCGAACTGAGGGCGTCGAGAAAGTCCTGGAAATCCCGATAACCTCGATTGCGCCAGTGATACTGGCAGCCGATCCGCTGCAGCCAGCCCTCCTGCCCGGCCAGCGCCGTGTCGGTGAACGCATCGGTAAAGTTGATGTGGGCGCTGGAAAGCCCTTCGATTTCCAGATAACCCGGCACGCTGCCCAGCAACGCCAGGCCATCCTCGACCCGCGCCGCCAACAGACGCGGGCCACTGACCGGACTGAACGGCACCGCCGTCAGCAACTTGGGGTAATAGTCGATGCCGGCCCGGGCACAGGCATCGGCCCAGCCGTGGTCGAACACGTACTCGCCGTAGGAATGCCATTTGCGATAACTGGGCAAGGCTGCGAGCAGACGACCGTCTTCGATGTGTAGCAGGTGTTCGCTTTGCCAGCCGGACTGTGGGCCGAGGCTGGCGCTGTCTTCCAAGGAGCTGAGGAAGGCGTGGCGCAGGAATGGCTGATTGGCGGGTACCAGCGCGTCCCACTGCCGAGGCGCGATGGAGGATAGGTTGTTCAGAACGTGAAGCGGCATGAGGATTCCCGAAGTCCAGGCGGCGAATGGGAGAGTATCGCTGATTTGGAGAAGAGGAACGATAAGCGGAAAGATTTTACAGTCTGCTCTTCACTGTCCGGATGGAGCTCTATCAACATTCGCCCCACGAATGTTTTTCATCTCATCCTCTGAAAGTTTAAACTTTTTAAAATATGCCTCTTGTTCCACTCCACTTTTTAATGCCACTCCCCTTCTATAAGCCTCTGCTATTATTTTGAAATCCAAGGCGCTATGCCTGGTAATACCATCCTTACCGTGATTCAATATAGCGAAATCGTATTCCTTACTAGCCAGTAAAGACGCTTGAATAGCGCGCTCATGCTCAACCCGAGCAAATGATCGCTCCAAACGCCTCTTAAACAAATTAGTCACATGATCTGCTTTCCGCGCAACAGCGGTGGTTTCGTAAAATAGCTTTCTTTGTCGGAGAGCCTCAATATCATCACGCGATATAGTTTTAATAGATGCATCCGTCACTTTACTCGCCTTAGTTCTGAGAAAACTGCTGGGTGAGCTTGTAGCACCAGGAAGATAACTAGGCGAATTAGTGGTAACCCGGAAAAACCTTAAAACATCACCTGCAACTGTATGCCCTGTAGGGTCCACACTGTTAACCGGATCCCCCACGCAATACATATACGCATTCACCCCCCCCTTTCCAAACGGGCTCAAATTGTCGGGGCTGTGAAACCTCATCAGCCGGGGGTTGAACACTCGATAACCATTGCCGAGCAAATACCATCCGGTTTGCCTTTCACGCCGCTCGCCGTTGTACCCCAAGTGGCTGCTCGCTAATGCTTCATCGGTACGATGGCCGTAAGGTGAATAAGCGATGCCCTTGAGGCCCCGTTGAGTCAGTTCACCCAGCACACTGTTCTTATCATCGCCCACCAGCAACATAGGCCCGAGATCACCGCCGGTCTGATGCTCGGCGAGCACGACGCCCTCTGCGCGGACAAAGGTCGTGCTGACGGTCCCGCTGACTTCGTTCGCCAACTCATCGTTTCGGTAGAACCGTTGTTCCTTTCCGGCGGATGTAGTGCGTCCGATCAAGCCATCCAGCGCGTCATAGTGGAATCGAGCAGCCGTTTCGGTCGGCCAGTCGCCCTTATTTGAGGCGGGTCCATTGGACCCGGGTTGGCCTTCTTTATCTGATCCCGCCATGGCGACTCTCCACATGAGCCCATTGTGACTGGGGAAAGTAAGCACGCTTTACTGATACGCCGAAACTGTCAGGGTTGACAGGTGACTGCCCATACAGTGCTTCCCCCAAATGCAGCTCAAAAAAACCCCGCCAGAGGCGGGGTTGAAAAAGGAGCGTTAACGGATGAAGTTAAAGCGGTGTATCAGGTACGTGCCTTAGAACACGTACTGGGCGCGCATGACAAAACCATCGCCATCGTCATCGCCGTTGACGTTGGTGACTTTGTCGGTCTTGGCCTTGATGTACGCCGCGGAGATTTTCACCGCTTCGTTGGCGTACCAGTTCACGCCCAGGTTGTGAACCTTGGCTTCGGCATCGCCGACGTCACGGGTGGCGCTGGCGGTGGTGATGTTGTCGTCTTCGACGGTCAGGCTGTCGTAGCGATAGAACACTTCCCAGGCGCCGATGGACTTGTTCTGAGGCTTGATGGCATCGAACTTGCCGACTTTATAGCCACGGGATTCACCGGTGAGGGTGTAAGCGCCCTGGACATAGAAGCCGTGGCCCTTGATGTCTTCGAAACCGTCGGCGTCAGCCTTAGTCTTGCGGGTGATGTATTCGCCCTGGATAGAGGCTGGGCCCATGGCGAAAGCGGCTTCCAGGCCGAACGCGGTGTCGCGGTCGTAGGAGCCGGCCGGCGAGTTGTTGGCGCCGCCCAGTACCGGACGGTTGCCGTTAGGGCCGGCATCGTTGCCGCCGAGGGTTTCCACGCCACGCATGCCCAGGCGGGAGCGATAACGAGCATCGAACACGGTGTCGGAGACGTCACGCGAAGCCACGTTCACACCGAAGTGCAACACGTTGCCGGCGTCGTGCATCGGGGCGAAGACGAAGCGGCCGTTGACCTGCTTGACGCTGTCGCCGTCGGTGTCGTCGGTGTCTTTGCTGAACACACCGGCCGAGGCGTAGAACGAATCGGCGAAAGTGCTGGAGGCTTGCAGGCCCAGGCCGTTCTGGTGGCTGTTGGTCCAGTCGATCAGATCATAAGCGGCGTTACGCTCAGGCGCAGTGACCCACTTGGAGCTGGTGGCTTTTTCCAGGCCGAAGTCGGGGTCGAAACGACCGACCTTGATGGAGACCGGCTTGAAGCCGTTGTAGGCCAGGGACGCTTCGTCGAAGTAGCCGTTATCGGAGTCGCCACTGTTGTGGGACATGTCGTAGTTGATGGTGTAGGCCCAATCCGTGTACAGCACGCCGGACAGTTCCAGGAAGGCGCGGCGGATGTAGGCGGCGTCGGCCGATTTGCCGTTGTCGGTGTAGATCCCGTCGAACTGGCTGTAGTCAGCCTGCAAACGACCGCCAAGCTTGAAGCTGAACTCTTTGTCAGTGGTAGCGACCTCAAGGCCGCCCTTGGTTTTGACCACGATATCGGCGCCGTCGGTGGTGACGGTGCCGGCGAAAGCCTGGGCGGTTACTGCCATTGCCAGTGCGCTGGCGGCAACACCTGCGAAGTGCTTACGGATCATCGAAGAATTCCCCTGTTGGTAGTCTATGCGTTGGAAAACACGCGGAAACGGGCCCGCTGGTGTTGGGAGGGGATCTTGGCGGCAGGTTGTGTCAGGCAAGTTGCCATCAGATAAAGATTTTATGACAGGGGAACTTTTTACTTCGAAAGTGAATAACGGCAAACGCCGAAACCCTGTGGGAGCGAGCCTGTTCGCGATAGAGGTGAGTCAGTTAACAGATTTGCCACTGACATACCGCTATCGCGAGCAGGCTCGCTCCCACAGGGGTTTTGTACAGGCTGATAGATGGGGAGAGGCCTGATGCTGCTTTTGTGGCGAGGGAGCTTGCTCCCGCTCGGTTGCGCAGCGACCGCACGATCTGGGGGGCTGCTTCGCCCGAGGCGTCGGACCGACCCAGCGGGAGCAAGCTCCCTCGCCACAGAAACTCCACTTGCCACAGAGGGTGGCAGGGCTGGATCAGCGCTTGCGCAAAATCACGCTGCCAATCGAATACCCGGCGCCGAACGAACTGAGGACCGCGACCGAGCCGCTGGGCAGGTCGTCCTGGTATTTGTGGAAGGCGATCACCGAGCCGGCCGAGCTGGTGTTGGCGTAGCGGTCGAGGATCACCGGCGCTTCTTCTTCGGTGGCTTCGCGGCCCAGCAGCTTGCGCACGATCAGCTGGTTCATGCTCAGGTTGGCCTGGTGCAGCCAGAAGCGCTTCACATCGGCGACGTTCAGCTGGTTTTCCTCCAGGTGGGCACCGATCAGCTCGGCGACCATCGGGCAGACGTCGCGGAACACCTTGCGGCCTTCCTGGACGAACAGCTTGTCACGGCTGCCGACGCCCTCTTCTGCGGCGCGGTTGAGGAAGCCGAAGTTGTTGCGGATGTTGTTGGAGAACTTGGTAAGCAACTTGGTGCTGACCACGTCGAACTGGTACGACGAGGTCGCCTGGTCGGCCCGTTCGATGATCACGGCCGTGGCCGCATCGCCGAAGATGAAGTGGCTGTCGCGGTCGCGGAAGTTCAGGTGACCGGTACAGACCTCCGGGTTGACCATCAGGATCGCCCGCGCCTGGCCCAGTTGCACGCTGTTGGCTGCCGCCTGGATGCCGAAGGTCGCTGAAGAACAGGCCACGTTCATGTCGAAACCGAAACCTTCGATGCCCAAAGCTTCCTGGACTTCGATGGCAATGGCCGGGTACGGACGCTGCAAGTTGGAACAGGCGACGATCACCCCATCGATGTCGGCCGCCGTGCGACCGGCGCGCTCAAGAGCCTGTCTGGCGGCAGCCACGGCCATTTCGCAGAGGACCGACCATTCTTCGTTGGAGCGCTCGGGCAGGCGCGGGGTCATGCGTTGCGGGTCGAGGATACCGTCCTTGTCCATGACAAAGCGGCTCTTGATGCCGGAGGCTTTTTCGATGAACGCCGCGTTGGATTCGGTCAGCGCCTGGACTTCGCCGCGCTCGATGGCCTCGGCGTTGTCGGCGTTGAACTGCGCGACGTAGGTGTTGAAAGAGTGCACCAGCTCTTCGTTGGAGATGCTGTTGGCCGGGGTGTACAGGCCGGTGCCGCTGATGACGACGTTATGCATGGTCGTGTCTCTGATCTGTTCAGGCAGAAAGCATTGGCACCGACGTACCAATACGCAAAGGGTCTTTTCCCATCCAGGGAAGGCAGACCTGGCATCGCTTTATTCCGATCCGCCCGTGGCATTGAAGCTCAAAACCACAGGGCCGGCATTTATAGGCGCGAAGTTTGCCATAAACGCTGGGGTTTGGCCCATGGTCCGTCAATCCAGACACAAATCCCCTGTGGGAGCGAGCTTGCTCGCGATAATGGAGTGTCAGTCACCACATCTGTCACTGACACACCGCTATCGCGAGCAGGCTCGCTCCCACAGGGGCCAGGGGGTCATCTGGATCTGATCAAGGCTCCACCTGCCCCCACTGCTTGCTCAAACGCTTATCCGAAATCGGCACCTTGGTTCCCAACTGCTGGGCAAACAGCGAGACCCGGTATTCTTCCAGCCACCAACGGTACAGTTCCAGTTGCGGATCGCGCTTGCCTTCCTGGGCGTGTTTGCTGGCGCGGGCCTGGTATTGCGTCCAGAGGTTCGACAGCTCACCACTCCAGACCCGGTCCTTCTGCACCTGACTGCCGAGTTTTTCGAAGCGCTGCTCGATGGCCTTGAGGTAGCGCGGCAGTTCCTTGAGCCATTGATGTGGGGTTTCGCGCACGAAGCCCGGGTACACCAAGTGGTTGAGCTGCTGCTTGATGTCGTTGAGCGCCACGGCCTGGGCCAGGTCGATCTTGCCCTTGAAGCGTTTTTGCAGGCCGTGCCAGAGCTTGAGGATGTCCAGGGTCAGCTTCGCCAGACGCTCGGCGTGCTCGGTCCAGCCGCCGCGCTTGCGCTCGGCCAGGGACGCCAGCGCAGCGCCGTCGCGGGGCAGGCTCGCCTCGCCGTCCAGCACGCAGCTGTCGAGGCTCGCCAGCAGGATGTCTTCCACCAGGCTGTCGATGCGGCCCAGCTCGCGGTACAGCAGGCCCAGCTCGGTCAACCCTGGCAGCTTGCCGCGCAGGAACTTGGCGGACTCGGCCAGTTGCTGCATCAACAGGCGTTGCAAGGCGCGGCGATGCTGGAATTCGGCCTCGGCCGGGGTCGGGAAACGGCCTTCCTTGACCACGCCGCCCTCTTCCACCAGCGCCGGATACACCGTCATCGACAGACCGGCGATCTTCTGTTGGGTTTTTTCCGCCACTGGCGCAAAGATCTTCGCCTCTACCGGCGCCTGGCTCTTGGCTGTCTGCGGCACGGCCAGCGCAGCCTGGCTGGCCTCGGCAAAGCGCGCCGTCAGCTCGGCCAGGTCACGGCCTTCGCCGAGGAATTTGCCCTGGCCGTCGACGATTTCCAGGTTCATGCGCAAATGGCTTTCGACCTGCTGCGCGGCTTCGGCCCAGGCTTCGTCACTGACCCGCGCCCCGGTCATGCGCAACAGCTCACGCCCCAGGGACTGTGGCAAAGAGCCTTCGGCAAAAGTAATGCGTTGCAACGCGGCCTTGACGAAATCCGGCACCGGCACGAAGTTCTTGCGCAGGGCCTTGGGCAAGTTGCGCACCAAGGCAATGCACTTGGCCTCGATCATCCCCGGCACCAGCCATTCCAGGCGCTCCGGCGGCAGCATCGGCAACAGCGGCGCCGGCACTCGCAGGGTCACGCCGTCGCGGGGATGGTTGGGTTCGAAGTGGTAGCTCAGGGGTAAGGTCAAATCGCCGACGCGCAAGGTGTCCGGGTAATGCGCGGCGGTGACCTCATTGGCCTCGCGGGCCAGCACGTCTTCTTCGCGCATGATCAGCAGTTGCGGGTCTTTCTGGCTGTTGATGCGGTACCAGCTGTCGAAGGTTGCGGTCTGGTGGATCTCCGCCGGCAGGCGCGCATCGTAGAACGCAAACAGGGTTTCTTCGTCCGCCAGGATGTCGCGACGACGGGCCTTGGCTTCCAGTTCGTCGAGCTGCTCCAGCAGCCGGGTATTGGCCCCCAGGCATTTGGCTCGGGACTGGATCTCGCCGCGCACCAGCGCCTCGCGGATGAACAGCTCCCGCGACACCGCTGGGTCTACCGGACCGTAATGCACCGGCCGACGACCGACCACGATCAGCCCGAACAGGGTGATCTGTTCATAGGCCACCACCTGTCCACGCTTCTTTTCCCAATGGGGTTCGAAGTGATTCTTCTTGATCAGGTGCCCGGCCAGCGGCTCGATCCAGTCCGGCTCGATCTTGGCGACCATGCGCGCATACAGCTTGGTGGTTTCCACCAGCTCGGCGGTCATCAGCCATTGCGGCCGCTTCTTGCCCAGGCCCGATGACGGGTGGACCCAGAACCGGCGCTGCCGGGCACCGAGGTAATCGCCCTCTTCGGTTTTCTGGCCGATCTGGCTGAGCAGGCCCGAGAGCACCGCCTTGTGCAGTTTCGGGTAATCCGCCGGTTCCTTGTTGAGACTCAGCTGCATGTCGCGACAGATCAGGCTCAACTGGCGATGGGAATCACGCCACTCGCGCAGGCGCAAGTAGTTGAGGAAATTCTTGCGACACCAATTGCGCAAGGGGTTGGCGGTCAACGCTTGGCGCTGCTCCTCGAAACCACGCCACAGATTGACCAGCCCGGCGAAATCCGAATCGGCGTCTTTCCATTGGGCGTGGGCTTGGTCGGCGGCTTGCTGGCGCTCGGGTGGGCGCTCGCGCGGATCCTGGATCGACATGGCGCTGGCGACGATCAGCACTTCCTGGAGGCTGCCCAGTTTCGCCGCTTCCAAGAGCATGCGGCCCATGCGCGGGTCCACCGGCAGGCGCGCCAACTGCCGACCGAGCGGGGTCAACTGGCCGTTGCGATCCACCGCCGAGAGCTCTTGCAGCAGGTTGAAACCGTCACTGATGGCCTTGCCATCCGGCGGCTCGATGAACGGGAAGTCGGTAATCTCGCCCAGGCGCAGGTGCAGCATCTGCAGGATCACCGCCGCCAGGTTGGTGCGCAGGATCTCGGGGTCGGTGAACTCCGGCCGGCCGAGGAAATCCTCCTCGCTGTACAACCGCACACAGATCCCCGGCTCGACCCGCCCACAGCGCCCTTTGCGCTGGTTGGCGCTGGCCTGGGAAATGGCTTCGATGGGCAGGCGCTGGACCTTGGCCCGGTAGCTGTAGCGGCTGATGCGTGCGGTGCCGCTGTCGATCACGTAGCGAATGCCCGGCACGGTCAGCGAGGTTTCGGCGACGTTGGTCGCCAGCACCACGCGACGGCCCGGATGGGACTGGAAAATCCGCTGTTGTTCGGCCGGCGACAAACGCGCATACAACGGCATGATCTCGGTGTGCTTGAGCTGGGCCTTGCGCAGCATTTCCGCCGCGTCGCGAATCTCCCGCTCGCCTGGCAGGAACACCAGCACATCGCCCGGACTGCGCCGCTCGCTGCGCTCATGGGCGGCGATCTCATCGAGGGCGGCGAGGATCGCCTGGTCGACGGTCAGGTCATCTTCGACCCGGTTGCCTTCTTCGTCCTGCTCCAGGGTCAGCGGCCGATACCAGGTTTCCACCGGGAAGGTGCGGCCGGAGACTTCGACAATCGGCGCGTCATCGAAGTGTCTGGAGAAGCGCTCCAGGTCAATGGTCGCCGATGTGATGATGACTTTCAGGTCCGGGCGGCGCGGCAGCAGCGTCTTGAGATAACCCAGCAGGAAATCGATGTTGAGGCTGCGTTCGTGGGCTTCGTCGACGATGATCGTGTCGTAGCGTTCCAGGTAACGGTCGTTCTGGGTCTCGGCCAGCAGGATGCCGTCGGTCATCAGCTTGATCAGGGTATTGGCATCGCTCTGGTCCTCGAACCGCACCTGATATCCCACCAGCGCGCCCAAGGGCGTCGCCAGTTCCTCGGCGACGCGACTGGCCACGCTGCGGGCGGCGATCCGACGGGGTTGGGTGTGGCCGATCAAGCCATGCTGGCCGCGCCCGATTTCCAGGCAGATCTTCGGCAACTGGGTGGTTTTACCCGAACCGGTTTCACCGGCGATGATCAACACCTGATGCTTGAGCAGCGCTTGCTTGATTTCATCGCGCTTGGCGGCAATCGGCAGATTGTCGTCATAGCGAATCAGCGGCAGGCTCGCTTTACGCGCCAGCACCTGATCGCACGACGCCTGCATGCGCGCCACCCACTGGGCGAGCTTGGCCTCGTCGGGTTTCTTGCGCAGCTCGAGCAACTGGCGCCGCAACCGATGACGGTCGGCGAGCATGGCGTGGTCGAGGTTTTTCAGCAGCTTGTCGAGAGCGGGGGCTTGGTCAGTCATCAGGTACGCAAGGGAGATAAGGAGCAGCGGCAAGTTTCAAGCTGCAAGCTGCAAGTTGCAAGCTGCGTTGGCCGGAAACTCGAAACTTGCCGCTTGAAGCTTGAAGCTTGAAGCTTGAAGCTGCTTCTATCCCTTGCGCCGATAAGGGAAGACATCGATCACCTTCCCTGCGCGGATCGCCTCTTGCAATCCTTTCCAGTAATCGGCGTTGTACAGCTCGCCGTGGAGTTGATCGAACAGCTTGCGTTGCCCGGCGTCGGCGAACAGGAACGGCGGGAATTCCTCGGGAAACACATCCAGCGGCCCGATGGAGTACCAGGGCTCGGAGGCCATTTCGTCTTCCGGGGTGCGAGGCTGAGGGATGTGGCGGAAGTTGGCTTCGGTCAGGAAGCAGATTTCATCGTAATCGTAGAACACCACGCGGCCATGGCGGGTCACGCCGAAGTTCTTGAGCAGCATGTCGCCGGGGAAGATATTGGCCGCCGCCAGTTGCTTGATGGCCAGGCCATAGTCCTCCAGCGCCTCGCGCACCTGGGCTTCGTTGGCGTTTTCCAGGTAGAGGTTCAGCGGGGTCATGCGCCGCTCGGTCCAGCAGTGGCGGATCAGCACCGTGTCGCCTTGCACCGAGACCGTGGACGGCGCCACTTCCAGCAGTTCCTCAAGACACGCCGGCTCGAACTTGCTCAGTGGGAAACGGAAATCGGCGAACTCCTGGGTATCGGCCATGCGTCCGACCCGGTCGACACTCTTCACCAGGCGGTACTTCTCGATCACCGTGGCCCGGTCGACATTCTTCGACGGCGAGAAACGGTCCTTGATGATCTTGAACACGGTGTTGAACCCCGGCAGGGTGAACACGCTCATGACCATGCCGCGCACGCCCGGTGCCATGATGAATCGATCGTCGGTGTTCGCCAGGTGATTGATCAGCGCCCGGTAGAATTCCGACTTGCCATGCTTGTAAAAACCGATGGACGTGTACAGCTCGGCGACGTGCTTGCCCGGCAGGATGCGCTTGAGAAAGCCAATGAATTCCGCCGGCACCGGCACGTCCACCATGAAGTACGAGCGGGTGAACGAGAAAATGATCGAGACCTGCGCCTCATCGGTGATCAGCGCGTCGATCTGGATGCCCCGACCCTCGCGGTGCAACAACGGAATCACCAACGGCCATTGGTCATCGTGGGTGTAGATCCGGCCCACCAGGTAGGCGCCTTTGTTGCGATAGAGTACCGAGGAGAACAGTTCCACGGTCAGCTCCGGGTCCTTGCAGACCCAGTCCGGCAGGTTCTCGCGCAACTGCGCTTCAAGACGCTGCAAGTCACCCGGCAGATCGGCGTAGTCTTTGCTGAAACGGTAGTCGGCAAAGATCTGCCCGAGCATCCGATCGAGCTGGCCATGGGGCTTGTAGGTGCGGGTCTGGGCGGCACGGGCCCGGCGCAGGCTGGGCCGGGTGGTGTGGATGAACATGGTGCCGTCGCTGATCAGGTCATGGCTGAA
This sequence comes from Pseudomonas sp. SMV71, assembly GCF_052042015.1. Classification (NCBI taxonomy): domain Bacteria; kingdom Pseudomonadati; phylum Pseudomonadota; class Gammaproteobacteria; order Pseudomonadales; family Pseudomonadaceae; genus Pseudomonas; species Pseudomonas sp. SMV71. The sequence continues at coordinate 64,961 of NZ_JBKGGU010000019.1, read as the reverse complement.
CAGCCCGCAGAAAATTGAGTTGTACCAGGTCTCCGAGAGCTCATCGTCGAAACGCAGGTCGATCAGGCTGATGTACGCGCTCTTGACCAACGGCCAGCAGCCGACATCCATCAGCGCCTCGTCGTCGAATGCCTGGCGCAGGCGGGCCACGGTTTCGAAGACCTTTTCTTCGTACAGATTGATCCGCGCCGCCGACGCCGCCTGCGCTTCCTGCCACTGGGCCTGCTCGAACCGGGCGCGGGCGCCGTCGGTAATCTGCCGAAAATGCTCGCGATAATCGTCGAAACCGTCGAGGATCGAACGGGCGATAGCGGTGGCGGGCCATGGCTGCGGCATAGGAGTAACCTCGGCGGGTCGTGCTTGTTATTGGCGACTGAGCTTAGAGGCCAATCACGCGGCAACGCAACCATTGCCATCGGTATCGGGGGCGGCGACACTGGCCGGCCCTCCAGCAAGGAATGCCCCGTGAACCCCGTCGACTTCCTGCGTCTGCTGTCCCTGGCCGCCATCTGGGGCGCGAGCTTCCTGTTCATGCGCATCATCGCCCCGGTCATTGGCACGATTCCCACCGCGTTTTTCAGGGTGTCCATCGCCTTTGTCGGGCTGCTGGTGATCCTGGCCCTGATGCGCATCGACTTCAATTTTCGCGGCAAGCTGAAAGTGGTGATGGCGCTGGGCCTGATCAACTCCGGCATTCCGGCCACGTTCTACTCGGTGGCGGCCCAGGTGCTGCCGGCCGGCTACTCGGCGATTTTCAACGCGACGACACCGCTCATGGGCGTGCTGATCGGCGGGTTGTTCTTCAGCGAAAAACTCACCGCGGCCAAGCTCAGTGGCGTGTTTCTCGGACTGCTCGGTGTCGGCATCCTGACCGGCGCCGGCCCGGTGGCCTTCGACCTGCAACTGCTGATGGGCGCCCTCGCCTGCTTGGTCGCCACCGCCTGCTACGGCTTCGCCGGTTTCCTCACCCGTCGCTGGCTCGATCATCAAGGAGGGTTGGACAGCCGTCTCTCGACCCTGGGTAGCATGTTCGGCGCCACGGTGTTCTTGCTGCCGCTGTTCGGCTACAGCGTCATCAGCCAGCCACCGGCCAGCTGGGGCGGCTGGAGTGTCTGGTGGTCGCTGCTGGGGTTGGGGCTGGTGTGCACGGCGTTGGCCTACATTCTTTACTTCCGCCTGCTCAGTTCCATCGGCCCGGTGAAGTCGATGACCGTGACCTTTCTGATTCCGCCATTCGGCGTGTTGTGGGGGGCTTTGCTGCTGGATGAGCCGCTGGGGATGGCGCATTTGTATGGCGGGGTGTTGATAGCGGCGGCGTTGTGGTTGGTGCTGAAGCCTGGGGCGGTGAAGCCGGCTGAGGGGACTGGTCGGTAGGTCATCGCTGCGGCTGAAAATGCCATCGCGAGCAGGCTCGCTCCCACAGGGGTCAGGTGATCCTTGTGGGAGCGAGCTTGCTCGCGATAGCGGTCCTACGGCACCGACGATCTATCGATCAGCCGCTTTTACGAAACACAAATACCAGCCCGACGATGATCAGCAGCATACCCAGCCAGCTCAACAGTGCCAGCCGGTTGCCGAACACCAGGTAATCCATGACCGCCGTCACTGCCGGCACCAGATAGAACAGGCTGGTGACGTTCACCAGGTTGCCCCGTGCAATCAACCGGTACAGCAGCAACGTCGCCAGCACCGATACCACCAGCCCCATCCACAATACCGGCACGATGAAGCCGGCGTTGCTCTCGAAATGCAATGGCTGGAAAGGCGCGAACACGGCGCACAGTAAAAGCCCGGCCAGATACTGCACCGGCAGCGTGCCGAGGGGATTATCGGTAATGCGTTTCTGCATGATCGAACCTGCGGTCATGGACACCAGTGCCAGCAACCCGCACAGCATTCCCGTCAAGGACATCCCAGCCAACCCGATGCCCTGGTAGACCACCATGACCAACCCGACCAGCCCGAGCGCCAGGCCGAACAGACGCTGCCAGGAACGCTGACGTTCCATGAGCACCACGGTGAGGATCGGTTGCACGCCCATCAGGGTCGCCATCACGCCGGGGGTGACGTTCATCTGCAGGGCCAACAGATAGAAAATCTGATAGGCCCCCAACAGCACTAACCCCGTGATCGTGGCATAGATCATCGGCTTGCCGGCCTTGGGCAGCTTGAACCTGAACACCGGGATCAAGAGCACCAAGGCACACAGTGCGATGGCAAACCGCATCAGCAGAAAAGCAAAAGGCGAAGCGTGGGCCAGGCCCAGTTTGGAAAAGATTGCCCCGCTGCTCCACAGCAGGACGAACAGGCTCGTGGAGGCCGCCGCCAATAAGGCGTTCTTGGATAGGGAAAACATGAATACCACCTGTAGTCAGGCAAAAGCCAACTCAGCCGAGGCTGAAGTCCAGTCGTTTTTTTCAGGCAGGCACAGGGGATGGCAACCGTTGCCGATCAGCCCTGAACGCCAACACCCGGCGGTGATACGACGCCGTATACCGGGCTACTGACAGGTGGAGGGTATTGACCGATCTGCACAGGCTGCTGATTCCCGCACGGCACGACGCCAGCGTTGAACGCTGGAACCACAACCGCGATGACAGGGGATACAGGCATGAGCCGATCTCTTGGGAAGGTGGGTTCGAGAACCCGACGAGCGCTGACTATAACCAGCGCCCGAAGTATTGCGCAACCCTTAACCGAACAACCAATAGCCAAGCGCCGTGAGCACCAGCACCGCCAGCACCGGCCGCATCACCCGGTACGCCTTGGGGTGCTTGCGCTTGAACTGCTTGACCCGGCCGCTAAAGGCGTCGCTGAACGACTTGCTCCAGGCATAGGCCTGGTTGATCCCACCGACGCGTTCGTCATCCAGGTTCTGCGGCGCGGTGGCGCGGCCGAGGAAAGCGCTGATGGCGCGATTGACGCGGGTCATCAGGCGGTTGCTCAGTGGCCGTTCGACGTCGCAGAACAGGATCACCCGGGTCTGCGGGGTTTCGTTCTTCACCCAGTGCACGTAGGTCTCGTCGAACATCACGTCTTCACCGTCGCGCCAGGCATAGACCTGACCGTCGACAAAGATGCGGCAGTCTTCGGAGTTGGGTGTGGACAGCCCCAGGTGATAACGCAGGGAACCGGCGAACGGATCGCGATGGGGGTTCAGGTGGCTGCCGCCGGGCAACAGCGCAAACATCGCGCCTTTCACATTGGGAATCGCGCTCACCAGCTCGACGGTTTTCGGGCAGAGCAGCTCGGCGGAGGGCAGCGGTTTGTCGTACCACTTGAGGTAGAAACGCTTCCAGCCTTTCTTGAAAAACGAACCGAAACCGGCATCGTTGTTCTTCTCCGCAGCGCGGATGTACCCCTCGTCGAACAGGTGCATGGCCTCGTCGCGGATGACCTGCCAGTTATCCTTGAGCACATCCAGTTCGGGAAACTTGCTGCGATCCAGGTAGGGTTTGGAAGGTACGCCGGAGAACAGGTACATCAAGGCGTTATAAGGAGCGAACAACGCTGAATGATTGACGAATTGGCGCAAGACCGGCAAACGCGCCTTACCGCGCAGATGCACGTACAGCGTGCTGCCGAGAAACAACAGCAGCACCGAGGCCTTGGCGACAAACGAAAAAGTCATTTGGAACTCCTTGTCAGAAAACAACTAACGCAATGCCATCGGGCCAGCGCAGCGGCCGGTCATGGTATAGATCGTCGGCAGCGTAAGGAACCGCCCGGCGTAATATTCATTGTTGAGGGATGCGCAACAATGACATTCATGACACCCCTGGCCTGACCCTTGGCTGACACCGATCCAACACCGTGGCTCAAACCTGAAGCGGCTTTTGTGGCGAGGGAGCTTGCTCCCGCTGGGGCGCGCAGCACCCCCACTGCGATAATTGCCCCAAGACTGCAGGCGCCTGCTTCGCAGTCGAGCGGGAGCAAGCTCCCTCGCCACAATGATGTTCATCCACCCTCGCGGTGAGCCCGTTGTTACTGCTGGATCTCCTGCTCGGTAAACAAATCACTGAACAACATGCTCGACAAGTACCGCTCGCCCGAATCCGGCAGGATCACTACGATGGTCTTGCCTTGCATTTCCGGCTTTTCCGCCAGACGTGCGGCCACCGCCATGGCTGCGCCACAGGAAATGCCGCAAAGGATGCCCTCCTCCTGCATCAGCCGCAGGGCCATGGCCTTGGATTCCTCATCCGTGACCCGCTCGACCTGATCGACCATCGACAGGTCCAGGTTCTTCGGCACGAACCCGGCGCCGATCCCCTGGATCTTGTGTGGGCTGGGCTTGATCTCCTGCCCTGCCAGCGCCTGGGTAATCACCGGCGAGGTCTCCGGCTCCACCGCCACCGACAGGATCGGCTTGCCGCAAGTGTTCTTGATATACCGCGATACCCCGGTAATCGTTCCGCCAGTGCCTACGCCCGCGACCAGTACGTCCACCGCGCCGTCGGTGTCGTTCCAGATTTCCGGGCCGGTGGTCTTTTCGTGGATCGCCGGGTTCGCCGGGTTTTCGAACTGCTGCGGCATGAAGTATTTGGACGGGTCGCTGGCAAGGATTTCAGCGGCTTTTTCGATGGCGCCTTTCATGCCCTGGGCCGGTTCGGTGAGCACCAGCTCCGCGCCCAGGGCCTTGAGCACCTTGCGCCGCTCGATGCTCATGGATGAAGGCATAGTCAGCATCAGCTTGTAGCCACGGGCGGCGGCGACAAACGCCAGGCCGATGCCGGTGTTGCCCGAGGTCGGTTCGACAATCGTCATGCCCGGCTTGAGCCGGCCCGAGCTTTCCGCGTCCCAGATCATGTTCGCGCCGATCCGGCACTTTACCGAATAACCCGGATTGCGCCCTTCGATCTTCGCCAGGATGGTCACGCCGCGTGGGGCAATGCGGTTGATCTGCACCAACGGCGTATTACCGATGGAATGGGCGTTGTCAGCGAATATGCGGCTCATGGCTGGGGTCCTTGATTCAGCAGGAATTTAGCGCCTAAAGGTATGCCTGTTGCCCGAGTGCGTCCAGTTGCACCGAACGTTCCGGTTGCTCCAACAGTCAATGGCATTAACAACGCTGGGAGTGCTGACATGAAACGCCGATACAGCTGGCCACTGTGGACGCTCGCCGCCATCGTCGCGGTGCTGGTGGCCCTGCATTTCACTTTGCCCTACCTGGTGCGCGACTACTTGAACGACAAACTGGCCGACATGGGCGATTACCGCGGCCAGGTCACCGACGTGGACCTGGCGCTGTGGCGCGGGGCCTATCGGATCAATGGCCTGAAAATCGTCAAGGTCGACGGCAAGGTCCCGGTGCCGTTCGTCGACGCGCCGCTGATCGACCTGTCCGTCAGTTGGCACTCGCTGTGGTACGACCATGCCGTGGTGGCCGAAGCCGAATTCGCCCGCCCCGAAGTGAACTTCGTCGATGGCGGCCCCAACCGTCAGAACTCTCAGACCGGTCAGGGCACCAATTGGCGCGAGCAACTCAGCAAGCTGCTGCCCATCACCCTCAACGAAGTGCGAATTCGCGACGGCAAGATCACCTTTCGCAACTTCAACTCACAGCCACCGGTCAACCTGCGGGCCACCGAGGTCAACGCCAGCTTCTATAACCTGACCAACGTAGTGGACACCGAAGGCAAGCGCGACGCCCGCTTCGAGGGCAAGGCGCTGGTAGCCGAACACGCGCCGCTGGAAGTACAGGCAACCTTCGATCCGCTGAGCAATTTCGAGGATTTCGACTTTCGCCTGCGGGCCAGGAATATCGAGCTCAAGCGCCTGAACGACTTTGCCGCGGCCTATGGCAAATTCGACTTCAACGCCGGCCATGGCGACCTCGTGATCGAAGCCCAGGCCGACAATGCCCGGCTCAGCGGCTACATCAAGCCACTGTTGCGCGATGTGGACGTGTTCGACTGGCAGCAGGACGTGGAAAACGAGAAAAAGAACATCTTCCGTTCGGTCTGGGAGGCGTTGGTCGGCACCGGGGAAACGGCCCTCAAGAACCAGCGCAAGAACCAGTTCGCTACCCGGGTGGAGCTCAGCGGCAACGTGCATCAACAGAACATCAGCGCCTTCGAAGCCTTCCTGCAGATCCTGCGTAATGGCTTCGTCCAGGCGTTCAATGCGCGCTACGAGCAGCCGCCGCCTTCCAAGGATTAGCGACCGTACTGCTCACTCCTGAGCACCGCCATCCCTGTGGCGAGGGAGCTTGCTCCCGCTGGGTTGCGCAGCGACCCCAAAACCTGCGAGCGCTGCGCCCTGGAACGCCAGCCCTGCCGAGCGGGAGCAAGCTCCCTCGTCACAAAAGCGGGTCATGGCCGCTACTGCATTGCGACCCATTGTTCAGTGGTCGCGGCCTAGACCTAGTCAACATCTGACGCTCCATTCAGAGACTGAATACAGCGTCTGCGTTCACAGGCGGCGCGGCGCCGCGTTATAGTCGGGCACGACATTTATTTCGCGCGCCCACCTCATCGGGCCGGCGACACGTTCGAGGAAATTGCAGATGAAGTTCGAAGGCACCAGCGCCTACGTGGCCACCGATGACCTGAAGCTGGCCGTGAACGCCGCCATTACCCTGGAGCGGCCGTTGCTGGTCAAGGGCGAGCCGGGCACCGGCAAGACCATGCTGGCCGAGCAACTGGCGCAATCTTTCGGCGCACGCCTGATTACCTGGCACATCAAGTCCACCACCAAGGCCCACCAGGGTCTGTACGAGTACGATGCGGTCAGCCGCCTGCGCGACTCGCAGTTGGGGGTGGACAAGGTCCATGACGTGCGCAACTACCTGAAGAAGGGCAAGCTCTGGGAAGCATTCGAGTCCGAAGAGCGCGTGATCCTGCTGATCGACGAAATCGACAAGGCCGACATCGAGTTCCCCAACGACTTGCTGCAAGAGCTCGACAAGATGGAGTTCTATGTCTACGAGACCGATGAAACCATCAAGGCCAAGCAGCGCCCGATCATCATCATTACTTCCAACAACGAAAAAGAGCTGCCGGACGCCTTCCTGCGTCGCTGCTTCTTCCACTACATCGCCTTCCCGGACCGAGTCACCCTGCAGAAAATCGTCGATGTGCATTACCCGGACATCAAGAAAGACCTGGTCAGCGAAGCGCTGGACGTGTTCTTCGACGTGCGCAAGGTCCCGGGCCTGAAGAAAAAGCCTTCCACCTCCGAACTGGTGGACTGGCTCAAGCTGCTGATGGCCGACAACATCGGCGAAGCGGTCCTGCGCGAGCGCGATCCGACCAAGGCCATTCCGCCGCTGGCCGGTGCCTTGGTCAAGAACGAACAGGACGTGCAACTGCTTGAGCGCCTGGCGTTCATGAGCCGTCGCGGCACGCGCTGAGCCTCTCGTCCACCCAGCGCGAGGGCAACCGCCATGCTGCTAAACCTGTTCAATGAAATGCGCGCCGCCAAGGTGCCGGTGTCGGTGCGTGAACTGCTAGACCTGATCAACGCGCTGAAACAGCGAGTGGTCTTCGCCGACATGGACGAGTTCTATTACCTGTCCCGGGCGATCCTGGTGAAGGACGAGCGGCATTTCGACAAGTTCGACCGGGCATTCGCCGCCTACTTCAATGGCCTGGAGAAACTCGACGATCACCTCCAGGCGCTGATTCCCGAGGACTGGCTGCGCAAGGAATTCGAGCGTTCGCTGACCGATGAGGAACGGGCGCAGATCCAATCCCTGGGCGGCCTGGACAAGCTGATCGAAGAGTTCAAGAAGCGCCTGGAAGAACAGAAGGAACGCCACGCCGGCGGCAACAAGTGGATCGGCACCGGCGGCACCAGCCCGTTCGGTTCTGGCGGCTTTAACCCTGAAGGCATCCGTGTCGGCGACGCCGGCAAGCGCCAGGGCAAGGCCGTGAAGGTCTGGGACCAACGCGAGTACAAGAACCTCGACGACCAGGTGGAACTGGGCACCCGCAACATCAAGATCGCCCTGCGCCGCCTGCGCAAGTTCGCCCGCCAGGGGGCGGCAGAAGAACTCGACATCGACGGCACCATCGATCACACCGCCCGCGATGCCGGCCTGTTGAACATCCAGATGCGCCCGGAACGGCGCAACACGGTGAAGTTGTTGCTGCTGTTCGACATCGGCGGCTCGATGGACGCCCATGTGAAAATCTGCGAGGAACTGTTCTCGGCCTGCAAGACCGAGTTCAAGCACCTGGAGTATTTCTACTTCCACAACTTTGTCTATGAGTCGGTGTGGAAGAACAACCTGCGCCGCACCTCCGAGCGCACCTCGACCCATGATCTGCTGCACAAGTACGGTCCCGACTACAAAGTGATCTTCATCGGCGACGCCGCCATGGCGCCCTATGAGATCACCCAGCCCGGCGGCAGTGTCGAGCATTGGAACGAAGAAGCCGGTTATGTGTGGATGCAGCGCTTCATGGAGACATACAAGAAGCTTATCTGGATCAATCCTTATCCGAAGGACACCTGGGGCTATACCGCTTCGACCAATATCGTGCGCGAGCTGGTGGAAGACCGGATGTACCCGCTGACGTTGCGGGGGTTGGAGGAAGGGATGCGATTCCTTTCCAAGTAGATTTCTGGTGCCCTTTAGGGCCTCTTCGCGAGCAAGCCCGCTCCCACACTGGATCTTCTGCTCGACATAGATCCAGTGTGGGAGCGGGCTTGCTCGCGAAGCTTTTAGCTTTTGGAAAACACTTGCAGACATTCAACCTGCTGCCAATGCGCAACCTCCTGCACCACCGGCCGCAACCTCACCTGTGCCCCCGGCAGGCATTGCGCCAAACGGGCCAGAGCCAGCGGCGTCAGCGCGCCCAGGCGCGGATAGCCGCCGATGGTCTGCCGGTCATTGAGCAGCACGATCGGTTGGCCGTCCGGTGGCACCTGCACGGCGCCCAGGGGAATGCCTTCGGAAATCATCGCCGGGCCCTGGTATTCCAACGGCGTGCCCAGCAGGCGGATCCCCATGCGGTCGGCACGACTGTCCAATGTCCAGGCGCTGTTGAATGCGTCGAACAGGCTCCGTCCGCTGAAGGTGCCATTCTGCGCGCCCAGGATCAGATCCAACGGCGTCCCTTGCTGGAAATCCGGAATTCGTGCCTGCGGCATCGGCCGGGGCGTTGCCGTGCCGCGATAGCTCAAGTGCTCCCCGCGAACCAGCGCCCTGCCCTGCCCATCCAGGCCGCCGAGTTCTTCCCGCACCACGGTCGCCCGACTGCCGAGCACCGCAGGCGCGTCAAACCCGCCGGGGGCCGCCAGATAGGCCCGTGCCCCGAGTACCGGTTGGGTTAGCGACAACACCTGGCCTTTGCGCAGGCTGAAAAACCGCCACGATGCGACCGGCTGCCCGTCGATCCGCGCCCCCAGGTCCGCCCCGGCCAGCGCCAGTACGCAATCCTCTTCGGCCTCTACCGTGAAACCGCCGAGGGTGATTTCCACCACCGCCGCGTCCAGGGCATTGCCGAGCATCCAGTTGGCCCAGGCCATCGACAGCCAATCCGCCGCGCCGCCCTGGGTCACGCCCAGATGCCGGACACCGAAACGGCCGGCGTCCTGCAACAGGCACAACGGGGTGCTGGCCTCGATCAACAAACGGCTCATGCCTGCGCCTCCATTGGCGTGTCGTCGCCGCCCAGGGCGATGAATTCGGCGCGGTCCACGGCGGCAAAGCGCACCGTGTCGCCCGGTTGCATCAGGCTGTAGCCGTCACGCTCGCGGTCAAACAAACGGGCCGGGGTGCGACCGATCAGGTTCCAGCCACCGGGCGATACCACCGGGTAGGCCGCGGTCTGGCGCTCGGCAATCCCGACACTGCCCGCCGCCACGCGCTTGCGTGGCGTGTCGAGGCGCGGGGCGGCCAGTGGCTCGTCCACCAGGCCCATGAAGGCAAAGCCCGGCGCAAAGCCCAGGGCAAATACCTGGTACTCGCGCTCGCTGTGGCAACGGATCACCTGCTCCACCGTCAGGCCGCTGCGCCGGGACAGCAACGCCAGTTCCGGGCCGACACTGGGGTCGTACCACACCGGCAGCACATGGCATTGGCCGGTAGTCCGGGCATCGGGCGACAGGTTACTCAACGCATCGCCAATCAATTCCCGAGCCTGCATGGGGCTCAGCGCCAGCAAATCGTAATGCACCATCAATGTGGTGTAGGACGGCACCAGGTCGATCAGCCGTTCGGCGAACACTGCCCGCAGGCGCTCGCTGGCAGCGAGCATCCACGGCATGTTGGCTTCGGCGATTTCATCGAACAGGCGCACCATCAGGCAGTCCACCGCCACCACTTCCACACGTAGGTTCATGGCGCGGCCTGCTGGTCCAGGGCTTCGCGGATGCGCTGCACGGCGGCCACCGAACTGGCGTTGTCACCGTGTACACACAGGGTACTGGCTTTCAAGTGCAAGGCGCTGCCGTCGCTGGCGGTCAACGCATCGCCGCGGGCGATGGTCAGGGCCTGGCCGACGATGATCTGCGGGTCGTGATGCACCGCGCCTGGCGTCTGGCGCGATACCAGGTGCCCGGCGCTGTCGTAGGCGCGATCGGCGAAGGCTTCGAACCACAAGATCAGGCCATATTCGTCGCCCAGGGCCTGGGCGGCGCTGTTGTCCCGGGTTGCCATCAGCATCAGTGGCATCTGCCGATCATAGGCGGCAACCGCCTGGATCACCGCACGCAGTTGCGCCGGGTTCGCCATCATGTCGTTATACATCGCACCGTGGGGCTTGACGTAGCTGACCCGCCCGCCCTGGGCCCGGCAAATGCCGTCGAGGGCGCCGATCTGGTAGTGCAGCAGGTCTTGCAGTTCCTGGGCGCCATAGGCCATGGATCGGCGACCGAAGCCCGCCAGGTCCTGATAGGCCGGGTGCGCGCCGATCCGCACGCCGTGGCTCAGGGCCAGGCTGACGGTCTTGCGCATGATGCTCGGATCGCCTGCGTGAAAGCCGCAGGCGATGTTGGCGCAATCGATGAAGGGCATTACCTCGGCGTCCAGACCCATGGTCCAGCTGCCGAAGCTCTCGCCGATGTCGCAGTTCAATAGCAGGCGGTTCACGGTGAACGCTCCTGTAGGTGTGCTTTTTACTACCTGGGGCCAGCGCCCCACGGTGATCGATTATTCGGCTTCGAGCTGCTTGCCCTGGGTTTCCGGCAGGCTCAGCGCCGCCAGGATCACCACGCCGTAGGACACCGCCGCGAACGCCCCGATGCCGACACTCAGGGGGACCTTCTGGCTCAGCAGACCGATCAACAGCGGGAACAGTGCCGCCAGCGCCCGGCCAATGTTGTAGCAGAAACCCTGGCCTGAACCACGGATGCGTGTCGGGAACAGTTCGGTGAGAAACGAGCCCATGCCACTGAACATGCCCGAGGCGAAGAAGCCCAGGGGGAAGCCCAGCCAGAGCATCACGTTGTTGCTCACCGGCACCTGGGTATACAGCAACACGATGGTGAACGAACCGACGGCGAACAGGACGAAGTTCTTCTTGCGACCGAGGATGTCCGACAGGTACGCGCTGATGACGTAGCCCACGTAGGAGCCGATGATCACCATCGCCAGGTAACCACCGGTGCTCAGGACGCTCAAGCCGCGCTCGTTCTTCAAGAAGGTCGGCAGCCAGGACGTGATGGCGTAATAGCCGCCCAGCGCACCAGTGGTCAACAGCGAGGCGCGGATCGTGGTGAAGAGAATGCCGGGAGCGAAGATCTCGTAGAACTTCGCCGGGTTGCTCGGGGTTTGCCGGGCCTTGGCTTGGTTATAGACCTCCGGGTCCTTGACCAGCCGGCGGACGAAAATCACGAACACCGCCGGAACAATGCCCAGGATGAACAGGGCGCGCCAGGCGTCTTCCGGCGGCAACACCGAGAACAGCAGCGCATACAGAATCGCCGTCATGCCCCAGCCCAACGCCCAACCCGATTGCACCATGCCCACCGCCTTGCCACGGTCCTGGGCGCGGATCACTTCGCCCATCAACACGGCACCGGCGGTCCACTCGCCGCCGAAGCCAAAGCCCATCAACGTGCGGGCGATCAACAATTGCTCGTAGCTCTGGGCGAAACCGCAGAGGAAGGTAAAGAACGCGAACCACAGCACCGTCAATTGCAAGGTGCGCACCCGACCGATACGGTCGGAGAGAATCCCCGCTACCCAACCGCCAATGGCCGACGCAATCAGGGTGCTGGTGTGGATCAACCCCGCCTGCCCGGTGGTGATGCCCCACATCGCGATCAGGGTGGGCACCACGAAACTGAGCATCTGCGTGTCCATGCCGTCCAGGGCGTAGCCGATCTTGCAGCTCCAGAAGGTACGACGCTCTTGCTGGTTGATGTTGCGATACCAGTCGAACGGACCGGAACGGGCTTGGTTCTTGGGGACGCCGAGCGTGTCGGGTGCACTCATGGTGGTTCTCCACGTTTTATTGTTCTAAGCCTCGACGCTGCAAACGTGGAGACCGGTTGCCTCGATTCTTGAGCGTGCACGCCGACGCGTCCAACTAATAAAACACGGGCCGGGTCATAAGAAAAAATTGATTGGGCGAACAGATGCTCAGCCAGAACACCATTGTGGCGAGGGAGCTTGCTCCCGCTGGGCCGGGCTGGCGCTCCAGCGCGCAGCGGCCCCAAAAAAAGCGATGAGCGCTTCGCACTCAAGCGGGAGCAAGCTCCCTCGCCACAAAAAGCGTTTTAGCGTGAGCGTCAGAGCCCGCGCAGATCCCGCTCCTCAATCGGCCGGCTCTGGCGCAGGCGCTTGCCGCCCAGCACCACCCAGTCGATCAGACGGAACAGGCATTCCAGGCCGAACGACAGCAGCATCGCGCCGCTGATGCCCCAGATCATCGCTTCGGGGGTCAGCAGGATCTGATAGCTGTAGCCGTTCCAGGTTTCCTTGCGAATGTCCGGGTCGGCGGCCAGCGCCACTTGCAGCAAGCGGATGTACCAAGGGCCCTGCATCGCCTGGAACTGCTTGTCCAGGGCCTGCTGGCGCACCAACAGGGTGTTCAGGCTGTCGGCGTCGCTGCGAAAGATCGGGTCTTCACTGGCGCGGTAATGGGCCACCAGGGCCTGCATGTCGCCTTTGAAGAATTGGTTGGCGGTGCCCTGGAACCCTTGCAGGCCGGTCTGCGCCTCGATCAGGTGGGCTTCGACCCGCTTGGCGTAGTCGTTGATGAAACCCGGCACCTGGACCCCCACCAACAGGCCCACCGCAAACAACACCAACCGCAGATAGCTGAGCAACATAACGTGACGTCCTTATTCGGTCCGGCCCTGGCCGACGCATTCGCCGCGTCGCCACAGGCTCCATTGGCCCGGTTCATAGCGGGTCCAGGTTTCGTTTTCGGTCAAGGGTTCGGTGGCGATCACGGTGACCACATCATTGGGCGTGGTTTCCGCCTGGAAATCGACAATCACATCCACATCCTTGAGCCGCGCCGGGCCGAACGGCGCACGGCGGGTGATCTGGGCAAGTTTGGTCGAGCAATAGCAGAACAGCCAGTCACCGTCGCTCAGCAGGCAGTTGAACACGCCTTTGCCGCGGTATTCGGTGCAGGCCTGGAGCAACGTCGGCAACAGTTGCTCGACTTCCACCGGTTCCGGGAAGGCCTGGCGCACGCGGTTGAGCAAATCACAGAACGCCGCCTCGCTGTCGGTATCGCCCACCGGCCGGTAAAAACTGACGCCTGGCTGAAAATCGGCGAGCTGGCCGTTGTGGGCGAAACACCAGTTGCGGCCCCACAACTCGCGTACGAACGGGTGGGTATTGGACAAACAGACCTTGCCGACGTTGGCCTGGCGAATGTGGCCGATCACCACTTCGCTCTTGATCGGATAGCGCTGCACCAGGTTCGCCACCTCCGATTCGCTGCTCGCAGCCGGGTCCTGGAACAGGCGCAGGCCACGGCCCTCGTAGAAGGCAATGCCCCAACCGTCCCGATGCGGCCCGGTCTTGCCACCGCGCTGCATCAGCCCGGTGAAGCTGAACACGATGTCGGTCGGCACATTGGCGCTCATGCCCAATAATTCACACATGCTCGGAATCTCGCTTCAAAGGGCAGGCCAGGCTACAGACGCGGTTCGATACGCGAACGCTGGGGATTGCTCGGCACGGGTGGGCGACCGTAGCGATCATCACCGGCCACGCTGAATGGCGGCGCCTCATCATGCTCATCAGCTGCGGCGGCGGCTTTGGCGGCAGCGGCGCGCTCCTTGCGCGCGTTGGAAGCACGCTCGATGGGGAGGCGGATCAGCACGAAAACCAGGTAGACGCCGAAGGCGATCATGCCGTACATCAGCAGGTCGGACGCCGCCCGCCAGACGTTATTGCCAACCTTGAACAACACATCCAGGGCGACAATGGCCACGGCGGGCGCGAACTTATCCTTCACCGGGTCGATAATCGTCGGGCAAAACAGCAACACCGCCATCAGCAACCGCAACGGCTCGCGCAACCAGCGCCACATCCAGCGGGTCATGCGCATCCATACCAGCAGGCAGCCCAAAGCGGCGAAGGCGTAGAGGCCCCAGGCGATCAGATAGTCGTTCTCGGTCATGGTGTCCGTGGCAAGGCAAGCAAAGAGGCGCTTATAGTAACGGCTTTTCGCTCCTCGGGCTGCCCCGTGAGTGGACGAGTCCAATTTCAGGCACCAGGGTTGTTATCTGCGAACTATCCGCACAGGCCACTGGTCCCTTTTCGTACAACGTTCGAGAGCCTTTCATGCCCTTATCTGCCCAAGATTCCAACGCCCCGATTGCCCGCAGGGACCCCGGCGTCGACCCGTACGCCTGGCTGCAAGAGCGCGACACCGACGCCGTGCTCGATTACCTCAAGGCGGAAAACAACTATCAACAGGCGCAACTCGCCGACCAGGCCGCGCTGCGCGAAACCCTGTTCGAGGAAGTCAAGGGCCGGATCCTCGAGACCGACCTGTCGCTGCCCTCGCCCTGGGGTCCGTACCTGTATTACACGCGCACCACGGCCGGTGACGAATACCCGCGCCATTATCGTTGCCCGCGCCCGGCCGATGACAGCCTGACGGTCGATGAGAGCCACGAACAGCTGCTACTGGACCCGAACGCACTGGCGGGCGGCGGCTTCTTCTCCCTCGGGGCGTTCAGCATCAGCCCCGATCATCAGCGCCTGGCCTACAGCCTGGATACCACGGGCGATGAGATCTACACGCTGTTCGTGAAGGAATTGTCCAATGAGAAGGTCAGCGAACTGTCCTTCGAGAATTGCAATGGCAGCATGACCTGGGCCAACGACAGCCTGACGCTGTTCTTCGGCGAGCTGGACGAGACCCATCGCCCGCATAAACTCTGGCGCTACCGCCTCGATGGCACGGCCGCGGAAGAAGTGTTCCATGAGCCGGACGGGCGATTCTTCCTACATTGCTACCGCTCCAGTTCCGAGCGGCAATTGATCCTGTCCCTGGGCAGCAAGACCACCAGCGAGGTCTGGGTGCTGGATGCCTCGCAGCCCCAGCAGGCATTCACCTGCCTGGCACCACGGGTCGAGCACCACGAATACGACGTCGACCACGGCCTGCTCGACGGCCAGTGGACCTGGTTCATCCGCAGCAACCGCGACGGCATCAACTTTGCGCTGTACCAGGCGGCCGATACCGGCGTGGCGCCGACCGAAGCCGACTGGCAGAACCTGATCCCTCACAGCGACACCGTGATGATCGACGGTCTGAGCCTGAACGCTGGCGCCATGACCTTGAGCCTGCGCGAAGGCGGCCTGCCGATCATCGAAGTGCACCCACAGGATTTGCCGAAATATCGGGTGCAGCTTCCGGACGCAGCCTACAGCCTGCACGTACAGAACAGCCTGGAGTTTTCCAGCGAACGTATTCGCCTGCGCTATGAAGCCTTGAACCGCCCGGCGCAGATCCGCCAGCTGGACCTAGCCAGTGGCGAACAGGTTGTGCTCAAGCAAACCCCGGTGCTGGGGCCGTTCGACGCCGATGCCTACGTCAGCCAGCGGCTGTGGGCAACGGCTGCGGACGGCACGCAAGTGCCCATCAGCCTGGTGGTCAAGCGTGAAGCCCTCGGTCAGCCGGTGCCGCTGTACCTGTACGGCTATGGTGCTTATGGCGAGAGCCTTGACCCGTGGTTCTCCCATGCGCGGCTGAGCCTGCTCGATCGCGGCGTGGCGTTTGCCATCGCCCACGTGCGCGGTGGCGGTGAACTGGGTGAAGCCTGGTACCGCGCCGGCAAGCAGGAGCACAAGCCCAACACCTTCAGCGACTTCATCGCCTGCGCCGAACATCTGATCACCAACGGTTTCACCAGCGCCGATCGACTGGCAATCAGCGGCGGCAGCGCCGGTGGCCTGTTGATCGGTGCAGTGCTCAATCAACGCCCGGAACTGTTCAAGGTGGCGATAGCCGAGGTGCCGTTCGTCGATGTGCTCAACACCATGCTCGACCCGGACCTGCCCCTGACCGTCACCGAATACGACGAATGGGGCAACCCGCAGGAGCCAGACGTTTATGATCGGATCCGGGCCTACGCTCCGTACGAAAACGTCAAGGCCCAGGCGTATCCGGCGCTGCTGGTCATCGCCGGCTACAACGACAGCCGCGTACAGTACTGGGAAGCGGCCAAGTGGGTGGCGAAACTGCGCGCCACCAAGACCGATGACAACCCCCTGTTGCTCAAGACCGAACTGGGGGCTGGCCACGGCGGCATGAGCGGGCGTTACCAGGGATTGCGTGACGTAGCGCTCGAATATGCGTTCGTGCTGAAGGTTTTGGGGTTGGGGTGAGGAACTCTGTGGGGCGTAGGAGTCTTAGCTCCATGCTCAGACTTTGATACACGCCCAGCTTCATTGTGGGAGCGAACTTGCTCGCGATAGCGTCGGGTCAGTCAATATCAATGTCGATTGACATACCACCCTCGCGGGCAAGCTCGCTCCCACAGGGGTATCGCAGGACATCCAAGCACCCCGAAACCGCAACAGCCACAACAAAAAAGACCGTGACGACATGTCAGAACCGACCTTACTGAATAAAGAAATCCGCGACTGGCTGATGGACTGCGGTCTGTTCGACCAATTGCTGCCCGTCGACTTCGCCGCTGCGTCGGGCTATTTCAGCATCAGCGCCATTGCCGAGGGTGAAGCGATCTTTCGCGAGGGCGATGCCGGCAGCTTCATGTGCATCATTCACACAGGGCAAGTGGCCGTACAGAAAACCGGCCCCGACGGCCAACCCGTGACCATCGCCACCCTGCGCAGCGGCCGGGCGTTCGGCGAAATGGCGGTGCTCGACGGCGAGCGGCGCTCGGCCAGTTGCATTGCCGCGAGCAACTGCCAATTGCTGAACCTGGGCAAGGACTCATTGGAGAAAATGCTCAACGACGCGCCCAAGGTCGCCGCCAAGATCATCCGCGCCCTCGCCGTTTCCCTGTCCAAACGCCTGCGCATGGCCGATGGGCAGCTACTGTCGCAGCAGGTTTGACCACAGCACCGCAGCCCCTGGGAACACTACATCCCTTGTGGGAGCGAGCCTGCTCGCGATGGCGGTCGATCAGCCAGTATCCATGTTGACTGACACACCGCTATCGCGAGCAGGCTCGCTCCCACAAGGGTTTGCATCCACCTTGACTCATCCACCCGGCGACTTGACTTTCGGCGCTTGCGGCTCCATCCCCGGTATCGGCTGATCCCTCGGCGGCCTGGGCATTTCAATCGGTGGCAACAATGGCGGCCCGGCGCTACCGGGGCCGGCCTTCGGCACGCCGTTGGGAATGACCGGCGGGTATGGCATGGGGGTAGCGGTGCCGGGCGAACCGGGGACGCTCGGTGGATTGACCGGAATCGTCGGCTCCTGGGCCTGTGCGTCACTTAACGAGAGCGTCGTCAGGACAATGGCCGTTAGAATGGTGCACTTCATCAATGGCTCCGTGGCTCTGTCTACCTTCAGGCTAGTCCTAACCGCGCTGGTTCGCCCTTCTTCATGAGACTTCCATGAAACGTTTTGTCCTGCTCGACACCACACCCATCCCTGACAATAGCGGCGCCCTGTGCCTGTTCGAGTACGGCGAAGATTTCGTCATCAAGATCCAGGGCGGTGACGGCGGGCAATTGATGAACACCCGCATGCACGGCTCCGAAGACGCCCTGGCGGAGATTCCCTGCCGCAAGGTTGCCGGACGGCCCGGTTCACGAGTGCTGATCGGCGGCCTCGGCATGGGCTTTACGCTGGCCTCCGCCCTCAAGCATCTGGGCAAGAACGCCGAAGTGGTGGTGGCCGAGCTGGTCCCCGGCGTGGTGGAGTGGAATCGCGGCCCCTTGGGCGAAAAGGCCGGACGGCCGCTGTCGGACCCACGCACCGTGATTCGTATGGAAGACGTGGCCAAGGTCCTGCAAACCGAGCCCCAAGGGTTCGACGCGATCATGCTCGATGTCGACAACGGCCCCGAAGGCCTGACCCAGAAAGCCAACAGTTGGCTGTATTCGGCCGCAGGCCTGGCCGCCTGCGCCAAGGCCTTGCGGCCCAAGGGTGTGCTGGCGGTGTGGTCGGCCAGTGCCGACCGGCAGTTTTCCGACAAACTGAAAAAAGCCGGTTTCAAGGCCGAGGAGGTGCAAGTGTTCGCCCACGGCAACAAAGGCACCCGCCACACCATCTGGATTGCCGAGAAGCTCAAGGGCTGAGCTAAACTCTGCGCAACCGTCATCAGTCTTTTCTACAAAGGTGAACCCATGAGTTCGTCAACGCCACCGTCCAACACCGCCAAGCTGGACCGTATCCTCGCCGATGCCCAGCGCGACCGGGAAATGGGCTACCGCGACAAAGCCCTGAAAATGTACCCGCATGTCTGCGGCCGCTGCGCCCGCGAATTTTCCGGCAAGCGCTTGAGCGAACTGACCGTCCACCACCGCGACCATAACCACGACAACAACCCACAGGACGGTTCCAACTGGGAACTGTTGTGCCTGTACTGCCACGACAACGAGCACTCGCGCTACACCGACCAGCAATACTTCGGCGATGGCTCGCTGAGCACCCCGAAAATCGCCAAGGCGACCCACAACCCGTTTGCGGCGTTGGCTGGGTTGATGAAGAAAGACGAGTAGCCGCCTGACGAATAGCAGTCTTTTGTGGCGAGGGAGCTTGCTCCCGCTGGGTGGCGAAGCGACCCCCGCTTTAGAAAGGGACTGCTGCGCAGTCCAGCGGGAGCAAGCTCCCTCGCCACAGGTTTTTTGGAGCAACACACATCCCCTGTGAGAGCGGGCTTGCTCGCGAATGCGATCGAGCAGCCACCATCAATCTACAAACTGACCACCCTGCCCCATTCCCCGTATAATCGCGCCTTTTCCCCAAAGGCACCCCGCCCGTGGCCAACAAACGCTACAGCTGCATCGGTCTGTTCAACCCCAAGTCACCGGAAAACGTCGGCTCGGTCATGCGTGCCGCCGGTTGCTACGGCGTGGCGTCGGTGTTCTACACCGGCAAGCGCTATGAGCGCGCCGCCGACTTCGTCACCGATACCAAGAAAGTCCATTACGACATCCCGCTGATCGGCATCGACGACCTGAAGAAGATCCTGCCCCTGGGCTGCGTGCCGGTGGCCGTGGAATTGGTGGAGGGTGCCCGTCCGTTGCCCGAATACACCCACCCCGACCGGGCGCTGTACATCTTCGGCCCCGAAGACGGCTCGCTGGACAAGGAAATCCGCGACTGGTGCGAAGACGTGGTGTACATCCCCACCCACGGTTGCATGAACCTGGCCGCTACGGTCAACGTCGTGCTCTATGACCGCATGGCCAAGGGCAACAACACCCGTTCGGGGCCGCAATTCCGCTGATCGGTGTGAAATCCGATTGAACAAGGCAATCGCTCGGACAGTCAGCTTTATACCAATCTCACACTGGAGACAGATCATGAGCGATAACAATCCGTTCGAGCCGATTGAGCGCACCCCTTTCCAATCTCATCCGCCAAAGAATGTGCATGGCTGGGAACGCTTCGGCTCGCTGGCAGGTGGTGTGCTGATGATGGGCAAAGGCTTGCGCCGTGGCGGTGTTATCGGTCTGGCGCAACTGGCCATCGGTGGCATGGCACTGGCGCGGGGCATCACCGGGCATTGCTCGGCCAAGAGTCTGCTGGAAAAAAACCGTCAGAGCCTCCACAACGCCCGCGCCCGGATCGAACAGGCTGGCGATGAACTGAGCCGCATGAAGGCCAACGCCGAGGCCGCCACGGGGACAGCGACGGTGACAGGCAACGATTCGCTGGTTTCGCCGAAAGTCGGGCTCTGATCTCTTGCGCCGGGGCTGATGGCCTCATCGCGAGCAGGCTCGCTCCCACAGTTTTTTGGTGAATCCGGAATCTGGGCGCTCCACAGAACCCTTGTAGGAGCGGGCTTGCTCGCGAAAGCGTAGTGTCAGCCGACGAAAAGGTTGACTGTCCCACCGCCTTCGCGGGCAAGCCCGCTCCCACATTGATCGCGTCCGACACAGATTCCGGGTTACCAGATCCCCTGTGGGAGCGAGCCTGCTCGCGATGGCGGTATTACTGGAGTAACCGGGTATCCAGCACCGTGGAACTGCCATCCAGCACATTTTCACTGAGTTGCACGAATTCCTTGGTATCCACCGTCTCCAGCCGCATCGCCCCTTGCAATACATCATCCAGCGAACGCTTGTTGCGGGTTTTCAGGCGGATCTCGCGGTCCAGTTCCTGAAGCAGCAACACCGCCTTGGCCACCATCGCGGGGCTCAGTTGCTCGCCGCGCAAGGTGGTGACGTCTTTACTGTCCCGGGCCAGCCGCTCGTTCAAGGCCTGATAGCGCTCATCGCTCATGCCCCCGGCGCGGCGCAGCAGTTCGATGGCGTAGTACTCGGTCAGGCCTTCGCTGATCCAGTCGCTGCGATCATGGTCATTGACCCGCGCCAACACCTGCACCAACTCGCGCAACAACGGGCTGCTGCCCCGCTCGCTGACCAGCGGTGGGCGGCTGTGCAGGTAGATCGAGTCATGCCCGGACTGGGCGCCACGCCACAGCGGGTCGCCCGCACCGACAATCAGCAGCTTGGAGGGATGACGTGGCAGCACCGCTTGCACCTGCGGCCAGACAAACGTCAGCAGCGTCAGTACATCCATCCGGCGCATGCCCTGGCCTTGGGGCGAGGCCACGGTGACTTCGGTCTCGCCCAGGCGTGTGCGACGGCTGCCGAGCTTACCGGCGAGCATCCAGCCGGTCGGGCGGTCGAACAGGCGCGAGGGGTTGTCGATGCGAAAACGCTGCTTACCGATGCGCGGCCAGGGGGTCTCGATGCTCTTCCAACCGCTGGGCAATTCAACTTCCAGGCGGGCCACCAATTCGACGCCGTCCTGCTGGTCGAGTCTGGCCGACGGCACCAGGTCGTCACCCCGCAACAGGGCCCAGGTCGGGGTCATGCGGGTTTCGAAGGTACCGCTCTTACGTTCATGACTGATGCGCACCCGGTAGCTCAGGCTGGCCGTGTCGGCTGTCGGACGCCAGACCCCTCGCGCCTGCTGGCCGGGGGTGAGCTGCCATTGGCCGTCGGCCTTGAAGTCGCTGTAGCGGCTGCCATCGCCGAGGTCGAAATCCAGGCTGCGCACGGCCGAACCCCGGGCCAGGGTCAGCCGCACTTCGGCCTGGTCGCTCTGCGGCAACAGTTGCACGTGATAATCCAGATTAACCTTCTGCGCCGCCCATAACGGCCCGCACACCGCCAGCAGCCCGACCGCCAGCATCCGTTTCAGTCCTGCAGCCATGGGTTCTCCCGGTCGTGCGGCGCCGGGACGCTCAGCCGGCGCGAAAAATCAGATGATCTTCCCAATCCTCTTCAGGCACGCTGCCTTCGGCCAGCATACGCCCGGACTGGGAAATGCGTTCATGGTGCACGGCATCGCGATCACCGCAGACCAGGTGGTGCCACAACGGCAAATCCTTGCCCTCGCTGACCAACCGATAACCACAAGTTGGCGGCAGCCACTTGAATTCATCGGCCTTGCCCGGCGTGAGTTGAATGCAATCGGGCACAAATTCCCGTCGATTGGGATAGTTGGTGCACTGGCACGTCTTCAGGTCCAGCAGTTTGCAGGCGATGCGCGTGTAATAGACGCTGTTGTCATCTTCGTCTTCGAGCTTTTGCAGGCAGCACAGGCCACAGCCGTCACACAGCGATTCCCATTCCTGCGCATCGAGCTGATCGAGGGTTTTGCGTATCCAGAACGGTTCGACTTTGGCGGCCATGGCTCAAGCATCAACATCAGGTGGTGAAAAGGCCGACAGTCTAGTGCCGGGGCCTCTTGAGGCCAAGCACTGGCGACTGTCGGTAGTGCGGGGCTTGTCAGGCTGCGCGCCGGGACGTAGGTTGCTCAATTCATCTTCCCCCATCCGGTCAGGTAAGCCATGAGCGCCAATTCCCGCATCGCCGACTACGCCATCCACCCCCAGTTCATCGAACGCTGGTCGCCCCGCGCCTTCACGGGCGAGGCCATTGCCGAAGAAACCCTGCTGGGCTTTTTCGAAGCGGCGCGCTGGGCGCCATCGGCGTACAACTCCCAGCCGTGGCGGTTTCTCTATGCGCGCCGCGACACGCCGAACTGGGAGCGCTTCCTGGGCCTGCTCAACGAGTTCAACCGCGGTTGGGCACAACACGCCTCGGCACTGGTGATCATCGCGTCGAAAACCACCTTCGCCGTGCCCGGCGCGACCGAGGAAACCCCGGCGCTGTGGCACACCTTCGACACGGGTGCGGCCTGGGGCCACCTGGCGCTGCAAGCCAGCCTCAGCGGCTGGCACACCCACGGCATGGCCGGTTTCGACCAGGAGCTGACCCGCAAGGAACTGAAGATCCCGGACGGCTATGCCCTGCATGCTGCCGTGGCGATTGGCAAGCTGGGGGACAAATCCACCCTGGCCGAGTACCTCCAGGCCCGCGAAACCCCGAGCCCGCGCCGGCCGTTGAGCGAGCTGGTGACGGAAGGTGATTTCACTCTGTAATCCTGTCTTTTGTGGGAGCGAGCCTGCTCGCGATAGGGGCACGCCAGCCAGCACTGGGGTGACTGACACACCGCTATCGCGAGCAGGCTCGCTCCCACGATGGGATTGGTGGCGGGCGCAGACGCTGTGACCACTCCCTCAGTTTCTGGTGGTGCCTGTCAGTACCCCCGGCTGAAATCCACTTCCCCGCGCAATGCCCCGCCGGACTGATAAGCCCGCAGGTTATCCAGAAACAACTGCGCCATCATCGGTGGCGAGGTCGGTGCCGAGCTGTGGCCGGTCAACAGCAGGCCCCAGGCGGTCCAGAACGGATGGCGCTGGGGCAGTGGTTCCTGGCGGCAGACATCGATCACCGCACCGGCCAGATGACCGTCCTTCAGGGCTTGCACCAGGTCCGCATCCACCACGGCGACGCCGCGTCCGGCATTGATAAACAGCCCGCTCGGCTTGAACTGCTTGAACAGCGCCGCATCGTACACATCATGGGTCTCGGGGGTGTTGGGCAGCAGGTTGATGACGTAATCCGCCTCGCCTACCAGACGCGGAAGATCCGCCAGCCCACCCACCTCGATGAAAGGTTCGAGTTCACGAGGCTGCCGGGCGATGCCATACAACTGCACCCCGAACGGCACCAGGAACTGCGCCACGCGCTGGCCGATATCGCCGGTGCCGACAATCAACACCTTGCGCCCCGCCAGGCCCTGGCCCTGGCGATTGTCCCACTTGCGTTCCACCTGGCTGACCAACCGCGCCAGCACCTCCCGCTCGTGGCCGAGCATGTAGGTGAGCACATACTCGGCCATCACCTGGCCAAAAATGCCGACTGCCCGGGTCAAGCGGTAATCGCGGGTCAGGCCCTCGGCCAGCAACGGCGTGATGCCGGCCCAGGTCGATTGCAACCAATGGGGCCGGTGCCCCTGGCGCAACAAAGTCGCCAGCAGGTCCGGCTGGCCGAGCCAGACCGGGCAATCGCTGGCCAACCGCGACAGTTCAGCGGAGTCGCCGCTGGTCAGTACTTCGAGATCGGGTGCCGCCTGACGCAAGAGCTGGGCGTACACCGCGTGGTCGTGTTCGGCAATCAGAACGCGCATGAATCAAACCTTTCAAAGCCAGGGCAGACGAGCGCCGACAGAGTGTCACTCCATCCAGGCAATCGTCGCCAAAATCATTCGGTATTTCAGAAAATCCCAAGCGAACGCCCGGGCAGTGTCAGACCGGGTCGTTACGCCGCAACAGCTCTTCGGGCAAATGTTCGATGTACTCGTCTTCGGCCGGTGGCATCTGCAGGTGATATCCCTGGGTGTCGAGGTTTTCCAATACCTTGTTGATGTCCTCCCGGGACAACTGCCGCTCGGGGCTCAACACCAGGTCAAAAGCATGGATGGCTTTGCCGAAGGCCGCCATCAACGGCTCCGGCACGCGGGCCAGGGCATCGCTTTTGAGCACATACAGGTACATCTCGTTTTTCTTCGAGCTTCGGTAAATGGAGCAGATACGTTTCAAGGCTGTTCTCCGGCAGTGGCCAGGCTGTCGAGCAGTGCCTGGCCCATCAATTCGCGGCGCCAGCCACGCAGCGAATCGGGCAATTGGTAAGGGCCCTCGGGAAAGCCGCTCTTGATCAGCGCCTCAAGGGTTTTCTTGCGCAACATCAGTTCGGGGGCGATCCCCAGGCGCTCGGCTTCAGCTTGCCCCAGCGCCCGCAGGCGCTTGACCAGCGCCGAGGCTTCGATGGGCAGTGGCTCGGCCACGGCCGGCGGCCATTGCTCGGGCGATAGGCTGGCGGCGCGCTGGATCAGGGCCAACAGGAATTCGCCGTCCTGGCGCACGGTGCGCGGGTGCATGTCTTCGATTTTTGCCAACGCGCCGAGATTGTCCGGCTGCGTACGGGCCAGCGGCCACAGCGAGTGCTCGCGGATGATGCGGTTGCGTGGCAAGTCACGGGCGCGCGCCTCGCGCTCGCGCCAGGCACACAGCTCACGCAACACGGCCAGTTGGGCACGGGACAGTTTCCAGGCCAGCTTGGCTTCGCGGTACACCTCGTACGGGTCGACTTCGCGACGCAGGTTGGCCACCAGCTCGGCGCCGTCCTCCAGCACCCAGGCGTATTTTTCGTCAGAAAGCTTGGGACGCAACTGTACGAAAACTTCCGCCAGATGCACGGCATCTTCCGCGGCATAGCTGATCTGGGTTTCGGACAGCGGCCGCTGCAGCCAGTCGGAACGGGTCTCGCCCTTGGGCAGCTCGATGCCCAGCACGTCCTGCACCAGCCGCGAGTAGCCCATGGAAAAACCGAGGTTCAGATAAGCGGCCGCCAACTGGGTATCGAACAGCGGCGCGGGCAGGCTGCCGGTCAGGCGCAGCAGCACTTCGAGGTCTTCGCTGCAGGCGTGCAGCACTTTGAGCACAGCCGGGTTTTCCAGCAGGACCGCCAGAGGCTGCCAGTTGTCGATGGTCAAGGGGTCGATCAGGTAGGCGCGCTTGCCGTCGCCGATCTGCAACAGGCCGGCGATGGGATAAAAGGTGTCGACCCGCATGAATTCGGTGTCGAGGGCGACGAATGGCAACTGCTGCCATTCGGCGCAAAACTGACCGAGGCTATCGTTGTCGCGAATCCAGTGAATATCGATGGCCACACGGCTCTCCCTTGAAGAATGGCGCGCAGTATATATCGCCGTTGGCGGTTGCGAGCACCCATAGAGCAAGAGCCTGAGAGAAATCGCCTGCGCAAAAACAAGAATAGTCCTACATCAGGAGTTATCAGGTCTTACGCAGTACATAAACACGCGTCAATGCGAAACCGGGCAGGAAATCCTGGTACCACAGCACGCTGAACCCGGCCTGGCGAAACTCGGCCTCGATGTCAGCCTTGCCGGTCAGGCTTCGCTGCGGCGGACGGCCGAGCTTGAGGCGGCCTTCGATCCGGACCGAGACGATTACCGTGTCCCGACTGACCCGATGAAACTCGCGCAACAACGCCAGGCGATGCTCGCTGGCGCAAACGTGGCGAAACAATTGCAGACAACAAATGCAGTCCACCGCATTGGTGGACAAGCCGATGGTGAATGCCGAACTGGGAAACGTTCTGACCCGCGCCAGCAACGCCCCGCCATGGTGGGTGAGTGCATGCTCAAGCATGTCCGGCGAGGGATCCGCCGCGAGGATCACTCGGTTGGCATGTTCGGCCAGCACCGGCCAGAACCGCCCCGCACCGCACGTCACATCCAGCACCAGCCCGGGCTCCCCCGCCACTTTCAGGGCATTGCGCACCATTTGCTCGTCACGCCAGAACACCAGGCGCACCCGACGGGGTGCCGGCTGGCAACAGACTTGCGCATGCTGCTCATCGTGATGCCTGGCGAACTCAAGCTCGACGGCGCGCAGGGGTAACCCGGACATACAAACGGCTCTTGAATTGGTTGGATGACAGGTTAGACGCTCAGGCGTGAAAAAAAGGTGTAGGAATCATTCCCGCGCCAACACCCCGTCGATAACCGCACCGCGACAGTTGGCAAACATGTCCAGATCCCGGTTGTAGACCTGGCTGTTGACCTCCAGCAGTCCGAGCATCGAGTGAAACAGGTTGTCCTGGCTCAGGGGTTTTTCCCGGCTCAATTGCAGGCAATGGGTGTCGACCGAAAACGACTTCTGATAGCTGTCGGAGAACCAGGCGAGCATCGCCACGTGTTTCTGCTGCTCCGGGGCAAGCATGTAGGGCGTGCCATGGAGGAACAGGTTGTATTCGCCCAGCGACTCACCATGGTCCGAAAGGTACAGCATCGCCGTGTCGACCTTGTCCTGATTGGCCCGCAGCAGATCGATCAGGGTCGACAGCACATGATCGGTGTACACCAGGGTGTTGTCGTAGCCGTTGACGATGCTTTCACGGCTGCAGTTGTTCAACGCGTTGCTTTCGCACACCGGGGTGAAATGCTCGTACTCCTTGGGATAGCGCTTGAAATACTCCGGCCCGTGACTGCCCATCTGGTGCAGCACCAGCACCGTGTCCTTGTCGAGGGTATCGATGAAATGCTGCAAGCCCTGGAGCAGGATCTCATCGCGGCATTCGCTGTTGGCGCACAGGGCCGGATCCTTCAGATTGCTCACATCCTGCAAGGTGACCCGGTCGCACGTGCCCTTGCAGCCGGACTGATTGTCCCGCCAGATCACGTCCAGCCCGGCGCGCTTGAGCACATCCAGCAGGCCCTCTTCATTCTTGGCCTTACTGGCGTCGTAGTTCTTGCGACCCATGTTGGAAAACATGCACGGCACCGACACTGCGGTTTCGGTGCCGCAGGAATGCACGTCGGTAAAGGCGATCAGGCCGGCCTCTTTTTCCAACGTCGGCGTGGTGTCGCGGTCATAGCCGAGGATGCCAAAGTTCTCGGCACGGGCGCTCTCCCCTACCACCAATACCGTCAGGGATTTACGCGCGTAGGTTTGCCAGGCCGGGTTACGGCTGGCGTCCTCGCCCAATGGGATAAAGGGTTGCTTGGCCGACGCGACCTGCTCGCGCAGGTAGCCGATCGACGCGCCGATGTAGTTGCTCGGCACCACCATCAAGCGTAACTCGTGGTGGTTGCGAAACAACGAAGACAAGCCTTGGTAGTTGGCCATGGCAACCACACCGATCAGCGCCGCCGAGGCCACCCCCACCAGCAACTTACTGAGCAACTCCTTGGGCCAGCTGCGGTACTTGATCGGTGTCTTGAATAATAACCAGGAAGGCAACACGCCTAATAATCCGAGATAAACAAACAACTTCAGCGACAACAGGTCACGGACTTCCGTGGCGTTGGTTTCGGCAAAGTTGCGCAACATCTCGGCATCGATCAGCACGCCGTACTGAGCCATGAAATACGCCACACCGGCGCTGATCAGAAACAGCAGCATCAGCACGGGCTTGAGCACCGGACGGAACGCCAGGAGCGTCAACACAAGGTTGAAAGCAGCGAAAATCATCACGCCGAACGCCGCGCACATCAGCACGCCACGACCATCAGCCGAAGTGATCGAGAGCAGGTGTTGCCACAGAACAATGTTGAAGCCTGCCAAAAGAAAGGCACTGGCAACCAGCGTCACCCATTCCGGGCGCACGGCTTTAATAGTCAGCATGATAGTTGACGGCTTCCTGAAAGTTGCTCTTTGAAAAGAATGCCGGAAAAGGACTATGAAAAATTCGTTCCCTACGGCAGCACAAACTTTAGGTAGCCCACCATCAATTTTTCGTGAAAAAGTTGCTATTAAATTATTTTTTAAGCGCGTGGCCTGAAACGTCAGGAAAGACGGATAAACGCCCGGCTGTTGATTGGAGGTCGTGTTCCCTACACTATCTGTCCCACTCCCGACCGTTGAACGGCCTGCATGGCATTCTCTTGGGACTATCGTTCCGCTAGGATCATCAGCCTGGTTTGCGCACGATCCGCGCAAGGAGCACAGCGAGAGACAGAACGGATGCTGAACAGTAATTCCCTAAGAAAGCTTGATATGCAAGACCTCATGGTGTTTAGCGCCGTGTACGAACAAAGCAGTGTCAGCGGTGTATCCGAGGCGCTGTGTGTCAGCCAGTCCACCGTCAGTTACTGCCTGAAGAAACTACGGACCTGTTTCGAAGACGAACTGTTTACCAACACCCGCAGCGGCATGCGTCCTACCTGCAAGGCCGTGGGCATGTACGATCATGTGCAGGCAATCCTGCAAAGCATCAACCTGTGCCATGCCGGTACGCCAACGTTCGACCCGACACGCGAAGCGGTGACCTTCAACATCTGTGCACCGGAATACTTCGAGCATTTGATTCTGCCGCAGTTGCTACAAGGCTTCGATTACGCCGACCTGCCGGTGGTCGTGAACGTGCACAAGCTGGAGGCCGACATTCCGGTCGATGGACTGCGCGACGGCAGCCTGGACCTGGTGATCTGCTTCGGTCCCAACTTTCACAGTCATCATGCCGACCTGCTGTCCCGGCAGCTGTTACAGGAGGATCTGGTCTGCGTCGTCGATAAACGGGCGGCGCCCCAGGAACCGCAACTGAGCCTGCAAACTTTCGTACGGCGCCGGCACATCTTTCCTACGCCCTGGACGTCCCCCACCAACATGGTGGACGGCTGGCTCGCGCAACAGGCCCAGCAACGGCAAATCGCCGCACGCGCCAACAGCTACAGCGCGGCATTGAAGATGATCAGCGGCACCGACTTCATCCTCACCCTGCCCCGGCGCATTCAGCAGCTGCTGGCCAGCGAGGCGATGTTCAATCACCACGAAGCACCCAATGGTCTGCCGGGATTTACCCTGGACATGCAGTGGACCCAGGCGGCCAATCAGGACAGCGCCAATAGCTGGCTGCGCGAACAGATCATCAAAGTCTGCGCCGGGCGAGATACCTAACCGTCAGTGACCGATAAGAGCCTTGGCATACGGGCCGCGGTCGATGTCGAGGATCTCTACGCACAACTGCACACTCAGGCCATCCGGCCACGGGCCCAGTTCCTGGATCACCGCCAGCAGGCTATCGGCCAGCTGCTTCTTGATTTCGGGCGAGCGGCCGCTGAGCAGCGCCAGCTTCACGTGCACGAAACCGCGTTCACCAATGCCGGTGCCCACCCGGAACGTCTCGAGCTTGGTGGCCCGGCTCTTGATATCCGACTCGGCGGCAAACTGACCGGACGCGACCAAGGCATTGTTCAGGCGCAACAGTGCGACATCGGCCTTGAGCTCCGACAGGTTGGCGGTGTACTCCATGTGCAGGTGAGGCATGTGTTCGACTCCAATTCGAAAAAACGATGAGGTGATCCAACCGTCGCCACCTTAGCGCGACTTTATTCCTGGCGGCAGATTTTGTTTCACCGCTGCCCGCGCTCGCCCATGAACGCCTCCAGCCGGGAGCGCAGCCAGCGTTCAGCCGGATCGCTGTCGACATGGCTCAGCCAGACCATCGACAAATCCAGGGTCGGGGTCGTGAAAGGATAGGGTTCGCTGAACAATCGGCCCGACGCAGCCATGGCGGCCGCAGTGTAATCCGGCATGCTGGCGATCAGGTCAGTGCCGGCCAGCAACGCGGGCAAGGCGCTGTACTGCGGCACCGACAACACGACCCTACGCTGACGGCCGATCTCGGCCAGCCATTCGTCAGCGAGACCGGCGACGTTCGCGGTGTGAGAGACCAGCACGTGGGGGCGCGAGCAATATTCGTCGAGGGTCAGCGGCGTATCCGACGCATCGGCGCGCAATACCCGAGGCTGGATGTGCCGCAACAACTTGCGCTTGGCATTGGCCGGCAACCCACGCGTCTGGCTGATGCCCACGGTGATATCGCCCGATGCCAGCAAATCGGGAATGCGCCAGTAATCCGCGTGCTGGACCACAAACACCACGTTTGGTGCTTCCTGGCGCAGGCTGCTCAACAGCGGCGGCAGCAGCCCGAACTCCACATCGTCCGAGAGCCCGATGCGAAAGGTCATGGTGCTGCTGGCGGGGTCGAAATCATGCGTCAGGCTCAGGGCCATCGACAGCGAATCCAGCGCCGGCGACAGATGCCGGATGATCTCTTCGGCCCGGGCAGTCGGCTCCATGCGATGGCCAACGCGAATGAACAGCGGATCGTTGAACATCTTGCGCATCCGATTGAGCGCCGAGCTGATGGTCGGCTGGCCCAGGAACAACTTCTCCGCCACCCGCGTCACGTTGCGCTCAAGCATCAGCGTCTCGAATACCACCATCAGATTGATGTCGGTCTTGCGCAATTCGTTGCGGTTCATCCCCTGCTCCTATCCCCTGACTGTAGGAAGTGTAGGAACGACGGTGGCTGCGCGTCTATGCGTAAAAAGTCCAAACGCCAAACACAATTGCATAGGCGCGGCTTTTTTGTGGCGAGGAGATTTATCCCCGTCGGGCTGCGCAGCAGCCCCATTAGCACTGGCGGTAACTCAGCGGATCGTATGCAGGTTTTGGGCTGCTGCGCAGCCAGCGGGGATAAATCCCCCCGCCACAGGGCAACATTTCCCCGGTCCAGACAGATGGATCAGCGTTGTTGAAGGGTCACTTTACGGTCAGGGATTTTAGCCCCAGCGCCATGACCCGTTCATCAGTGCCCAGCCCCAACGCCTTGGGGCTGATTGCATCAGGCAAATGAAAGTGCAGACGCACTTGCCCATCGGCACCCGACGCTTCACGCATCGCCGGCGTCAGGGGCAATTCCAGGGTGTTGTCCTGTAAACGCGTGAATTGAGTCGACAACGCCGCCACGCCATTGACCGAAACCTCGACCCGCTGGCTTGTATGATTGGGCTGTACGAAGGCTGCCGTTTCGATCGAAATGGCGCGGGCCTCTGGCGGTACCTGCAACGTCATTTCAGCCTCGGTGCCCTGCGACCAGGTGCCCCAATCCTCGACCTGCCCCCAGCCGCTGACCAACATGCCATTGATCCGGTTGAACACCTGGCGCTCACCGGGCTTCACCCTCACGTCCAGGGTTTCGTGGGCAAAAGGTGCGCATTCGGCGCAAGACTTCCAGCCCGGCACCAGCACCACCAGGCCATCGATGCGGGTCAACAGGTCGGTCTGGCGGTTGACGGTTTTCGCCGCTTCGAGCGCCGCACGGCTGTCGAGGATGTACAACGAATCATTGTCATACTGCCCGCTGGCGAGCATACGTTCAGCGTGCTGTTGAGCGTGCGCAAGCTCCCGGGTGCCCATCCGCCCCAAGTAAACGCCATCGGTTTCCAAGCCATGGGTCAAAGCGTATTGGCTGGTCAACAGCCAGTTTTCCGGCTGGTTCTGCGGCAGCAACGAGCGGACTTTCGAATAATGACCGCCGGCGTTGTCCCAGAATGGATCAGTGAGCGGCGTAGGCCAAGTGGACGCCGGTGGCACCATCCGGCTCTTGCGCAGGCCAGCCCAGCCGGCTCGGGTATCCAGAACCTGGACCACCAGGGCAATCGTCAACAGGCACACGGCAGCCCTCGGTCGATTGCCCCGGACGACCAGGAAGATGATGACAAACACGATGGCATAGAAGACCGGCCAGAACATCCGGCCCGCAGCGCGAAACACGTTCGCCATCAGCTCAAGGGGTTTCGGTAGCCAGATATGGACATCCAGCATGCCGATACCGAGCTTGTTGGTCAGCGAAAAAAGCGTCAGCCCGACCAGCGCCCAAAGCAACAACTTTCTAGCACGTATGGCCCAGAGCAACCCTGTATCACCCTGAAGCAATGCCGCGCCAGCGCAGATCGCCAGCATCAGGACGCCCGCCCCCAGATAATTGAAGCCCTCGTAGTCCCCGGGTCCCTGGGGCATATCCCACAGGATGAACGACCAGCCACTGGGGTCGACCAGCGACAGTACATTCAAGCGATACAAACCATAGCCACCTGCTACAGTCCCGCCGCCCACGCTGAAGTAGCCCGCCTGCCAACAGCAGAACGCGACCAACAGGAACAATCCGCCCAGCTCGATGCAGCCGTCGCGCAGGGACAATTGGCGCTTGAGAACCTTGCCGGCAAGGTCTGCCAGCCAGATCAGCGCGACCATCGCCAACAGGTACGCATGCACCAGCGCGGTGGCGGCCAACAATACGCCCCAGGCCAGCCGCCGACTGTGCAGACCGGGCCGTAGCGCCAGGTACAGGGCAGCCAGGATCAGGAAATGTCCGGACAGCGACAGATGCCCGCCCATGCGCAGGAACATGGGGGGCGAAAACACGAATAACCCGGTCCCCAATAACCGGATCCACAACGACGGTGTCACCAGGCCGACCAACCGCCAGGCAAACCAGGCCTGCAAGATAAAACAGGCCAGCAACCACAGGCCGAAATACTGGAACGTCTCGGGAAGCCAGGCGTTGAATGGCTTGAACATCAACGCCAACAGCGGATTGGAATCGGAAAAAATGATGCCGTTGCCCAACTCCAGGCCATAGGAGGGGTTCAGCCCCAACGGAAAGGTCCAGGGTGAATGGCGAAAAAACGCCCAGCCCATGTAATGGGTGGCCGCATCGCCCTCCCCCAGCCAGGCGATGTTCGTCGGGTCCAGGACCCGCGGGCCGATCACCAGCAGAAACGCCAATGCACCCAGCAGCACGGGCAACAGGAGAGACAAATAACGCTCGCCACGAACGGTCATCGATACGTCCAGAAGTTATGCAGGATAAAGGTGAACGCCGGAATGATCAGTGCCACGGCCGCGATGCCCGCCAGGTAATTCAGGCCTGCGCTCTGGGCCACCCAGGCCACCAGCATCGCCAGTGCGAAACCGCCGGTTGAAACCAGCACGAAACGGTAGAGCGTGCGACCGTGCAGGCGACTGGAGAAACTCCACAGGGTGTTGATCAGATAGGACACCACCGTCGCCACCAGGAACGCGAAACCGTTGGCCAGTGGGGGATTCGCCAGGATCAAATGCATGAAGAACACGGCGGCCAGCACGTGGATCGCCGTCACGAACAAGCCGGTCACGGCAAAGCGCAGGGCCCGTCGCAACAGCGGCGTGCGGACCCAGGTCACGGCTTCTGCGCCAGGCAAAACACAGTCAGGCCAGCGATGCGATTGGCGCCCATGAACGGACGCTCCAGGCTGCACAGGGACTTCAAGACACCATTGACCAGCGGATGATGCCGCGCCAGCTGCGACCTGGCCGGCGCCTGCGAGGTGCTGCGCTGCAACAGGCGCAAGCCGGCGGCGATGGGAAACACCAGGCCGAAATAATACGCACCCTGGCGCACCTGCAGACCCGCCTGCGCCACGACGCCTTCCAGCTGCCTGAGCGTATAGCGACGCTTGTGTTCGAGAAAATCGTCATGACCGCTCCAGAGAAAGTGGAAGGCCGGCACAGTGATCAGGAAGCGGCTGCCGGACGGCACTTTGTCGACATAGGCCTTGAGCAGCCCGACGTCGTCATCCACGTGTTCCAGTACGTCCATCAGCAACACCAGGTCCGCGTCCAGCCCATCGACGGCGCGTCGGTAGTGCACCGGTTTCCCATGGGTACGGGCGTCGGAATCGGCCGGGTAACTGATGTCCACGCACCAGGCCTCGGCCGTTTCGGTATGGGTCAACAGATGGTGGGAAAAAAAGCCCGATCCGGCACCCACGTCCAGCAGCGTATTGGCCGATGTGCCCTTGAGCATGTGCAGCATCGCCCGCGCTTTCGAGCGGTAGTACCAGTGCTGCTTGATATCCGGGCCCAGGATGTCGGTTTCCTTGAGGTCCATGGTCAGTCCTTGGCGTCATAGATGCGCCGTACCAGGAAAATCGGTCGACGCTTGGATTCGATGTAGGTGCGGCCCAGGTATTCGCCCAGCACGCCGATGCCGATCAATTGCAACCCGCCAAGAAAGGTGACCGCGACCATCAGCGAGGCGTAGCCGGGCAGGTCAACCCCGGAAATCAGCGTTCGCAGCACGATGAACATGGCGAACGCAAAGGACACCAGCGAAACGCACAGCCCCAGGTACGTCCAGATACGCAGCGGTTCGGTGCTGAAACTGGTAATGCCTTCAAGGGCGAAGTTCCACAGTCGCCAGCCGTTGAATTTGCTTTCCCCGGCAGCGCGCTCAGGCCTGACGTAATCCACATAAGTGGTTCGAAATCCCACCCAGGCAAACAGCCCTTTCATAAAGCGTCGGGATTCAGGCAGGGTTTGCAGGGCATCGACCACGCAGCGATCCATCAAGCGGAAATCGCCGACGTTTTCCGGGAGCTTGTGATCGGCGATCCTGTTGTGCAGGCGATAGAAGCCGTTGGCGGACACCTGTTTGGCCCAGGAATCGGAATCGCGATTGATCCGATGCCCCAGCACCACTTCGGCACCGTTGCGCCAGTGGGCGATCATTTCCAAGATCACCTCGGGAGGGTCTTGCAGGTCGACGTCGATCGGCACCACCGCCTGGCCGCGCGCTGCTTGCAGACCGGCGCTCAACGCCGCCTCCTTGCCGAAGTTGCGACTCAGGTCGACGACCCGGATGCGCGGGTCGCTCTTCTGTCTTTCCAGCAGCAATCCCAACGTATCGTCGACGCTGCCATCGTTGACGAACACCAGCTCCAGGCTCACCAGCGCTTGGTCGGCAAAGACCTGATCGATCCTGGCGATGAACAAATCGATGGACTGGGCTTCGTTGAAGACGGGGATGACGAGCGAAAGCGCTAGACGACCTTGTAGATCCGTTCCTGGATATTCAGTCACTTGATGGCTCTTTTTCTTATAGTGTTTTCAGTCCCGTCAGGCTTGCGGCCCTGGGCCCCACGGATCTGGCGTCAATGACGACGACTGCATCGGAACGTATTAAGCAGGAGCGGACAAGGCAACGCAAGGATGAAACCGGCACCTGGAGCAGACTCATGGTTCGCAAGATGACCTGTTCTGATCATCGGGTCTAGTCTCCGATCCAAGCCCGAGTCGGTAATATCTATTCACCAATGGATACGAATTTCCCGTAGCCAAAAACTTCAGCTTGGCTAGGCTTGCAGCCACATGTGCAACACATGTCTTGAATGAATCAATCGCAGGGAGCGAATCGATGTACTTTGAAATCTACCGTCAGACCCGCGGCACCCAAAGCAGCGGAAGAGGCCAATGGCGCTGGCGCCTGAGGGCCGGCAATCACGAGACCATCGCCAGCGGCGAGTCCTACGTGAACAAGAGTGACTGCCTGCACGTGATCGGGTTGATCAAGAACGTCCAGGGCGAGACGCCTGTGAAGGAGATCTGAACAGCGTCGCGCTGTATCGACAGACAGGCCGGTACCCGAGCCTGTCTGGTCCTGGTATTCGCACTTTCCCCTGGGTCAGGTATGGTGCGTGGACAACCGTGAGAGGCCGGTCGCAATGACCCTATCCAACCACCATCGCGACTGGCTGAAGCGGGCTCCTGACTCGAGGAAGCTGGAGCGCATCGAGGCCTATTTCAGCGGTCATGGCTACAACGCCCATCGGCATGACACCTACGCCATTGGCGTCACGCTTTCCGGCGTCCAGAGCTTCAACTATCGCCACAGCAAGCGTCACAGCCAGCCCGGGGGCACCATTGTCCTGCACCCGGACGAAATCCACGATGGCGAAGCCGGAACCAGCGACGGGTTTCGTTACCGGATGTTCTACATAGAGCCGTCGGTGATCCAGCAAGTGCTGGGGGGCAAGCCGCTGCCCTTCATCGAAGGCGGACTGTCCAGCGATCCTCGTCTCAACATCGCGACCCGCCGGCTACTAAGCAGCATCGATCACTCCCTCGACCCGCTGGAGGAAGAAGACGCTATCTACGATGTGGCCCAGGCCCTCGACCTCGCCGCCGGCAACCGACGTGGACGGCGAATGATCGACTACCCCGCAGCGGAGCGTGCGCGCCTGTTCATCCATGATGTCCTGGACCAAGTGATCACCCTGGACGACCTGGTGCAGGCCAGCGGTCGGGATCGCTGGAGCCTGTCCCGGGACTTCCGCGCGCTGTACGGCACCAGCCCCTATCGCTACATCACCCAGCGCCGCCTCAACGAAGCCCGTCGCCTGGCCTTCCAGGGCATGGCGTGGAGCGAGGTGGCGCTGGCCTGTGGCTTTTTCGATCAAAGCCACATGACCCGCCTGCACACCCAGGCCTTCGGCATCTCACCGGCACGTTGGTTGAACATGCTTCGATGAACACACGCAGCCCCCTGTGGCGAGGGAGCTTGCTCCCGCTTGACCGGGCTGGCGCTCCAGTGCGAAGCACTCACAGAAAAAGGGGCCGCTCCGCAGCCCAGCGGGAGCAAGCTCCCTCGCCACAATAAATCCTCGCAAGGCTGCACAATCGTACAATCCCTCCCCGTGGCCGGGCAGTAAGGTGGCGCTTTCCACCTCATTCGAGTCCTCGTCATGACCCATTACGCTCCAATCAACTTCACCGAGAAATACGCCCTGTTCCACGACCAATGGGCCCCGAAAGTCGTGGCCGAGATGAACGACTACCAGTTCAAGATCGTCAGGCTGGAGGGAGATTTCATCTGGCACGTCCACGTCGAGACCGATGAAACCTTCATCGTGCTGGAAGGCGAGCTTCGTATCGACTTTCGCGACGGCATGGTGACCATCGGTGCGGGCGAGATGTACGTGGTCAAAAAAGGCATCGAGCACAAGCCCAGTGCCGAACGGGAAGTCAAACTGCTGCTGATCGAGCCCCGTGGCGTGCTCAATACCGGTGAGGAAACCAACGAGCGAACCGCGATCAATGACGTTTGGATCTGAGCGCACACCCAGCGCAATCACCGGATGATGATTGCGCTGGGCTCATGTGCGTTCAATACCCAGGACGAACCGGACTCAGGTGCGGAAGCGACCGGTCAGTTCCGCGAGGTTTTTCGACAGACTGGAAAGTTGCCGGCTGGCGAGCATGCTCTGGGCCGAGTTCTCCGCCGCTTCGTTGGACAAGTCACGGATGTCGGAGATGTTGCGGGCAATTTCCTCGGTGACGCTGCTCTGTTCTTCGCACGCATTGGCAATCTGCGCGGCCATGTCGTTGATCCGCTGGATTGAGCCGCTGGTGCCGCTGAGGACCTGATCGACGCCGCCGGCACGCTCGACGCTGTCCCGAGCCTTGTTGCTCCCGACCTGCATGGCCTGGACCGCCTTGGCGACACCGGACTGCAGGCGTTCGATTCGGACCTGGATGTCCTTGGTCGAATCCTGGGTGCGCGCCGCCAGCGCCCGGACCTCGTCGGCCACGACAGCGAAGCCCCGGCCCTGCTCGCCCGCCCGCGCCGCCTCGATGGCCGCATTCAGTGCCAGCAGGTTGGTCTGTTCGGCAATGCCGCGGATCACTTCGAGCACCGCGCCGATGCTGGAGGTTTCCTGTGCCAACGCCTCGATGGTGCCCGAAGCGCTCTCTACTTCCTGGGCCAACTGGCGGATCGATTCAATGGTGCTGCTAACCACCTCGGCGCCGTCGCGAGACTGGCTGCTGGCTTGCTGCGCGGCTTGCGAAGCATTTACAGCGTTATGCGCCACTTCATGCACAGCGGCACTCATCTGAGTCGCAGCCGTACTCACCTGATCGAGCGCCGCATGCTCACTGCTGATCAGTTGATCATTGGTCGCCGCCATATTGGCCATGGCACGTGCCGCCGCATCCACCTCGCCAGTGACCCGGCCCACCTCGGCGATCAACGGCTGCAACTTGTCGAGAAAACGGTTGAAGGCGCTGCTGAGCTGCCCCAACTCATCAGCCGAACGCACCTCGAGACGCCCCTTCAAATCACCACCGCCCTCGGCAATCTGCTCGACGCGATGCAGCAAGCGACGCATGGGGCTCAACACCACCATGGGCAAGACCACGATCAGCAGCGCACACCCCAGCAGACCGACCAGCAAGATGCCGCCCTGTTGCACCTCCACCGCCTGCCCGTGATCTATGGCCGTCTGACCCTCGCGGTTGGAAGCCGCATCTTCCAGCTCACCGAGCTTGTCGATGGCGTCACGCATGGTATCGAACTTACTTTCACCCTCACCGAAACTCAGTGCACTGGCGGCCTGCGGATTACTCGTCGCCTGCTCGACCACTTGCCGGGAAATCTGCGACCACTGGGCAAAGCGATCATTGAATTGACTGACCAACGCCATCGCCTCGGGCCCCGGCTGCATCGCCGCGTATTTCTGTACCCGGTCATAGGCCTGCTTCAGATTGTCCCGATGACTGGCGCGCAAGGCCTCCAGATGATCCCCGGCATTACCGCCCAACAGGCTGCGCTCGGCGACGAAAGCCTGGTAGAGATCCCGGTCGGCGTTGAGCAACAGGCTGATCGCCGGCAGGTACCGATTGGTCAACTGAGTGCTGGACTCAGTCACCTGCCCAATCCCCCGCATGCCCGACCACCCCATCAGCACCAGCAGCAACGCCAGGAATGCAATGGGCAAGGTGATTTTCCAGCGGAAGCCCAGATCGGCGAAAAACCGTGGCATGGGTACTACTCCTTTTCGAGGGTATGTCTTTAGCTATCGGCAGAGGTGGGGCCTGCTAGAGAGACGGTAGACCAAATTGTCACAGGGTGGTGACATACGATGGAGAATCGCATTGGGAACTGCTTGGCTCGAGGGAGAGAACGATCAGGATCTGCTTGGCTTTCCGTGGCGAGGGAGCTTGCTCCCGCTGGGCTGCGAAGCGGCCCCTTTCTGTGAGTGCTTCGCACTCAAGCGGGAGCAAGCTCCCTCGCCACGGATGCATTCCAGCTCTAAACAGTGGGCGGGCCTTTACTCATAGGCGCCGTCTCAGCAAGACGGGTAGCCAGTCCTACAACCATACATACCCGGAAACACCAAGCCCACGGATCCCGGCTACGTTACCTTGCGCCTTTGCCTACAACTAAGCCAGAATCCGCCCGCTTGTGCGCCTTGGGTCCCGGCTCTATCGTTTCCGGGTCGCTGAAAATCAGCGATCGGGTTTAGCGACTCGGATCATTAGGACATGAGCGCTCCATGCTTTTTTGCAGGATCACTGCAATTACGTCATGGCGGCTGTATGTAGGAGACCTTCGGGTCTGCCGGGTGCCTATGACCGGTTCGCTAACCTGCGTACAGTCGCCACCATTCTGTTTAGCGACAGCTCGTGGCGGCTCCAACTCATAGGAGCATCACATGTTCAAGGTCACCCCCAACCCACCGGAAACGGACCCCAGCTCCCCCGGCCTCGACCCAAAGAAAGTCCAGGAAGCTACCGACCGGGCGCTTGATTACTACTTGAAGCCAAAGGAAGCCGGCACTAAAAGCGACCCATCACCGGCCCAGCTCTTCACGGTCGTAGAGGGCATCGACAATGAAACCCTGCTCGCCAACCTCAGCGAAAACCTGGCCTCGGCCAACGCCATGATCAACGACCTGACATTCGACCTCGATGGGTCACGCCGACGTG
This sequence comes from Pseudomonas sp. SMV71, assembly GCF_052042015.1. Lineage (NCBI taxonomy): Bacteria > Pseudomonadati > Pseudomonadota > Gammaproteobacteria > Pseudomonadales > Pseudomonadaceae > Pseudomonas > Pseudomonas sp. SMV71. The sequence goes on along the minus strand of NZ_JBKGGU010000019.1, from coordinate 25,124 downwards.
TGGCAATGGGTATTTTGCAGGTGATCGAAATGAGCGAACTATTGGCGAATCGAGTGTTGGATAACATCGACCCGCGCTAGCGAAGCACCTCAAACAATCAGGACTCTGGACTGTTCAACACTTCAGAGACCTGATTAACGAGTCTTCCAATCTTCTTTAGATTTACTCCGTCGAAGCGACTGACCAGATGAGATAGAGCGCTTCCCAGCGGCGAAAGCCGTAATCGCACAAGGCGGTTCGCAAGTGGCGTCTGGATCTGCTTTATCGAACATTAAAAAGACGCCTATGGCGTTCTACTGCCTTTACTGCTAATCATCGTCGTCTGGCATGAGAGGTCCATCATAAACTTCCGCCAATCGAACCACAGCCTCGACGACATCTTCAGGTTTAGCTCGCCCCTGTACTCGCTTTAAAACTCTTTCGCACACAATGTGCCTTGAAGGCACCTTGGGGTTTAAGACGTTATCGAGCCCCTTCCGTGAAGTATTTTTGAATTCCTCATTTACTGCGGTCTCTAGATCACCCGGCCTGATTTCAATCTCAAATGGAAGCTTCTCGAAGGTCCCGCCATCAATAATTTCTTCAATCACTGATGTATGCCAAACAATACCAACCTGCGGGTCATCCTTATCAGTTACCCCTTCTCGTCCTACGTAGATACCAGCGAGTATGGCGACATCAGTTGCAAATCGATAGGAGGCGCCATTTACAACTACTTCCCCCTTCGGACTGTAGTAAAGGACAGGGGAACCAGACATACCGCTCTTAGATGCAGAGTCAATAAGATATTTAGGCTGATCGTTCCACCCACTTTGCACAGAAGATGCAATTGTTGCCCGTTTCCATACAGGCTGCGAGTAATAATCTTGGAGATTGTGAGGATATCCAGGAATAAAGAGTTCTTCGGTCACCTCTACATTATCCAACCATCTATCTATAACACCTTTATTCGGCACCAAATAACGTTGTATCGGACAAAGCTCAGCAGGAATATTCGAACCTCCAGTATCTAGAAGTGAAACAACCACATCTTGAACCGTACCATCAAAGTGATAAAGTTCCATTTTTAGATACGCCATAGGATCAAAAGGAATGACTGCCACGTCGACTCTTGGCCAGCCCGTTGGATGTATCAAGAAGAGTGCTTTATCTTCATCCATTAACGGGAGAACAACTGACATTCTTGATGTTCCAAAAGCGCCACGACTAACCACAATACTGACAACTATATTATCGGGTATGGAGTTATGCGAACTCTGGAATTTCAAATTATCAGGATGACGACCCGTCAGATTGTGCCAAGCAGTCACGATATAAAATTTGCCGTCGCGCTCGTATACCACCCCAGTACCGATAGCGAGCTTCGTTCGCTCAAATCGCATCGTCAAATGAACAACGGAATTACTCACTGCGGCCATGCTCGCTCCTTGCGCGTCTGAATGTCGCTCGACGATATCAACAAGCCATCACCACGCCAACAAAAACCTTAAAAACGAAAAAGCCCCTGAAATGTTCAACCATTTCAGGGGCTTAGTCGTATTCAAGAATGGCGGAGAGATAGGGATTTGAACCCTAGGTACTGTCGCCAGTACAACGGATTTCGAATCCGTCCCGTTCGGCCACTCCGGCATCTCTCCAGTGGCGCGCATCATACCAGCACATTCGCCGGAAGCGAACCCCCGAGCGAATTTTTTTCCGTGCTATCAGATGCTTGCGTCGATTACAGCGGTACACCCAGGCGCTGGGCGACTTCTTCATAGGCTTCGATGACGTCACCGAGGCCCTGGCGGAAGCGGTCCTTGTCCATCTTCTTCTTGGTGTCCTTGTCCCACAGACGGCAGCCGTCCGGGCTGAATTCGTCGCCCAGGACGATGGAGCCGTCGCTGAACACACCGAATTCAAGCTTGAAGTCCACCAGCAGCAGCCCGGCGTCGTCGAACAGTTTGGTCAGCACTTCGTTGACCTTGAGGGACAACTCCTTCATGCGCGCCAGTTGCTCGGCGGTGCCCCAACCAAAGGCCACGACGTGGGATTCGTTGATGAACGGGTCGCCCTTGGCGTCGTCCTTCAGGAACAGTTCGAAGGTGTAGGGGTTGAGCTTCATGCCCTCTTCCACGCCCAGGCGCTTGACCAGGCTGCCGGCGGCGTAGTTACGCACGACGCACTCGACCGGGATCATGTCCAGCTTCTTGACCAGGCATTCGTTGTCGCCCAGCAGCTTATCGAACTGGGTCGGCACGCCGGCTGCTTCGAGTTTCTGCATGATGAAGGCGTTGAACTTGTTGTTCACCATGCCCTTGCGGTCCAGCTGTTCGATGCGCTTGCCGTCGAACGCCGAAGTGTCGTTGCGAAACAGCAGGATCAAGCGGTCGGCGTCGTCGGTCTTGTAAACTGACTTGGCTTTGCCGCGGTAGAGTTCTTCACGTTTTTCCATGATGGGCTCCGCTTGCTAAGTAGTGGGCTAGGCGATATGTCGCCAGTCGAGCCCTGAATCTTGATCGGCCAGTTGCAGCCAGTCCGGGTCGCACCCGAGGGTGTCGACAAAACATTGCCGGGCCAGCTGCGGCAGGTTGTTCTTGCTGCTCAGATGGGCCAGGACCAGGTGTTGCAGGCCTTGCCAGCCCAACTCGGCCACCAGGTACGCCGCCTGGTGGTTGTTCAAATGTCCGCGCTCCCCCCCCACGCGCTGCTTGAGGAAGTACGGGTAGTAACCCTGCGCCAGCATGTCGCGGCAGTGGTTGGACTCGATCATCAAGGCATCGAGGTCCCGGTAACTGTCCATGACCCGGTCGCAATACGACCCAAGGTCAGTGAGCAAGCCGAAACGCCGCTCGCCGTCGCTGAACACGTACTGCGTTGGCTCCCGGGCGTCGTGCGCCACGCTGACCACGCTGATATCCAGGGCACCAATGCGCAATTGCTCGCCACCGGCCACGAAACCCGCTGGCTCGATGGGCTTGCGCAGGCCACCCAGGGTGCCTCGGCTCAGGTACACCGGCAGATTGTAGCGCCGAGACAGCAAACCCACGCCATGCACGTGGTCGGCATGTTCGTGGGTCACGAGTATCGCGCTCAGTTGCGCCGGGTGCACACCCAGGCGCAACAGGCGCTTCTCGGTTTCCCGCAGGGAGAAACCGCAATCGACCAGCACGTATGTGCCAGCGCTGGCGATCAGCGTGCCGTTGCCCTGGCTACCGCTGCCGAGAACGGCAAAACGCATCGGATCAGCCCAGGTTGTCCTGAATCACGCTCAACACTTTACGCGCCACATCGGCCGGCGCCACGGTGTTGATGTTCTTCTCGACGGTCACCTGGACGCTATCGCCCACCTTGCTCAGGCGAACCTGATAGCGCTCGGCGCGGGCTTCGACTTCTTCCTTGTCCGGCTTGCTGCCGAACAGACCGCTGAAGAAGCCAGGCTTCTCGTCTTTTTTCTCGGCCTTTTCGGCGAGGTTGATGTAGTACAGGCCCAGGCTGCGGTTAATGTCTTCAACCCGCCACTCGCCCTGCTCCAACGCACGGCCAACACTCGACCAAGCACGGTCCAGGTCGGAGCCGACGTTGAGCACCGGGTTGCCGCTGCCGTCTTCGCTCAGGCTGACGCGGCTCGGCGTGTCGTAGTCCCGGGTGGCCAGCATCGAGACGGAACCGCCCTGCTCGGCGGTGCGGCTCATGCTGGCAAGCAGGTCGTCCACCAGCGCGGCGTCGAGGCCGGTATTGACCGAACGGTTGGTGAACGCTACGTCGGCGGTGCTGCCGGCAGGACGCTCGGCGCTGACCACGTAGATTTCGCTGGTGTTGCGCTGCACACCCGGCTCGATGCGCACCCGCACGCGGGTTTCGCTGTCGGAAGCGACACCGGCGGCGCTCAGGCGCTTGGCCATGGCGGCGGACAGCTCATCGGCACGCTGCCAGGTGGTGGTGAATTCGCCCGTTTGCGGACGCTGTTCGTCCAGGCGGAAACCGTTGTCCTGGAAGAACTGGATCGCCACCGGCCAGACTTCGGCCGGTGGATGCTGACCCATGACCCAGCTGGAGTCGCCGCTCTTCTGCAAGGTGTAGTCGCTGGCATCGGCAATGGCCGACAGCGGTTGCGGACGTGGAACAACATATTCGCCCTTGACGCTGTCGTCGGCGACGTTGCGCGGGATCGGCAGCAGCGGATCCAGACGCTTGGCGACGTTGACGTCTTGTGGCAATTGCATCGGTGCAGTCTGTTGCGCTTGCAGGTAATCGCTACCACGGTCGCGGAAGTAACCCTCCGGCCCCCAGATCCACCCGCAGCCACTGGTGCTGGAGATAATCAAGGCAAGTGCGGAAAGTCCGGCCATTCGCTTCATGCGTTGTACTTCCTCAATTAAACCAGGACGCCGGACTGGCGCATGGCCTGCCGCAGCGGTTCATGACAGGTTGTGCTCAGCCAGGTGAGTGGCAGGCGGATGCCCTCGTGCATCAGGCCCATCTCCACCAACGCCCACTTCACCGGGATCGGGTTGGCTTCGATGAACAGGTCCTTGTGCAGCGGCATCAGTTTTTCGTTGATGGCCCGTGCGGTCTCGGCGTCGCCCTTGAGCGCGGCCTCGCACAGGTCGGCCATTTCGCGCGGAGCGACGTTGGCGGTGACGGAAATGTTGCCCTTGCCACCCAGCAGCATCAGTTCTACTGCGGTCGGGTCGTCGCCGGACAGCAGGATGAAGTCCTTGCTGACGCCATCGAGAATGGCCTTGGCACGCTTCAGGTCGCCAGTGGCTTCCTTGATACCGATGATGTTCGGCACGCTGGCCAGGCGGATCACGGTCTCGGCCTGCATGTCGCAGGAGGTGCGGCCGGGAACGTTATAGAGGATCTGTGGGATGTCGACTGCTTCGGCAATGTGCTTGAAGTGCTGGTACAAGCCTTCCTGGGTCGGCTTGTTGTAGTACGGCACGACCAGCAGGCAGGCGTCGGCGCCGGCTTCCTTGGCGTTGCGGGTCAGCTCGATGGCTTCACGGGTCGAGTTGGCGCCGGTGCCGGCGATGACCGGGATGCGACCGTTGACCTGCTTGACCACGGCACGGATGACTTCGATGTGCTCATTGACGTCGAGGGTCGCCGACTCGCCGGTGGTGCCGACAGCGACAATGGCATGGGTGCCGTTCTCAAGATGGAAGTCCACGAGTTTGCTGAGGCTGGCCCAGTCAAGATGCCCTTGTGCATCCATGGGTGTGACCAGTGCCACCATACTGCCCGCAATCATGAAACCGCTCCTGCCGGAAAAAGAGAGCGGTAATGGTACTGGCGCCAAGATGCTTGTACAAGCGAACTACCATTCCCCTTGGCGATGGTTTTCGCTACCCTTCAGGCTTTGATCGGTACCGATAAGCTCACCAGCCGGTTCCAAGCCTTCGTTTTCGTCGCCACAAGCCCCGATCCTGCGTTTGTCCGGATGCATTCCCGCCTTCAGGAATGCAGCACAACCCCGGCACAGGGCTTGAGCCGTACGTTCCGCGCGGGCCTGGCGCCGTGTCGAGCCGCAAGGTGCCGACCGCTCATCGCTTTAGGAATGCTGCATGTCCACCCCCACAGTCCGCGAACAATTCCTTGTCATCAGTGCCCTTGGCGCCAACCCCATGGAGCTGACCAACGTCCTGTGCCGCGCCAGCCATGAAAACCGCTGCGCCGTCGTGACCTCACGCCTGACCCGCCATGGCGAATGCAGCGCGCTGGTGCTCGAGATTTCCGGTAGCTGGGACGCCCTGGCCCGCCTGGAAGGCAGCTTGCCCGTGCTGGCCAAGAAGCACGCCTTCACGGTCAACGTGGTGCGTAGCGCCGCGCTGGAGAACCGTCCCCAGGCGCTGCCCTATGTGGCCTACGTCAGCTCGGCCTACCGCCCGGACATCATCAACGAGCTGTGCCAGTTCTTCATGGATCACCACGTCGAGCTGGAAAACCTGACCTGCGACACCTACCAGGCGCCGCAGACCGGCGGCACCATGCTCAACGCCACGTTCACCGTGACTCTGCCGGCCGGCACCCAGATCAGTTGGCTGCGCGATCAGTTCCTGGATTTCGCCGACGCGATGAACCTGGATGCCCTGATCGAACCGTGGCGCCCACAAAACCCAATGTAAGGAAGCGTTCATGGCCGTTGCCATCGACCAGCCGGTTACCGATTTCCAGGCCCCCGCTACCAGCGGGCAGACCGTCAGCCTCGCCGCCCTCAAGGGCAAGCAGGTGGTGATCTACTTCTACCCCAAGGACAGCACCCCCGGCTGCACTACTGAAGGCCAGGGCTTTCGTGACCAGTACTCGCAGTTCCAGGCGGCCAACACCGAGGTGTTCGGTGTCTCCCGGGACAGCCTCAAGTCCCACGAGAATTTCAAGTGCAAGCAGGAGTTCCCGTTCGAGCTGATCAGCGACAAGGACGAGGCCGTCTGCCAGCTGTTCGATGTGATCAAGCTGAAGAAGCTCTACGGCAAGGAATACCTGGGCGTGGATCGCAGCACGTTCCTGATCGACAAGAATGGCGTGCTGCGCCAGCAATGGCGTAGCGTGAAGGTGCCGGGGCATGTGGATGCGGTGTTGGCGGCGGCTCAGGCGCTCAACAAGGCCTGAGACATTTTCACTGTTGGTTTTGACGCTATCGCGAGCAGGCTCGCTCCCACATTGGATCTGTGTTGTTACATAGATCCCTGTGAGAACTGGATCTGTGCTGCTGCATAGATCCCCGTGGGAGCGAGCCTGCTCGCGATGAGGCCATCAGCCTCAACCGATAAAACCACTACAATAACGGCGCTACCACCGGTTCCTTGCTCGGCCACGCATCCAGCACCGCCTTGAACAGTGTCGCCAGGGGAATGGCAAAAAACACCCCCCAGAATCCCCACAACCCGCCAAATAGCAATACCGCACAGATAATCGCCACCGGATGCAGGTTCACCGCCTCGGAGAACAGCAGCGGCACCAGCACGTTGCCGTCCAGAGTCTGGATGATCCCGTAGACCGCCATCAGGTAAATGAACTGATCGCTCCAGCCCCACTGGAACAGCGCAATCAAGGCCACAGGCACGGTCACCACCACGGTGCCGACGTAAGGCACCACCACCGAAATCCCCACCAGCAACGCCAGCAGGGCCGCGTAGTTGAGCCCCAGCGCCACGAAACCGATATAGGTCACGCCGCCGCAGATGAAAATCTCGATGACCTTGCCGCGAATGTAGTTGGCGATCTGCCGGTTCATCTCCTGGGCCACCCGGGTGATCAGCGCCCGTTCCCGAGGCAGGTAGCCCCGCACCCAACGCCCGATCATCTCCCGGTCCTTGAGGAAGAAAAACACCAGGATCGGCACCAACACCAGGTAGATCATGATGTTCACCAGCAACGGCAGGCTCGACAGCGAAAACGTCAGCGCCCACTGGCCGAACTTGCCGATCTGGCCACGCGCCACCTCGATGGTCTGCAGCACCTGCTCGTCGGACACCAGATGCGGATAGCGCTCGGGCAGCAGCAACAGCAACGATTGCCACTTGGCGAGCATGCCCGGCAGTTCGTTGAACAAGGTCACCAATTGATGCCAGAGCAACGGCACGACCACCACCATGAACACCACCAGCAAGCCCATGAACAGGGCGAACACCAGCCCGACCGCCACGGTGCCGGGCAGCCGCAGACGCTCGAGCGTAGTGACCAGCCCTTGCATCAGGTACGCCAGCACCATGCCCGCCAGTACCGGCGCCAGCATGCCGCCCAGGGTGAGCACCGCAGTGAAGGCCAGGAACAGCAGCACCGCCAGGACCACCGCTTCTTCATCGGAGAAGTAGCGCTGGATCCAGTCGCGTAACACTTTGAACATCAAAAAATCCTTAAGAAACGCCTGGGATGATTCAGGCTTTTTTCAGCCAGTAGCGGTAGACGCCGTTGTCATCTTCTTCGCGCAGCAGCGTATGACCGGCCAACCTTGCGAAGGTGCGGAAGTCGCGCTGGGAGCCCGCATCCGTGGCGGTGACCTTGAGCACAGCGCCGCTGGCCAGGCGATTGAGTTCCAACTTGGCCTTGAGCAACGGCAACGGACAGTTCAGGCCGCTGGCGTCCAGTTCGGCATCGTGGGCTACAGCATCGGTCATCGGTTCGCTCCGCACAGGTCGTTGGGCCGCCTAGAATATCTGGTCCCGAGCCCGGTGTCCGGCTACAGTAAGGTCTTTGTCGACTAAGGCTTCGTGCATGACATTTCTGCGCCCCACCCTGCTGACGCTCGCTTGCCTGCTTGCCTCACCGGGCTTCGCCGACGACCTGCCGTCACTCGGCGACGCCAGTTCTGCCATCGTCTCGCCAGAACAGGAACACCAGCTGGGTCGCGCCTGGCTGGCCTTGCTGCGCAGCCAGGTTTCACAACTCAACGACCCGCAGCTCAAGGATTACGTGGAAACCAGCGTCTACAAACTGGTGGAAACCAGCCAGGTCAATGACCGGCGCCTGGAGTTCATCCTGATCAACAGCCCGCAGCTCAACGCCTTCGCCGCGCCCGGCGGCATCGTCGGGGTCAACGGCGGGCTGTTCCTCAATGCCCAGACCGAAGGCGAATATGCCTCGGTCATGGCCCACGAACTGGCCCACTTGTCGCAGCGCCACTTCGCCCGTGGCGTCGAAGCCCAGCAACGCATGCAAGTGCCGATGATGGCCGCGCTGCTGACCGGTATCGTGATCGCCGCGGCCGGTGGCGGTGACGCCGGGATCGCCGCGATTGCCGGGACCCAGGCCGCGGCCATCCAGGAACAGCGGCGCTTCTCTCGCCAGAACGAGCAGGAAGCCGACCGCATCGGCATCCTGAACCTGGAGAGGGCCGGCTACGATCCACGCTCCATGCCGACAATGTTCGAGCGCCTGATGCGCCAATATCGCTTCGACGCCAGGCCGCCGGAGTTCTTGCTGACGCACCCGGTGACCGAATCGCGGATCGCCGACACCCGTAACCGCGCCGAACAGGCCAAGCCGGGGGGCATCGAGGACAGCATGCGCTATCAACTGATCCGCGCACGGGTCCAGTTGATTTATGAAGAAACCCCGGGCCTGGGTGCCAAACGCTTCCGGGCGCAACTGGATGAAAATCCAAAGAACGACGTGGCCCGCTATGGCCTGGCGATTGCGCAGATCAAGGGCGGCCAGCTCAATGAAGCCCGCGAGAACCTCAAGCCGCTGCTCGCCAAATCGCCGAACGAGATCATCTACAACCTGGCCCAGGTCGACCTGGACATCACCAGCAACAAGCTGGCCGATGCCCAGTCTCGCGTCGACCGGATGCTGAGCCAATACCCCGGCAACTATCCGCTCAACCAGGTACGCGTCGACCTGCTGCTCAAGCAGAACCGCCCCGCAGACGCCGAGAAAGCCTTGGAAAACCTGCTCAAGACCCGTCCGGACGATCCGGATGTCTGGTACATGGTGGCCGAGACTCGCGGGTTGTCGGGCAACATCATCGGCTTGCACCAGGCGCGGGCCGAGTACTTCGCCCTGGTGGGCGATTACCGTCAGGCGATCCAGCAGTTGGACTTTGCCAAACGGCGGGCCGGCACGAACTTCCCACTTTCGTCACGCATCGATGCCCGGCAGCGGGAGCTCATGGAGCAGGAGCGGATGGTCAAGGACATGATGGGGTGATGGAAAACAGAGCATTCGCGGACCTGGCACCGAACGTCTTGTGGGAGCGAGCTCGCTCGCGATAGCGGTGAGCCAATCACCCTCTTCGCCAGCTGATCGACCGCTATCGCGAGCAAGCTCGCTCCCACAGGGGGCATGGGCTGCTCAATCTATCGGTAGTGCTCGGTCCCCTTCACCACGCATAAAAAAACCGCCTCTCTCGAGGCGGTTTTCGTTGCATCACCAGCCGATCATTCGGCCAGCTTGAAGGTAATGAAGCTTGCACGCCCCTGGCGCAGAACCCGCATCGAGACCGAGCGGTTCTTCGGCAAGGCTTTGGCGATATCGGTGAATTCCTTGGCGGAGCCGATAGCCTGATTGTTCAGGTGCGTGATGATGTCGCCCGGCTGCAGGCCGATCAGCGCGGCAGGGCCATCCTGCACTTCCTTGATCACCACGCCGCCTTGCAGCTCCAGGGCCTTCTTCTGCTCATCGCTCAGCTCGGCCACGGCCACGCCCAGACGATTGCTGCTGCGCTCGGCGCCGGACTTGGCCAGCGAATCCAGTTCCTTGCCTTCCTCCGGGATGGCGCCGACGGTCAATTCGACGTTCCGGCGCTTGCCCTCGCGAATCACTTCCAGGTTGGCCTTGGCCCCCGCCTTGAGCGCGCCGACCAGGTGTGGCAGGTCGGCAGACATGACGATTGGCTGACCGTTCATGCTCAGGATCACATCACCCACTTGCAGCCCACCTTTGGCCGCCGGACCGCCTTCCTGGATCTGCGCCACCAGCGCACCGGCCGGTTTCTCCAGCCCGAACGATTCGGCCAGGTCCTTGTTCACTTCCTGGATCACCACGCCCAACCAACCGCGGCTGACCTTGCCTTCGCTTTTCAGCTGGCTGGAAACGTCCATGGCAACGTCGATCGGGATTGCGAAGGACACACCCATGAAGCCCCCGGAGCGGGTATAGATCTGCGAGTTGATGCCTACTACCTCGCCCGCCAGGTTGAACAGCGGGCCGCCGGAGTTACCCGGGTTGATCGGCACGTCGGTCTGGATGAATGGTACATAGTTTTCGTTCGGCAGACTGCGACCGATGGCGCTGACGATCCCCTGGGTCACGGTGTGGTCGAAACCGAACGGCGAACCGATGGCCACGACCCATTGGCCGGCCTTCAGGTCCTGGGACTTGCCCAGCTTGAGCACAGGCAGATCCTTGCCGTCGATTTTCAACAACGCCACGTCGGAACGTGGATCGGTACCGATCAGCTTGGCCTTGAGTTCACTGCGATCAGCCAGACGCACCAGGATTTCGTCGGCGTCGGCGATGACATGGTTGTTGGTCAGGATGTAACCGTCAGGCGAAATGATGAAGCCCGACCCCAGCGATTGCGCTTCACGCTGGCGACCACCACCGGGCGAGCGCGGCGCCTGCGGCATTCCGCGCTCGAAGAATTCGCGCAGCATCGGCGGCAGGCCTTCCAGGTCCGGCATCTGCTGGTCTGACACACGGCGATCCGGCAGCTTCTGCGTCGTACTGATGTTGACAACCGCGGGCGAAGCCTGCTCGACCAGTTGCGTAAAGTCAGGTAGCTCGACCGCCATGGCAGGAACAGCCTGGCCGAGCACCAGCACGGTGGCAAAGATGGATAGGTAGGATTTCAAACGTGGTATCGACATACGGCTCCCGTTACGACGAGCATGGTTAAGCGATATGGAGCCAGGAATACCCGCAGAACGAGACGCCGGTATTTCTGTTCCGGAAAAACAGGCAAGGCCAGAGCCGTGCGGCTCTGACCTAATAGAAAAAAACCTGAAGTTTTGCAAATGAAAATACTGACAGGAAGTTTCGGCATTTCGATCAAGCCCCGGCGTAGACAGCCTCTTGCATAACCGAACCCTCCACGCGACAAACTACTGGGTCGCCACGTCAGAGCGCATCGACAGCGCGATCCGTTCCGCCGTGCCGATGGGAATCTCGCCCACCACCGTGACCATCATTTCGCCCTGAGGCGTCGTGAGTCGACGAGACACTGCGGCCGTGGGGCCAAGTTGTGTACGGGTATCGGTGGCGTTGGCACCGTTCAACGGCTCCAGGAATACCGAGAAGCGCGCCAGGCCATCGTCATACATGAGGCTGCTGACCTGAACCTGGGTGTCGGGGTCTTTACGCGAATCGCTGCCGGTCAGTTCAAAGCCCGGCGGGAGCCAGTCCGAGTGCCAGGCGACCTTGGTCTTGGCAACCTTGCCGGGCGCCTGCGTGACAGCCTTGCAATCGCCGCTGGCCTGAAGGTCGCCATCGGTGGGCACAGAGATGTTCAGGCGTGTGAACTGGAAACGCTCAAGCAACTGACCTTTGTCGCTGAGCAACAAGGATTTGAGCGGCAGCCCGGTCTCCTTGTCCAGATGCAATTCAAAGCCATAGCGATGCTGGTCCTTGGGCGTCAGGGCCACGATAACCGCTTGGCGCCCAGCCACACGCGACTTGCCGATGACGGCAAGGTCGTACCAATTTTTGAGTTTTTGCGGATCGAGCGTACGAGCGCTGCTGTCGGGGGGATTGCTCAGCCCCGCGACCAGGGAGCCGCTGACGCATTGAGTATGTCCATCAATACGCAGGACTTCCTGTGCCGAGCCGTCGAGCTGGAGTAGCCGCTCGCGGACTTTGCCATCCTGGACGCGATGCCAGATGTTATGGGTAGAGAAACTACCGTTGCGCTCGTATACGAAGGTGCCCAGGAAGCTTTGCTGTTGCTCGGCCTGGCCCAGACGATTCAACCAGTCTTGAGCCTCATCGGCATAGGCTGGCAACGCACACCAGCCACCCAGCAGAAGCGTGAACAGAGGTATGGCGCGCAATGGTGCTCCTTACTTAACGGTTTTCCAGGCTGGCTGCACGAGCATAGGGCAGTGCGCTTTCGCTGCCTTTCAAGGCGGCTTCCTGCGCATGTTGACGCAGATAGTTGGGCAGACGCTGATCATGCCAGCCAGGTTGGCCTTGCAAGACACCGTTGACCATCGGACCTGCCGCTTCCGAACCTTCACTGTAACCAGCCAGGACTGCCGGGCCCTTGACCTGTGGAGCAGCCAAGCCAGGCTGGTTGGACTGCTGCGCCATCTGCACGCCGGCAATCTCGTCCTGGTTGTACAGGCGCACACCGGCCAGTACGGCTACGGTGACCGAAGCGGCAACTGCCAAGCGACCCAGGCTACGCCATGGTCCGCGAGACGCTTTTGCCGGTACGGCTTCATCAGCCAATGCAGCGGAAACGGCCGCAGCGATATCCAGACGCGGAAGCAGCAGGTCCTTGTGCATGACAGCCCGGGCGATCTGGTAACGCGCCCAGGTCTCACGGGTTTCAACATCGTCGAAGGCATTCAATACCCGACGCAATTCCAGTTCGTCCGCTTCGTTATCCATCACTGCGGACAGCGATTCCTGCAGGGCTTCACGACTCATGGCGTTCCTCTCTTGGCTATCGCCGCTGTCTTTAGTTTTCCTGCAACAACGGTTGCAGGGCTTTGTCGATGGCCTCCCGGGCGCGGAAGATCCGGGAGCGCACGGTACCCACCGGACATTGCATGACGCTCGCAATGTCCTCGTAACTCAGACCGTCGAACTCACGTAAAGTTAAAGCCGTACGCAAATCTTCGGGCAGTTGCTGGATGGTCCGATGGACGGTGCCTTCGATCTCATCCCGCAGCAACGCTCGTTCCGGTGATTCGAGATCCTTGAGGCCATGATCGCCATCGTAGAACTCCGCATCCTCAGAACTCACATCGCTATCCGGCGGCCGGCGGCCGCGTGAAACCAGATAGTTTTTCGCCGTGTTAATGGCGATGCGGTAAAGCCACGTATAAAACGCGCTGTCCCCGCGAAAATTACCAAGTGCCCGGTACGCCTTGATGAAGGCTTCCTGGGCAACATCCTGGGCTTCATGGGTGTCGTGCACGAAACGCACGATCAACCCGAGAATTTTGTGCTGGTATTTCAGCACTAGCAGATCGAACGCTCGTTTGTCGCCGCGCTGCACGCGTTCGACCAGCTGCTGATCCTCTTCCTGGGTTAGCATGAACACTCCTCGATGAGCTCGAAGGAGGCTGGCATTACTAATTGACCAGGCTTGCAAACATAGACTCGGGCTTTTCGCAAAAGTTCTCCCCCTTTCAAGCAAGTTTCCGGCGCGCTCTGATCCCGGCACGCACGAAAAACGCAGCACGAGATTCCCCGGCTGCGCGAATAATCTGTCGCCGGGCCTGCCGGCAGGGACTCCAATCGAAATCCTGCACCCAACCCGACGCTGCTCCCTTTTGCAGACAACCGTCTATTGAACGTAGGCGCTTGGCAAAAGTTCCCACTCTTTACTGGCAATGCAGATGGAACATCGAGCGACCATGCCGAGATAGGCAGCGTTTATCCTCGAAATCGCCGTCTTGACCTTCGCCCAGCCGAACCGCGATCCGACGAAGCGTGTCGCGTTTCTGTCACACTGGTTCCATATTGCCATGAATGCCCGGCTATTGTGCCGATCCCCCCCTCTATATACTAGTGGGCTGCGTGGTTGTCTGAGCCGATTGCAGCGGCGCGACACCAACCCTTTCCCGGGTCGCCTTGAGCGGAAATCATTCGAATGAGCCAACAGTTTCAACACGATGTTCTGGTAATCGGCAGCGGTGCCGCCGGATTGAGCCTTGCCCTGACCTTGCCGGAGCACCTGCGCATTGCAGTGCTGAGCAAGGGTGACCTGGCCAACGGCTCGACTTACTGGGCCCAAGGCGGCGTTGCGGCCGTGCTGGACGACACCGATACCATCGAATCCCATGTCGACGATACCCTCAATGCCGGCGGCGGCCTGTGCAACCCGCAGGCGGTGCGCTTCACTGTCGAGCATAGCCGGGAAGCCATCCAGTGGTTGATCGATCAGGGCGTACCGTTTACTCGCGACGAGCAGGCCGGCACTGAAGACGGTGGTTTCGAGTTTCACCTGACACGCGAAGGCGGCCATAGTCATCGACGCATCATCCACGCGGCCGATGCCACCGGCGCGGCCATTTTCAAGACACTGCTCGCCCAGGCCCGCCAACGACCGAACATCGAGTTGCTGGAACAACGTGTCGCCGTTGACCTGATTACCGAAAAACGCCTGGGCCTGGACGGCGACCGTTGCCTTGGCGCCTATGTGCTCAATCGCGGTACCGGCGAAGTCGACACCTACGGCGCACGCTTTGTCGTCCTGGCTTCCGGCGGCGCGGCGAAAGTCTACCTCTATACCAGCAACCCCGACGGCGCCTGCGGCGACGGCATCGCCATGGCCTGGCGGTCGGGCTGCCGGGTGGCGAACCTGGAATTCAACCAGTTCCACCCCACCTGCCTCTATCACCCATTGGCCAAGAGTTTCCTGGTTACCGAAGCCCTGCGTGGGGAAGGCGCACACCTGAAGCTGCCCAACGGTGAACGCTTCATGCACCGGTTCGACCCTCGCGCCGAACTGGCGCCACGGGACATCGTTGCCCGTGCCATCGACCATGAAATGAAGCGTCTTGGCGTCGACTGTGTCTACCTGGACATCAGCCACAAACCTGAAGCGTTCATCAAAAACCATTTTCCGACGGTGTACGAGCGCTGCCTGGAATTCTCCATCGACATCACCCGGCAACCGATCCCGGTGGTACCGGCGGCGCATTACACCTGCGGCGGCGTGATGGTCGACCAGTCCGGGCGCACCGACGTGCCCGGCTTGTACGCCATCGGCGAAACCAGCTTCACCGGCCTGCACGGCGCCAATCGCATGGCCAGTAACTCGTTGCTGGAGTGTTTCGTCTATGCACGCTCGGCAGCGGCGGACATTCTGCAGCAGTTGCCACAGATCGCCATCCCGGCCGCCCTGCCCGCCTGGGACGCCAGCCAGGTCACCGACTCGGACGAAGACGTGATCATCGCCCACAACTGGGATGAACTGCGGCGTTTCATGTGGGACTACGTAGGCATCGTGCGCACCAACAAACGTCTGCAACGGGCGCAGCATCGGGTGCGCTTGCTGCTGGATGAGATCGATGAGTTCTACAGCAACTATAAAGTCAGCCGCGACCTGATCGAGTTGCGCAACCTGGCCCAAGTGGCCGAACTGATGATTCGCTCGGCGATGGAGCGCAAGGAAAGCCGGGGTCTGCATTACACCCTCGACTATCCGAACCTGCTCCCCGAGGCGCTGGACACTATTCTGGTGCCGCCCACCTACGCCGACTGAACCTGAGCCGCACCCGCAGGCGCCGATGGACATCCGGCGTCAGCGCGCCGCGGGGTACGCACACCGAGCGTACCCGCCGCTCACCCCGGCGGCGAAAGCGCAGCACGATGATCATCGGCAATGCGAGGCTATCGGGACGCAACTGCACCGACTGCCAGCCATCCGCCCGGTTCCAGAGTTGCCAACCGCTGGCGTCGTGGCGCAGCCCACAAAAGGCTCGTGGATTGGTCAGCAGTAAATGTCGCGGTAGCGTCCAGGCGCCATGCGCCAGACACAGAACCATGCCCACTGCGATGAGCCACGATGGGACGGCCAGCAAAAACAACGACCCCAAGGCCACGACCTGAGCCAGGAGATAGGCCGCCAACAGTTGCCCGCAGGCCTGCCAGCGGCATTCGAAGCGATTACTTGGGCTGGACACGGTCCAGAATCATTCGGACCATGCGCTGCAATTCCGGGTCCTCGGATTCGCTGCGCTCCATGAACCAGCCGAACATGTCCTGGTCTTCGCATGCGAGCAGACGGACGTAGCAGGCACGGTCCACTTCATTGAGATGGGGATAGACCTCTTTCACGAACGGCACCAGCAATACGTCCAGCTCAAGCATACCGCGGCGGCTGTGCCAATAGAGGCGGTTCAGTTCAACATCTTCGACCATGGAGCGCTCCTCAAATAGAGCGCAAGTATACAGGCCGCGCCGCCGTACGACAGACAGCTTTGGTCGGGACCATCGATCCTTTGTGAACTATCCATTTCAAGGGCGCCCCCTTATGATGTCCACCAGACTTTTTTACCTGCGATGACCCATGGCTGATTCCGCTTTTTTCTGCACCCTGTCCCACGAAGGCGTTCTCGCGGTCCGCGGCGTGGATGCCGGCAAATTCCTGCAAGGCCAATTGACTTGCAACCTCAACTACCTGAGCGACAGCCAATCGAGTCTCGGTGCCCGCTGCACCCAGAAAGGCCGGATGCAATCGAGTTTCCGCATCCTGCTCGAGGGCGACGGCGTATTGATGGCGATGGCGACCGAATTGCTCGAACCGCAACTGGCCGATCTGAAAAAATATGCGGTGTTCTCCAAATCCAGGCTCACCGATGAAAGCGCGGCCTGGGTCCGCTTCGGTCTGCAAGCCGCCGATACCGTGCTGGCCGAACTGGGCCTTCAATTGCCCGCCGACACCGACAGCGTGGTTCGCCATGATTCGTTGATCGCCATCCGCGTTTCGCCCGACCGTGCCGAACTGTGGGCCCCGGCCGAACAGGCACAGGCGCTGCAAACCCGGTTGCGCGCGACGCTGGCCGAAACGGACCTCAACCCCTGGCTGCTGGGCCAGATCCGCGCCGGGATCGGCCAGGTCATGCCGGCCACCCGCGAGTTGTTCATCCCGCAGATGCTTAACCTGCAAGCCGTTGGCGGTGTGAGTTTCAAGAAAGGCTGCTACACCGGCCAGGAAATCGTCGCGCGCATGCAGTACCTGGGCAAACTCAAGCGGCGCCTGTATCGCCTGAAACTCGATGCCAGCCCATTACCGGAACCCGGCACCGAACTGTTCTCCCCTGTCCACGGCAGTTCCATTGGCGAGGTGGTTCTCGCCGCCGACGCCGGAGCAAACGTTGAACTGCTGGCGGTGTTGCAGGCCGACGCAGCAGAAGAGGGCAACGTGCATCTCGGCGCCTTGGAAGGTCCGGCGCTCCAATTGCTCGACCTGCCTTACGAACTGGACCGCGACCGCGAAATCCAGCGCTGATCGCAGCATTTTGTCGCAACACTCTAGAGAATCGAAATGAGCGATTTGGCGGAGAAGGTCCAACGGGATTTGCTGCAAGCCATCGGCAACGATGACTTGGTTTTACCTACATTACCCGAAGTCGCCCTGCAGATTCGCCGGGCCGCTGAAGACCCGGAAATCAGTGTCAGCAACCTGAGCAAAGTGATCGGCCGCGATACGGCCCTTTCGGCGCGCTTGATCAAAGTGGTCAACAGCCCACTGCTGCGTGCGACCCAGGAAGTCACTGACCTGCACACGGCCATCACACGACTGGGGGTCAATTACAGCAGCAACCTGGCCATAGGCCTGGTCATGGAGCAGATTTTCCACGCCCGCTCCGAGGTGGTGGAGCAAAAGATGCGTGAAGTCTGGCGCAAGAGCCTGGAAATCGCCGGCGTCAGCTATGCCTTATGCCGCGCGTACACGCAACTCAAGCCCGACCAGGCCGCGTTGGGTGGGCTGGTGCATCAGATCGGCGTGCTGCCGATCCTGACCTATGCCCAGGACAACAACGAATTGCTCTCCGACCCCGTCAGCCTCAACCATGTCATCGAAACGATTCATCCGGTGCTGGGAGACAAATTGCTCAGCGTCTGGGAGTTTCCGGAGAGACTGGTGAAGTTGCCCGGGCTGTACCTGGATTTCGAACGCACGACCAGGCACATCGACTACGTCGACCTGGTGCAGGTCGCGGCGCTGTACTGCTACAAGGACACCGACCATCCCCTCGGCAAGGTCGATATGTTTGCAGTGCCTGCGTTCAAGAAGCTGGGCATCCACCTGGAAAACCCGGATCGAGTGGCGGACATCGAAGAAGCGCGGTCGATGTTTTATTAGCAACACCGGCCGCGTCGTGGCGAGGGAGCTTGCTCCCGCTGGGCTGCGCAGCGGCCCCTCAATCTTGCGTCTACTGCGCAGTCGAGCGGGAGCAAGCTCCCTCGCCGCAGCGGGTTTTACCCGGCGACAAAACTCACCCGCACCTTCAACCCCCGCTCCTGCCCGTCATGTAGAGTGATCTGCGCCAGGTGGGCGCGACAGATTTCGCCGACGATCGCCAACCCCAGTCCGGAGCCGGCCACTTGCTGGTTGCGCCGGTAGAAGCGTTCGAACACCCGATCCCGCTCGTGCAAAGGAATGCCCGGGCCGTCATCCTCGACCTCCAGCACCGCCGGCGCGCTGACCCGCAGGATCACGTTGCCACCGGAGGGCGTATGAGCCAGTGCGTTATCCACCAGGTTGCTCAACAACTCGTTGAGCAAGGTTGGTTCGCCCCGCAACCACACCGGTTCGTCGGCTTCCAGGGCCAGCGCCACGCCCCGGGCATGGGCCAGCGGTGCCATTGCCATGCCCAGTTCACGGGCCAGTTGGCTAAGGTCCAGCAACTGTGCGCCACCTTCGGCAATCGCCCGGGCGCCATTTTCAACCCGTGCCAGGGACAGTAACTGGTTGGCCAGGTGCGTCAGTCGATCAGTACCTTGGGCGGCGGTTTCCAGGGTTTCGCGCCAGACCAGCGGCTCATTGGCGCGCAACCCCAACTCAAGGCGCGCCTTGAGCGCGGCCAAGGGTGTACGCAGTTCATGGGCCGCATCGGCAATGAATTGCGCCTGACGCTCGAATTGCCCGCGTAACCGCTCGGTGAAATGATTGAGCGCTCGCACCAGCGGCCACAACTCGTGTTGCACTTCAACCAACGGCAACGGCCGCAGATCGTCCGGCTGGCGCTCCTCCACCGCCGTGCGCAACCGCTCCAGCGGGCGCAACGCGGCACTGACCGCGAACCAAACCAGCAACAACGCCCCAACCGCCAGCATGCCCAGGCGTAGCAGCGTGTCGGCCATCAGGCTGCGGGCCATGCGGACCCGCGCCTCCTCGGTTTCGGCCACACGAACTTCCGCCATGCCGTTCATGTTCGGTTCACTCACCGCCTTGAGCAGGCTCACCACGCGCACGTTCTGGCCTTGATAACTGGCGTTATAGAAGCGCGCCAGAGCCGGGTAATCGTCGGTGCGCGGCGTGCCGGGCGGGGGGCCCGGAAGATTTTCGTATCCGGAGATCAGCTTCTGGTTGATGTCGTTGACCTGGTAATAGATACGCCCGGCGCTGTCGTAGGCAAAAGTGTCCAGCGCGACATAAGGCACGTCCGCGCTGAGGCTGCCGTCGCGTTGCGACAGGCCGGCGGCAATGGTCCGGGCCGAAGCGAGCAGCGTGCGGTCGTAAGCCGTGTCCGCAGCCTCGCGCCCGTTCCAGTAGGCGCTCAGACCGCTGGCAAGCATCAGCACCACCAACAGCAACGCCAGGTTCCACAGCAACCGCCAGCGCAGGCTGTCGG
Source organism: Pseudomonas sp. SMV71 (assembly GCF_052042015.1). NCBI lineage: Bacteria > Pseudomonadati > Pseudomonadota > Gammaproteobacteria > Pseudomonadales > Pseudomonadaceae > Pseudomonas > Pseudomonas sp. SMV71. The sequence goes on along the minus strand of NZ_JBKGGU010000019.1, from coordinate 5,163 downwards.
GCTTATGCATCGCGGGTCTCCAGCAAGTAGCCCAAGCCGCGGAAGGTCACGATTGCCACCGCATGACCGTCGAGTTTCTTGCGCAAGCGATGGACGTAGATCTCGATGGCGTCGGGACTGGCTTCTTCGTCCAGGCCGAACACCTGGGCTGCCAGCTGCTCCTTGCTCATCACCCGCCCCGGCCGGGCGATCAACGCCTCCAACACCGCTTGCTCGCGAGATGTCAGGGTCAGCAGTTCGTCGTCGAGGGTGAAGCGGCGGGTATCCAGGTCATAAACCAGCCCACCGCAGCGCTGCTGGCGCTCGCCGCCCAGCACGCTACGGCGCAACAACGCCTTGACCCGAGCCTCAAGCTCGGTGAGTTCGAATGGCTTGGCCAAGTAGTCGTCGGCGCCGAGGTTCAAGCCATGGACCCGATCCTTGACGTCGCTGCGAGCGGTCAGCATCAGTACCGGCAAGGTCTTGCCCCGTGCGCGCAGCCGCGCCAGCACTTCGAAGCCGTCCATGCGCGGCAGCCCGACGTCCAAGACCGCCACAGCGTATTCCTCGCTGCTCAGGGCCAGATCGGCCGCCACCCCATCGTGCAGCACATCGACGGTCAGGCCGGTGCTCTTGAGCGCCTGGGCAACGCTTTCGGCGAGCTGCAGATGGTCTTCGACGAGCAGAACACGCATGGGTTATTCCTCGATTCAGGGATGGTCGGCGCCATTCTTTGGCGCGGAGTTTACCGCCGCTTGCGCCACTGTGAAGCCAAAAAACCTGCTGAAAGCTTTTGAAAGGTTAGCGAAAGGTTCGGCCATTAAAGTCCTCTACGGATAGTTTCGACTGCTTGACGCACACGAAAAACGCCTCGAAGCGTTTTCGCCTTAATAAGAACAATAAAAGCGGAGTACTCACCATGCTGTTCATGCAGCTTCAGGTTCCGATACCTGCCTGCCCTTCCCACTCCTACTTGATCATTTCGACCGGTGCCGCCTCTTGGCCTGGTGATTTCCCATGCCTGCCGTCCCGCCCGACCCTCCAGGGCAGCCAGGCCGCAAGTCCCGCGACACGCGCTTCAAACCCAACACAACAACAACTCCTGTGGAGACAACAATGAGCCTATCACTGCGTAAAGTAGCCATCGCTGCCGGTTGCCTGATGTTCACCGGGCAATTGCTCGCCGCCGATCCATCCAAAGAGCCCAAGCGCCCCGAGTGCATCGCCCCGGCCTCCCCTGGCGGCGGTTTCGACCTGACCTGCAAACTGGCACAAAGCGCCCTGGTCAACCAGAAACTGTTGACCAAACCGATGCGCGTCACCTACATGCCCGGGGGTGTCGGCGCGGTGGCCTACAACGCAGTGGTCGCCCAGCGTCCGGCCGACGGCGGCACGCTGGTGGCCTGGTCCAGCGGTTCGTTGTTGAACCTGGCCCAGGGCAAGTTCGGCCGCTTCGATGAAAGCGCCGTGCGCTGGTTGGCGGCTGTCGGCACCAGCTATGGCGCCATCGCCGTGAAAAGCGATTCGCCCTACAAGACCCTCGACGATCTGGTACAGGCCCTGAAGAAAGATCCGAGCTCGGTGGTCATCGGCTCCGGCGGCACCGTGGGCAGCCAGGACTGGATGCAGACCGCGCTCATCGCCAAGGCGGCCGGTATCAATCCACGCGATCTGCGCTACGTCGCCCTCGAAGGCGGCGGCGAGATCGCCACTGCGTTGCTCGGTGGCCACATCCAGGTCGGCAGTACGGACATCTCCGACTCCATGCCGCATATCCAGAGTGGCGACATGCGCCTGCTGGCGGTGTTCGCCGAGAAGCGCCTGGACGAGCCGGAAATGAAAGACATCCCGACTGCCAAAGAACAGGGCTACGACATCATCTGGCCGGTGGTTCGTGGCTTCTATCTCGGGCCAAAAGTCAGCGACGAAGACTACGCCTGGTGGAAAGAGGCTTTCGACAAACTCCTGGCGTCCGAAGAGTTCGCCAAGCTGCGTGACCAGCGCGAGTTGTTCCCGTTTGCCATGACCGGTCCGGAACTGGACACCTATGTGAAGAAACAAGTGGCTGATTACAAGGTACTGGCCAAAGAGTTCGGCCTGATCCAGTAACTGTCCCCTGTTCTCGTGGCGGCGCTGGCCTCACGGTCGCGCCGCCCAGGAGTAAGTCATGCTCACCATTCAACGTATTTTTGCTTCGGTGCTGCTGTTGGTCTGCATCGGCCTCGCGCTGATGGCCTGGCCGTATCAGGCAGCCTTTTCCTACGAGCCCGTCGGCCCGCGCGCTTTCCCGCTGCTGATGCTGGGCCTGATGGGCGTCGCGCTGCTGTACATGATTTTTCGTCCCGCCCCCATCGTGCACAGCGACGATGATCCGCAACTGGATCGTGAAACCCTGCAGAAAATCGGCATCTGCGTCGGGCTGCTGCTGGTGTTCGCCGGGACCTTCGAACCGCTGGGTTTCATTGTGTCGAGCATCCTGATCGGCGTGCCGATGGCTCGCCTCTATGGCGGTCGCTGGCTGCCAAGCGTGGTGATCATCAGCCTGATGGCCATTGGTCTTTATCTGTTGTTCGACAAGTTGATGGACGTACCGCTGCCCTTGGGCCTGCTCGACATCCTGGAGAATTGATATGGATACCCTGAATTATCTCGGCCAGGGTTTCGGCGTCGCACTGACGCCCTACAACCTGGTCACAGCGCTGACCGGCACCCTGATCGGCACCGTGGTCGGCCTGCTGCCGGGCCTGGGACCGATCAACGGCGTAGCCCTGTTGATCCCGATTGCGTTTGCCCTGGGCCTGCCGCCGGAATCGGCGCTTATCCTGCTGGCGGCGGTGTACCTGGGTTGCGAGTACGGCGGGCGCATCAGTTCGATCCTGCTCAACATTCCGGGCGAAGCTTCCACCGTGATGACCACGCTCGATGGCTACCCGATGGCTCGCCAGGGCCTGGCCGGCGTGGCGTTGTCGCTGTCGGCCTGGAGCTCGTTCATCGGGGCGTTCATCGCTACCTGCGGCATGGTGCTGTTTGCACCGTTGCTGGCGAAGTGGGCGATTGCCTTCGGACCGGCGGAATATTTCGTCCTGATGGTGTTTGCCATTGTCTGCCTTGGCGGCATGGCCGGTGATCGTCCGCTCAAGACCTTCATCGCGGCGCTGATCGGGCTGTTCCTGTCTTGCGTCGGCATTGATGCCAACAGCGGCGTCTACCGCTTTACCGGTGACAACATCCATTTGACCGATGGCATCCAGTTCGTCGTGCTGGTGCTGGGCCTGTTCTCCATCAGTGAAATCCTCTTGCTGCTGGAAAAAACCCACCGCGGCCAGGAGGCGGTGAAGGCGACCGGGCGGATGATGTTCAACTTCAAGGAAGCGGCATCGGTCTTCGTCGTGAACCTGCGCTGCGGCCTGCTCGGCTTCATCATGGGCGTGTTGCCGGGTGCCGGTGCGACCCTGGCCAGCGCCGTGGCCTACATGACCGAAAAACGCATCGCCGGCGCGAACGGTACCTTCGGCCAGGGCGACAAGCGTGGCCTCGCCGCCCCGGAAACCGCCATTGGCGGCGCGGCCTGCGGCGCGCTGGTGCCGATGCTGACCCTCGGCGTTCCCGGCTCGGGCACCACGGCAGTGATGATCGGTGCGCTGTCGCTGTACAACATCACCCCTGGTCCACTGTTGTTCCAGCAACAACCGGACATCGTCTGGGGCCTGATCGCCTCGTTGTTCATCGCCAACGTCATGCTGGTGATCCTCAACATTCCGATGATTCGCGTCTTCACCCGAATCCTTGCGGTGCCGAACTGGGCCTTGGTCCCGGTGATCGCGATCATTACCGGGATCGGTGTCTATGCGGTGCACGCCACCACGTTCGACCTGTTCCTGATGATCGGCATCGGCATCTTCGGCTACATCCTGCGCAAGCTGGACTTCCCGCTGTCACCGGTACTGCTGGGCTTCATTCTCGGCGGTCTGATGGAACAGAACCTGCGCCGGGCGCTGTCGATCTCCAACGGCGCGCTGGAGATTCTCTGGTCGAGCCCGATCACCTTCGGTTGCTGGATACTGACGGCGATCATGCTGTTCATGCCATTGCTGCGGATCTGGCGTCGCCGCAGTGCCCAACGCCGTGCCCTGGCCAATGGCTGAGGCGACTTTCAGACAATGGTGGGGAACCCCGCTGGTCGGTCTGGCCGGCGGTTACCTGGCCAGCCTGATCGGCTGGCCTTTGCCCTGGATGGTCGGCTCGTTACTGGCGATCATCCTGGTGCGCTGCCTGACGCCGTGGCAACTGATGGAAATCCCCGGCGGTCGCAAGTGCGGCCAATGGGTGGTGGGCATCGGGATCGGCCTGCACTTCACCCCGGTGGTCATGGAGCAGGTGCTGAGCCACTTCGGCCTGATTTTTTTCGGTGCGCTGATCACCAGCGTGTCCAGTGTGGTGGGTGTGTGGCTGATGCGCCGCACCGGTGAAGACCGCGCCACGGCTTTCTTTTCGAGCATGCCGGGCGGCTCCGGTGAAATGGTCAACCTGGGCACGCGCAATGGCGCGGACCTCAGCCGCGTGGCCGCGGGCCAGAGTCTGCGGGTCCTGGTGGTGGTGCTGTGCGTGCCGGCCGCCTTCAAATACCTCCTGGGCGAAGGCGTTCCGGTACAACACGCCACGACGGTGGACTGGTTGTGGCTGGCGCTGCTGTTTCCGACGGGCGCCCTGCTCGCCTGGCTCTGGCAACGCTTGCGTCAACCCAACCCATGGTTGTTCGGGCCGTTGCTGGTGAGCGCGGCGGTGAGCGTCGGCTGGGATTTGCACATCGGCCTGCCCAACGGGGCCAGCCAGTTTGGTCAGTGGCTGATTGGCAGCGGGCTGGGTTGTCATTTCAACCGACAATTCTTCCGCCGGGCGCCCTCGTTCATGGGACGAACCCTGGTCGGCACGGTGTTGACGATGCTGATCGCAACCCTCGCGGCCCTGGGCTTGAGCACCCTGACCCATCTGGACCTGCGCTCACTGACCTTGGGCATGATGCCCGGCGGCATCGCGGAAATGAGCCTGACGGCGGAGACGCTGCAACTGTCAGTGCCGCTGGTGACTGCATTGCAGGTGATGCGGCTGTTGTTCGTGCTGTTTATGGCAGAGCCGTTGTTCAGGTATTGGATTCGCCGGCCAGGGGCGGACTGATAATCGGCG
>NZ_JBKGGU010000018.1:0-119110 GCF_052042015.1 Pseudomonas sp. SMV71 | reverse complement strand
TCCCCGGGTGGTTCTGTGCCTGATAAAAAAGAAAAGAGAAACCCCCCCCCCCCCCCCCGGGGCAGTGATGTCCTTCAGTGAACCGTATTGGAACGCTGTTCCGGGTTTGTTTTTTGTGCAGCGGATGCTCAGGGCTGCGGAGCGGTTTCGTGCTCCTTGTGCACCGTTGTCTTGAATTGCCTCAAGTCGGCGTCTTGCGCCAATGTTTTCGCCTCGGCGAGCAGATGCGGGTAGCGGTCGAGCCTATTTCGCTCCATTTCCCTCCCCATCACGGTAGGCGGTTGCCGTCCCACATGAAGCTGACTAACATGTCAGAAAATTCGGATTGTGATTTCACCGCCGCCTGACCGGCACTCAGCGTGCTGTACCGCTATTTTCCAGCGCGATCAGTGCGCAATCGCGACCGGCCCCTCAGCAGCATCCCTCGTCATCAACCCGTGTCCGACTTGTTCCGCAACGGGGCAAGCCCGCTGCCGATGGTTGATCAATGAACCCTGATTCAGAGCCTTCCATGTCCCGCGATTCGCTTGACCCTATTGCCCAAGCCGCGCCTCAACGCGCTGGCGAACTTGAAGAACTGCTGATCGACGCCGAAGCCGACGACGAACAGGCCCAGCAGAGCCAGCCGTTGGTGCGCCGGCCCTGGTTGCTGCTGCTTGGGCTGATCCTGGTGGCGCTGAACCTGCGTCCGGCGCTGTCGAGCATGGCGCCGCTGCTCAGCGAAGTGTCCAGAAGCCTGGGTCTTTCGGCGGCCCAAGCGGGTTTGCTGACGACACTGCCGGTGCTGTGCCTGGGCCTGTTCGCGCCGCTGGCACCGGTGCTGGCGCGACGCTTCGGGGCGGAGCGGGTGGTGTTGGGGATCCTGCTGACCCTGGCCGGTGGGATCGTCCTGCGTAGCTCGTTCGGTCAGGTCGGGCTGTTCGCCGGCAGTATCCTGGCCGGTGCGAGCATCGGGGTGATCGGCGTTTTGCTGCCGGGCATCGTCAAGCGTGACTTCGCCAGACAGGCCGGGGCCATGACCGGTGTCTACACCATGGCCCTGTGCCTGGGGGCGGCGATGGCCGCGGGGGCAACGGTGCCGTTGAGCGAGCAGTTGGGCCACGACTGGACCCTGGGCCTGGGGTTCTGGATGGTCCCGGCGTTGCTGGCGGTGGTGTTCTGGTTGCCGCAAGTGGGCCAGAAGCACGGAGCCCATCAGGCGGCGTACCGGGTCCGTGGTCTGCTGCGCGATCCCTTGGCCTGGCAAGTGACGTTGTACATGGGGCTGCAATCGTCGCTGGCCTATATCGTCTTCGGTTGGCTACCCTCGATCCTGATCGGTCGTGGCCTGAGCCCGACCCAGGCCGGGCTGGTGCTATCCGGCTCGGTCATCGTGCAACTGGTCAGCTCACTGACTGCTCCCTGGCTGGCAACTCGCGGCAAGGACCAGCGACCGGCCATTGTGGTCGTCATGCTCATGACCCTGGGTGGTTTGTTCGGTTGTCTTTATGCACCCATCGATGGCCTGTGGGGCTGGGCAATCCTGTTGGGCCTGGGGCAGGGCGCGACCTTCAGCCTGGCGTTGACCTTGATCGTGCTGCGCTCGCGGGACGCCCATGTGGCGGCGAACCTTTCCAGCATGGCGCAGGGCTTCGGTTACACATTGGCGTCGCTCGGGCCGTTCGCGGTGGGCGTGGTCCACGACTTGACCGGTGGCTGGAGCGCCCTGGGCTGGATCTTCGGCCTGATCGGCCTGGGCGCGGTCATCGCCGGCCTCGGCGCAGGCCGGGCGTTGTACGTAGGCGTCAGCAGCGAAAGAGTCGAGCCTCTTCGCTGATATCATTTTCATGGCGAATGACGATAGCCTTCCCCACCACGGCAGATTATCGTGCAACCTCACTGAAATGATTCCGGAGCCTGCCCATGAGCGATGCCCACAATGCCCTGATCACCCGTTTCTACCAGGCGTTCCAGCGCCTGGACGCCGAAGCCATGAGCGCCTGCTACACCGATGACGTGGTGTTCAGTGACCCGGCGTTCGGTGAGCTGCGTGGGCGTGATGCCGGCGACATGTGGCGCATGCTCACCACGCGGGCCAAGGATTTCTCCCTGACCTTCGATAACGTGCGCAGCGACGAACGCAGCGGCGGCGCGCATTGGGTCGCCACCTATCTGTTCAGCCAGACCGGCAACATCGTGATCAACGACATCCAGGCGCGCTTCGTTTTTCGCGATGGCAAGATCTGCGAGCACCATGATAGCTTCGACCTGTGGCGCTGGTCGCGCCAGGCGTTGGGCACCAAGGGCCTGTTGCTGGGTTGGACGCCGCTGGTGCGCAACGCGGTCAGGGCCCAGGCACTCAAGGGCCTACGGGCATTCCAGACCAGTCGCTGATAAGATCGCGGCTTGTTTTTGCGCACCTGTTGGACATCCCTTGACGACCACCAACGAACTCTCCGAGCTGCCTGCACAAAGCCCCGCCGAACCGGGCAAGCCCTGGTACGTCTATCTGGTGCGGGCTGCCAATGGTTCGTTGTACTGCGGCATCAGCGATGACCCGGTGCGGCGTTTCGCCAAGCATCAGAGTGGCAAAGGCGCACGCTTCTTTCTGTCCAGCCCGGCCGTGGCGCTGGTGTATACCGAGGCCTGCCGCGACAAGGGCGAAGCCCTGCGCCAGGAACGGCTGATCAAGAAGCTCAGGAAAAGCGCCAAGGAGTGCCTGGTCGCCAGCATCCACCGCGCTGATACACCTTCATCAGGCCAGTAGGCTGCTTGCGCGTGGCGCGCTAAGCTGCAGGTCTTCATTCCTGCAGCGGCCAATTCCATGTCAGAGCTGATCCTTCATCATTACCCGACGTCTCCATTTGCCGAGAAAGCCCGTCTGTTGCTGGGGTTCAAGGGCTTGTCCTGGCGCTCGGTGCACATCCCGCCAATGATGCCCAAGCCCGACCTGACGGCGCTGACGGGAGGCTATCGCAAGACCCCTGTGTTGCAAGTCGGCGCGGACATCTATTGCGATACGTCCCTGATTGCCCGTCGGTTGGAGCAGGAAAAAGCCTCGCCGGCGCTGTTCCCCGAAGGCCGGGAAATGATCGCCGCGTCCTTTGCGGCCTGGGTCGATTCAGTGGTGTTCCAGCATGCGGTAAGCCTGGTGTTCCAGCCTGAATCCATGGCTGTGCGCTTCGCCAAGCTGCCGCCCGAGGCAGTCAAGGCATTCATCGCTGACCGCGCCGGATTGTTCAGCGGTGGCAGCGCCACGCGTTTGGCTGCGGAGCAGGCCAGGCATCAATGGCCAACGATCATGGCTCGTCTGGAGCAGCAATTGCAGCGCGAGGAGGGCGACTTCCTGCTGGGCGATCCGTCGATTGCCGACTTCGCCATGGCGCACCCGCTGTGGTTTCTCAAGGGCACGCCGGTCACCTCGCCGCTGGTGGACGCGTATCCGGCGGTTTCGGCCTGGTTGGGCCGGGTACTGGGTTTCGGCCATGGTGCGTCGAGCGCGATGAGTGCTGAAGAAGCCTTGGAAGTCGCCCGAAACGCCACCCCGGCAGCGTTGCCGGAAGAAGCCTTCGAGGAGCCGAACGGGTTTGCCAAAGGGCAACAGGTGACCATCGCCGCAACCGACTACGGCGTCGATCCGGTGGCCGGAGAGTTGCTGTTTGCCGGAAGTGAAGAAATGATCTTGCGCCGCGAAGACGAGCGCGCCGGAGTGGTGCATGTACACTTCCCGCGGCCGGGGTTTCGTATCGAGGCTCGCTGAGCTGTCATAACCTGTGGGAGCGAGCTTGCTCGCGATGGCGGTTTGACAGTCAGCGTATGTGTGACTGCAATGCCCTCATCGCGAGCAGGCTCGCTCCCACAGTGGATTTGCGGTGTTCACAGATTCTCTTGTCACCTGCGATCCCATGTGGGGGCGAGCCTGCTCGCGATTGGCCCGCAAGCCAGGCCCAGGGCTATGTGGCTGACAGCGCCTCAAGAATCCGCTGCGGCTCATACCCGCGAATCAACGTACCATTCACGTCCAGAATTGGAATCCCGCGCCCGCCCAGTGCTTCGTAGGCCCTGCGCGCCTCGGCGTCTTTTTCGATATCGAACTCTTGAAACGGCACGCCTTTCTCATCCAGGAACCGCCGGGTCGCCTTGCAATAGCCGCACCAGTCGGTGGCATACAGCACGACGTGGGCGTTGCTGCGAATCTGCTGCGAAACCATCTGCGACGGGTTGAGAAATCGCTCGACCTTGCCCCAATTCTGATACGCCACCACGACCAGCAGAATCAGCAGAAACTTCTTCAGTACTCCGCCGAACATCAGTTACGCCGCTTGAGCTGATCGGTCAGCGAAGTCGGCAGCCCCTTGATGATCAGCGTGCCGGCTTCCTCGTCATACTCGATCTTCGAGCCCAGCAGGTGTGCTTCGAAGCTGATGGACAGGCCTTCGGCGCGACCAGTGAAGCGGCGGAACTGATTCAGGGTGCGTTTATCTGCCGGAATCTCCGGCGACAGGCCGTAATCCTTGTTGCGGATGTGATCGTAGAAGGCTTTCGGACGATCCTCGTCGATCAGTTCGGAAAGTTCTTCCAGTCCCATGGGTTCGCCCAGCTTGGCCTGGCTGCTGGCGTAGTCCACCAGGGTCTTGGTTTTTTCCCGGGCATCGTCCTCGGGCAGGTCTTCGCTTTCGACGAAGTCGCTGAAGGCCTTGAGCAGCGTCCGGGTCTCGCCGGGGCCGTCGACGCCTTCCTGGCAGCCGATGAAGTCGCGAAAATACTCCGAGACTTTCTTGCCGTTCTTGCCCTTGATGAACGAAATGTACTGCCTGGACTGTTTATTGTTCTGCCATTCCGAGACGTTGATCCGCGCCGCCAAGTGCAACTGGCCCAGGTCCAGGTGACGGGAAGGGGTCACGTCCAGCTCATCGGTCACCGCCACGCCTTCGCTGTGATGCAGCAGGGCGATGGCCAGGTAGTCGGTCATGCCTTGTTGGTAGTGGGCGAACAGCACGTGACCGCCCACCGAAAGGTTGGACTCTTCCATCAGCTTTTGCAGGTGCTCCACCGCCACGCGACTGAAGGCGGTGAAGTTCTTGCCGCCTTCGAGATACTCCTTCAGCCAGCCGCTGAACGGATGCGCCCCGGATTCGGCATGGAAAAAACCCCAGGCCTTGCCTTGTTTGGCGTTGTAGCTCTCGTTGAGGTCGGCGAGCATATTCTCGATGGCCGTGGACTCTGCCAGTTCGGAATCGCGGGCATGGAGCACGGCAGGGGTGCCGTCGGGTTTTTTGTCGATCAGGTGGACGATGCAATGGCGGATCGGCATGGATTTCTCGGCTGATGGAAGAGAGGAGGGCGCGCTCCCCGAAAAAGGCCCAGTGTACCGCAATCACTGGTTTGGGAACCCGCCCGAGGCCCTTTCAGGCCGTTGCGCCGCCCTATATGCATTTTTTTACCGTTTTAGCGCAAGAAAGCTGACCAAATGGGTAGCTGGAAGCGGATATTTCAAAGGCATTGTGCTAGTTTTGCCCGGTCTTACGCGAAGTCACTGCGTTAAGCGTGCATTCAGCATTTGTCAGGTCGAACCAAACCCGGTTTTCGGCATCTATTACCCCGATCCGTCGCGGTGATTGCCGAGGGTGCCCGATTACAAGATCTGGCTCGATGGCTGACACTGCACTCTGCAATCCACATGAATTTGATAGGGAAGGAACACTACATGGCTCTTACTAAAGACCAACTGATCGCTGACATCGCTGAAGCAATCGGCGCGCCGAAAACCACCGCGCGTAACGCCCTGGACCAACTGGGCCAGATCGTTGCCGATCAGTTGGAAAATGGTGACGAAATCACCTTGCCAGGCATCGGCAAGCTGAAAGTCACCGAGCGTCCTGCCCGTACCGGCCGTAACCCTTCGACTGGCGCTGCCATCGAAATCGCTGCCAAGAAAGTGGTCAAGTTCGTTCCAGCCAAAGCGCTGACCGACGGCATCAACAAGTAAGACCGCTTTAATGAAAAACCGCGCCACGGAGCGATCCGGGCGCGGTTTTTTATTGCCTTGGAAAAATGGTCAGCGGCGAGGGGAGAAATCCCTTTGCCAAAGCGTCATAGCCGGGCTTTTGTGGTAAGGGAGCAAGCTCCCGCTGGGCTGCGCAGCGTCCCCAAGGCAGGCTGAATCTGGTCTGCCTGATTCACCGAGCTGCCAGGTCTTGGGGCTGCTATGCAGCCCAGCGGGAGCAAGCTCCCTCGCCACGGGAGTGAGCGCTCAGCCGATTCAATCCTTGCGGATCCAACGCGCCTGGCGCCAGGCCTGTTGCTGCGCCTCTGTCTGGAAGGTCCAGGCCACGAAGCGGCTCTGCTTTTGCCCCTGGGACATTTCCACCACCTGGCTGTGCAGCGCGCCGGCCTTCTTCAGTGCGGCCTGAATCGCCGGCAGGTTCGAGGCTTTCGACACCAGCGTGCTGAACCACAGCACTTGCGTGGCCAGTTGGGCGCTTTCGCCGATCAGTTGCGTCACGAACCGAGCTTCCCCACCTTCGCACCACAACTCAGCGGCCTGGCCACCGAAGTTCAGCACCGGCAGCTTGCGTTTCGGATCGGCCTTGCCCAGTGCTCGCCATTTACGCTGGCTGCCGCGGGTGGCTTCCTCCAGGGAGGCGTGGAACGGTGGATTACACATCGTCAGGTCGAACCGCTCGCTGGCCTCCAACAGGCCCAGCAGAATCTGCTTGCGGTTGGCTTGCTGGCGTAATTCGATGGCCTTGTTCAGCCCGTTGGATTGAACGATGGCTTTGGCAGAGGCAATCGCCACTGAGTCGATCTCCGAACCGAGGAAATGCCAGCGGTAGTCGCTATGGCCGATCAACGGATAGACGCAGTTGGCCCCGGTGCCGATGTCCAGCACCTTGACTGCCGCACCCCGTGGGATTTCCCCGTCGTTATGACTGGCGAGCAGGTCGGCGAGAAAGTGCACATAGTCTGCACGGCCAGGCACCGGCGGGCACAGGTAGTCCGCCGGGATGTCCCAGTGGGCGATGCCATAGAAGGATTTGAGCAGCGCCCGATTGAACACCCGCACGGCCTCGGGGCTGGCAAAGTCGATGCTTTCCTTGCCGTAGGGGTTGATGATCACGAACTTCGCCAGCTCCGGCGTTGACTTGATCAACGCCGGGAAGTCGTAGCGGCCCTGGTGGCGGTTGCGCGGGTGCAGGCTGGCTTTCTCCCGTGGCGCCACGGTCTTCGCCTCGGTGGCGGGCTTGGGCTTCTGGCGGGCTGGTTTTGAGGAGCGAGGGGCGGTCATGGGCGAGTCGATTCGGGGGTGGTTCGGAAAAGTGGTGGGTATTGTCCCATATCCAGGCTGGTTCTGACGGCGGCCTTGGGTAAATGTGGGAGCGAGCCTGCTCGCGATTAGCGGTGGATCAGGCGACATTGATGTCACTGATCCGACGCTATCGTCGGATCGCCGCCCGGAGCAGGCTCGCTCCCACAAGGAATTCAGTGATTGGGAGAAAGTGCCAGGCAGAAAAAAGGAGGCCACCAGGGCCTCCTTCTTCCAGCTACGAGCTGCCCTTACAGGCTAGAGATCCGCACGTGCTGCTCGGCCAGCTTGCCCAAAGCCTGTTCGGCCTCGGCCAGTTTGGCGCGTTCCTTCTCGATGACGTCGGCCGGGGCCTTGTCGACGAAGCCGGAGTTGGACAGCTTACCGCCGACCCGCTGCACTTCGCCTTTGAGGCGCAGGATTTCCTTGTCCAGGCGCGCCAGTTCGGCGGCCTTGTCGATCAGGCCGGCCATCGGCACCAGCACTTCCATCTCGCCAACCAGCGCGGTGGCCGACAGCGGCGCTTCTTCGCCAGCGGCCAGGACAGTCACCGACTCGAGCTTCGCCAGTTTCTTGAGCAGCGCCTCGTTTTCGTTGAGGCGGCGCAGGTCTTCGGCGTTGGCGTTCTTCAGGAACAGGGTCAGCGGTTTACCCGGGCCGATGTTCATTTCGGCGCGGATGTTACGCAGGCCAAGCATGAAGGTCTTGAGCCATTCGATGTCGTCTTCGGCTGCCGGATCGATGCGGCTTTCGTTGGCCATCGGCCAGGGTTGCAGCATGATCGTCTTGCCCTGGGCACCGGCCAGCGGCGCGACGCGCTGCCAGATTTCCTCGGTGATGAACGGCATGAACGGATGGGCCAGGCGCAAAGCTACTTCCAGCACGCGAACCAGAGTACGACGGGTGCCGCGCTGACGCTCGACCGGGGCGTTTTCGTCCCACAGCACCGGCTTGGACAGTTCCAGGTACCAGTCGCAATACTGGTTCCAGATGAACTCGTACAAGGCTTGTGCGGCCAGGTCGAAACGGAACTGGTCCAGTTGGCGGGTCACTTCGGCTTCGGTGCGTTGCAGCTGGGAAATGATCCAGCGATCAGCCAGGGTCAGTTCGAAGGCTTCGCCGTTCTGGCCGCAGTCTTCACCTTTGTCCAGCACGTAGCGCGCGGCGTTCCAGATCTTGTTGCAGAAGTTGCGATAGCCTTCGACGCGGCCCATGTCGAACTTGATGTCGCGACCGGTGGACGCCAGCGAGCAGAAGGTGAAACGCAGGGCGTCGGTGCCATAGCTGGCGATGCCCTCGGCGAATTCTTCGCGGGTGGCCTTCTCGATTTTCTTCGCCAGTTTCGGCTGCATCAGGCCGGAAGTACGCTTTTGCACCAGCGTTTCCAGGTCGATGCCGTCGATGATGTCCAGCGGGTCCAGGACGTTGCCCTTGGACTTGGACATCTTCTGGCCCTGACCGTCGCGCACCAGGCCGTGGACGTAGACCGTCTTGAACGGAACCTGCGGCGTGCCGTCCTCGTTCTTCACCAGGTGCATGGTCAGCATGATCATCCGGGCGACCCAGAAGAAAATGATGTCGAAGCCGGTGACCAGTACGTCGGTGGAGTGGAATTTCTTCAGGAATTCGGTCTGCTGTGGCCAGCCCAGGGTCGAGAAGGTCCACAGGCCCGAGCTGAACCAGGTGTCGAGCACATCGTTGTCCTGTTGCAAGGCAACGTCCGGGCCGAGGTTGTGCTTGGCACGAACTTCGGCTTCATCGCGACCGACATAGACCTTGCCCGATTCGTCGTACCAGGCCGGGATGCGGTGGCCCCACCACAGCTGACGGCTGATGCACCAGTCCTGGATGTCGCGCATCCACGAGAAGTACATGTTTTCGTACTGCTTGGGTACGAACTGGATACGACCATCTTCGACGGCGGCAATCGCCGGCTCGGCCAGCGGCTTGGTGGACACGTACCACTGGTCGGTCAGCCACGGTTCGATGATGGTGCCGGAACGGTCGCCTTTCGGGACTTTCAGGGCGTGATCGTCGACGCTGACCAGCAGCCCGGCGGCCTCGAAGGCTGCGACGATCTGTTTGCGCGCTTCGAAGCGGTCGAGGCCGGCGTACTCAGCCGGAATCTGGCCGTCGATGCTTTCGTTCAACGTGCCGTCAAGGTTGAACACTTGTGCGGCCGGCAGGACGTTGGCGTTCTTGTCGAAAATGTTCAGCAGCGGCAGGTTGTGGCGCTTGCCGACTTCGTAGTCGTTGAAGTCGTGGGCCGGGGTGATCTTCACGCAGCCGGTGCCGAACTCGGGGTCGCAGTAGTCATCCCCGATGATCGGGATGCGACGACCCACCAGCGGCAGCTCGACAAACTTGCCGATCAAGGCCTGATAGCGCTCGTCGTTCGGGTTCACCGCCACGGCGGCGTCGCCGAGCATGGTCTCCGGACGCGTGGTGGCCACGATCAGGTAGGCTTTGCCTTCGGCAGTCTTGGCACCGTCGGCCAGCGGGTATTTCAGGTTCCACAGGAAACCTTTCTCGTCGTGGTTCTCCACTTCGAGGTCGGAAATCGCCGTGTGCAGCTTGGTGTCCCAGTTGACCAGGCGCTTGCCGCGATAGATCAGCCCGTCTTCGTGCAGGCGCACAAAGGCTTCCTTCACCGCTTCCGAGAGGCCATCGTCCATGGTGAAGCGCTCGCGGCTCCAGTCCACGGACGAGCCGAGGCGGCGGATCTGACGGCTGATGTTGCCACCGGACTCGTCTTTCCATTCCCAGACTTTCTCGAGGAATTTCTCACGGCCCAGGTCATGGCGATTCTGGCCCTGGGCTTCGAGGCGGCGTTCCACCAGCATCTGCGTGGCGATACCGGCGTGGTCGGTGCCGGGCTGCCACAGGGTGTCGCGACCCTGCATGCGGCGGAAACGGATCAGCGCGTCCATGATCGCGTTGTTGAAGCCGTGGCCCATGTGCAGGCTGCCGGTGACGTTCGGCGGCGGGATCATGATGGTGTAGGAATCGCCCGCGCCTTGCGGAGCGAAATAATTCTCGGACTCCCAGGTGTTGTACCAGGAAGTTTCAATGGCGTGCGGCTGGTAGGTCTTATCCATGCGCGGCGGGACCCTATAGGCATTTATTCAGGAAAAGCCGGGAAGTATAGCCGCCGGGCCGGCGGCAAGCTATAAGCGGCAAGCGGCAAGCGGCAAGCGGAGAAACTGGCTTTTGATTTTGCTTTTACTTGCAGCTCAAAGCTTGCCGCTTGCAGCTGCGGCGACCAGCCGCTCCATCCTTGCTTCCAGCCGGCGCTTGATCTCGGTCTCGATGTGCGGGGCGAAGTCGTCGATGACGTCTTGCATGATCAACTGCGCGGCGGCCCGCAGCTCGCTGTCCAGATGCAGCAGCGCGTCGGGACCCTTGGGTTCGGCCTTGGCGACAGGCTTGGGTTCGGGCTGGCCGTGGATCGGGTCGAACAGCAGCGGGATCTGTTCTTCATGCACGGGCGCTTGCACGACCGTGTCGGTCAACAGGGGCGGTTGCAGAGTGTCGTCGCCGAGCAATTGGCGGATCGACTCGAGGTCATCCAGCAGATGTGCGGGTTTTTGCGGCGGTTTTGGAGTGTCCATCGTAGGCTCAGAGTCGCTGTAAACGGTGGTCTTGCAGAGAATAGCCCTGTTCGCGGTAGAAACGGAAACTCTCGCGCGCGGCTTGCCGGATGGTCGGGTCTTCCACCACCACTTCTGCCACGCGGGCAAAGCGTGGGGCAAAGGCTGGTACTTTCAGGTCGAGGTTGACCAGCAGGTCCTGGTGCTGACCGCAGTCATCCCCCAGCCCCAGCACGATCAGCCCTTCGGGTTCGCTTTCGGCCGGCCCGTGGGGCACGAAGCTTTCACCCTTGAAGGCCCACAGGCGTGCATCCAGGTCCTCGCGCTGGGCGGCATCGCTGCAATGCAGGTAGATGCGGTGGCCCATGCGCCAGGCTTTTTCGGTGAGCTTGCAGGCGAAATCCAGCCGTGCCGCCGGATCGGCGCTGGGCAGGATATAGAAATCGACTTTGGTCATTGCGGTTCCTGAGCCGTTACTGGCGCCACCCGCAGGCGGCGCCAGGAACGGTTATCGGTGTCAGGCCTTGGCGCGATCCAGCAGGTACTGGGTCAGCAGGGGCACCGGACGACCGGTGGCGCCCTTGTCCTTGCCACCGCTGGTCCAGGCCGTGCCGGCGATGTCCAGGTGCGCCCAGTTCAGGTTCTTGGTGAAGCGCGACAGGAAGCACGCGGCGGTGATGGTCCCGGCCTTCGGCCCGCCGATGTTGGCGATGTCGGCGAACGGGCTGTCCAGCTGCTCCTGGTACTCATCGAACAGCGGCAGTTGCCAGGCGCGGTCGTCGGCTTGCTGGCCGGCGCTGAGCAATTGGCCGATCAGCTCGTCGTTGTTGCCCAGAAGGCCCGAAGTGTGGGCGCCCAGGGCGACGACGCAGGCGCCGGTCAGGGTCGCGATGTCGATCACCGCTTGCGGCTTGAAGCGCTCGGAGTAGGTGAGGGCGTCGCACAGCACCAGGCGGCCTTCGGCGTCGGTGTTGAGGATTTCCACGGTCTGGCCGCTCATGGTGGTGACGATGTCGCCCGGACGCGAGGCGGTGCCGCTGGGCATGTTCTCGGCGCAGGCCAGGATGCACACCAGGTTGATCGGCAGTTTCAGTTCGAGCACGGCGCGCAGGGTGCCGAGCACGCTGGCGGCGCCGCCCATGTCGTACTTCATTTCATCCATGCCGGCGCCCGGCTTGAGGCTGATGCCGCCGGTGTCGAAGGTGATGCCCTTGCCAACCAGTGCGTAAGGCTTCTCGGACTTCTTGCCGCCGTTGTATTGCATGACGATCAGGCGCGGTGGCTGGGCGCTGCCCTGGCCGACGGCGTAGAACGAACCCATGCCCAGGTCCTTGATCTTCTTCTCGTCGAAGACTTCGACCTTCAGGCTCTTGAATTCCTTGCCCAGCGCCTTGGCCTGTTCCCCCATGAATGTCGGGTGGCAGATGTTCGGCGGCAGGTTGCCCAGGTCGCGAGTGAAGGCCATGCCGTTGGCAATCGCGGTGGCGTGGGTCACGGCGCGCTGGACTTCAGCCTGGGCGGCCTTGATGGTCAGCAGGGTGATTTTTTTCAGGGCGCGGGGTTCGGCTTTCTGGCTCTTGAAACGGTCGAACTGGTATTCGCCGTCCAGCAGGGTTTCGGCCAGCAGGCGGTTCTTGCCATAGCTGTCGCGGCCCTTGACCACCAGTTCATCCAGGGCCAGGACCGCATCTGCGCCGCCCAGGCTCTTGAGCGTACCGAGCACGCCGGCGATGATCTTGCGCAGCGGGCGGTCGCCCAGTTCGGTGTCCTTGCCTACGCCAACCAGCAACACGCGGTCGGCCTTGAGATTGGGCAGGTTGTGCAGCAACAGGCTCTGGCCCACTTTGCCGGCCAGGTCGCCACGCTTGAGCACGGCGCCGATGGCGCCGCCGCTCAGCGCGTCGAGCTGGGTGGCGACGACGCCGAGCTTGCGCTCTTCACCGACGGCCACGACCAGTGTGGCGGTCTTCAACGTTTCTGGGCTGACGCTTTTTACAACCAGTTCCATGTCCGGATCCCTGAGTGAATGGTCAAGATGCCAGGCGCTGACTGTGGCGAGGGAGCTGATTCCCGCTCGGTCGCACAGCAACCGCGAAGAGGCGGGGTCTGCTGCGCAGTCCGGCGGGAGCAAGCTCCCTCGCCACAAGTCCTGAGTGAAGCAGTCACGGTCGCGCCGGCGACAAAGGCCGCAGTTTGAACCCCGGCGCCCGAGCCTGACAACCCTCGCTTTGCAGCTTTAAGCAGCGGGTTAAAGCGTGCGCAGTGACAGGCGCCTCCAATCACAGGATAATGCGGCTCTTTTTTCGGCGGCGCGCTTCTGGCGGGCCGGCTCGATACGTTGCTTGTTTGGCCGCCTGAGCCTGACAATCCTGGAGTGTCTGGTTTGATCGTCTTCCGTTATCTATCCCGCGAAGTCCTGCTGACCCTGAGCGCCGTCAGCGCCGTGCTGCTGGTCATCATCATGAGCGGGCGCTTCATCAAGTACCTCGCCCAGGCGGCCTCCGGGGCCCTGGACCCGGGCTCGCTGTTCCTGATTATGGGGTTCCGCCTGCCGGGCTTTTTGCAGCTGATCCTGCCCCTGGGGTTGTTCCTGGGCATCCTGCTGGCGTACGGCCGGTTGTACCTGGACAGCGAAATGACCGTGCTGTCGGCCACCGGCATGAGCCAGCAACGTCTGTTTCGCATGACCCTGTTCCCGGCGACGCTGGTGGCGCTGGTGGTGGCCTGGCTGAGCCTGAGTCTGTCGCCCCAGGGCGCCAACCAGTTCCAGTTGCTGATCAACCAGCAGGACGCCATGACCGAATTCGACACCCTGGTGCCGGGCCGCTTCCAGGCCTTGCGCGATGGCACGCGGGTGACCTATACCGAGCAGCTGTCGGATGACCGGGTCAACCTGGGCGGCGTGTTCATCACCCAGAAGAACCTGTCTTCGGATGAGAAGAAGGACCGCGGCATTTCCGTGCTGGTGGCCGAAAAGGGCCGTCAGCAGATCAGCCCCGAGGGCAACCGCTACCTGATCCTGGAAAACGGCTATCGCTACGACGGCAAGCCGGGCCAGGCCGATTACCGGGCGATCCAGTACGAGACCTATGGCGTGCTGCTGCCCAAGCCCGAGGTCAGCGAAGAAGTCACCGACCGCGACGCCATGCCCACCGCCAGCCTGTTGGGCAGCGATGACATTCGCGCCCGCACCGAACTGCAATGGCGCTTGTCGCTGCCGTTGCTGGTGTTCATCGTGACCCTCATGGCGGTCCCGCTGGCGCGGGTCAATCCACGCCAGGGTCGTTTCCTCAAGCTGCTGCCGGCGATTCTTCTCTATATGGCTTACCTGACCATCCTGATCTCCGCCCGTGGGGCCCTGGAAAAAGGCAAGATTGCACCGACGCTGGGCCTGTGGTGGGTGCACGGCATCTTCCTGGCCATTGGCCTGGGGCTGCTCTATTGGGAGCCGCTGCGTCTGAAACTGGCCAGCCGCCGCAACGTGTCGGAGGTGGCCCGTGGTTAAACTCGACCGCTACATCGGCAGCAGCGTGTTCATGGCGATCCTCGCGGTGCTGGGGATTATCCTTGGCCTGGCGACCCTGTTTGCCTTCATCGACGAAATGAGCGACGTCAGTGATACCTATACCCTGGCGGACGTGGCGAGCTACGTGCTGTTGACCGCGCCACGGCGGCTCTACGACATGTTGCCGATGGCCGCATTGATCGGTTGCCTGATCGGCCTGGGCAGCCTGGCGAGCAACAGCGAGCTGACCATCATGCGCGCCGCCGGCGTGTCCATCGGACGGATCGTCTGGGCGGTGATGAAGCCGATGCTGGTGCTGATGCTGGTGGGCATACTGATCGGTGAGTACGTCGCCCCGGCAACCGAAAATACCGCCCAGGCCAACCGCTCCCTGGCCCAGGGTGGCGGCGATGCGCAAAGCGCCAAGCATGGCCTGTGGCACCGCCAGGGCGACGAGTTCATCCACATCAACTCGGTGCAGCCCAACGGCGTGCTTTATGGGGTGACCCGCTATCGCTTCGACGACCAGCGGCACATGCTTTCGTCGAGCTTTGCCAAGCGCGCGAACTTCGTCGAGGACCACTGGCAGCTGACTGATGTCACCACCACACTGTTCCACGACAAACGCACCGAAGTGGTCGCTGCCCCAGAGGAGCGCTGGGACGTGTCCATCAGCCCGCAACTGCTGAGCACCGTGGTGATGGCGCCGGAATCCCTGTCGATTACCGGATTGTGGGGTTACATCCACTATCTGGCGGATCAGGGTTTGAACAACGGTCGCTACTGGCTGGCTTTTTGGGTCAAGGTGTTGCAACCGTTGGTCACCGCCGCCCTGGTCCTGATGGCGATCTCCTTCATCTTCGGCCCGCTGCGTTCGGTGACCCTCGGACAGCGGGTGTTTACCGGCGTGCTGGTGGGGTTCACCTTCCGTATCGCCCAGGATCTGCTGGGGCCGTCGAGCCTGGTGTTCGGTTTCTCGCCGCTGTTCGCGGTGCTGGTGCCGGCCGGGGTCTGCGCGCTGGCGGGGCTCTGGCTGCTGCGCCGGGCGGGTTGAGCCAAATTCAAGGCGAGCGGGCTTCTGTGGCGAGGGAGCTTGCTCCCTCGCCACAAACGCTCATCGACAGGCGAGCGTGACGCTCGTGCGCTGTATCAGGTACAATTCCCGGCTATTTTTCGGCGGGCCATGCCTGCAGCCTTTTTGAGTGTTGATCCGTGAGTGATTTGAGTCATATCCGCAATTTCTCCATCATCGCCCACATTGACCATGGCAAGTCGACGCTGGCTGATCGCTTCATCCAGATGTGCGGCGGCCTGGCCGAACGCGAAATGGAAGCCCAGGTCCTGGACTCCATGGACCTCGAGCGTGAGCGCGGCATCACCATCAAGGCCCACAGCGTCACCCTCTATTACAAAGCCCGCGACGGCATCACCTACCAGCTGAACTTCATTGACACCCCCGGCCACGTCGACTTCACCTACGAAGTCAGCCGCTCGCTGGCGGCCTGTGAAGGCGCGTTGCTGGTGGTCGACGCCGGCCAGGGCGTCGAGGCGCAGTCGGTTGCCAACTGCTACACGGCTATCGAACAAGGCCTGGAAGTCATGCCAGTGCTGAACAAGATCGACCTGCCTCAGGCCGATCCGGAGCGCGTGAAGGAAGAAATCGAGAAAATCATCGGCATCGACGCCACTGACGCGGTCACTTGCAGCGCCAAGACCGGCCTGGGCGTGGACGAAGTGCTCGAGCGCCTGGTGACCACCATTCCGGCGCCGACCGGCAATGTCGAAGATCCGCTGCAGGCGTTGATCATCGACTCCTGGTTCGACAACTACCTGGGCGTCGTTTCCCTGGTCCGCGTGCGCCAGGGCCGTGTGAAAAAGGGCGACAAGATCCTGGTCAAGTCCACCGGCAAGATCCACCTGGTGGACAGCGTCGGTGTCTTCAACCCGAAACACACCGCCACCACTGACCTGAAGGCCGGTGAAGTGGGTTTCATCATCGCCGGCATCAAGGACATCCACGGGGCGCCGGTCGGCGACACCCTGACCTTGAGTTCCACTCCCGACGTCGATGTGCTGCCTGGCTTCAAGCGTATCCAGCCGCAGGTCTATGCCGGCCTGTTCCCGGTCAGCTCCGACGACTTCGAGGATTTCCGCGAAGCCCTGCAGAAGCTGACCCTGAACGACTCGTCCCTGCAATACACCCCGGAAAGCTCCGACGCCCTGGGCTTCGGCTTCCGTTGCGGGTTCCTGGGCATGCTGCACATGGAGATCATCCAGGAGCGCCTGGAGCGCGAGTACGACCTGGACCTGATCACCACCGCCCCGACGGTTATCTTCGAGCTGCTGCTCAAGAACGGTGAAACCATCTACGTCGACAACCCGTCCAAGCTTCCGGACCTGTCGGCCATCGAAGACATGCGCGAACCGATCGTTCGCGCCAATATCCTTGTGCCTCAAGAGCACCTGGGTAACGTCATTACCCTGTGCATCGAGAAGCGTGGCGTACAGCGCGACATGCTGTTCCTGGGGTCGCAGGTCCAGGTGACCTACGACCTGCCGATGAACGAAGTGGTGCTGGACTTCTTCGATCGCTTGAAATCCACCAGTCGCGGCTATGCTTCGCTGGACTATCATTTCGATCGCTACCAATCGGCTAATCTGGTGAAGCTGGACGTGCTGATCAACGGTGACAAGGTCGATGCCCTGGCATTGATCGTGCACCGCGACAACGCGCACTACAAGGGACGTGCGTTGACCGAGAAGATGAAGGATCTGATTCCGCGGCAGATGTTCGACGTAGCGATCCAGGCCGCCATCGGCGGGCAGATCGTCGCGCGGACAACCGTCAAGGCGCTCAGAAAGAACGTATTGGCCAAGTGCTACGGCGGCGACGTCAGCCGTAAGCGCAAGCTGTTGGAAAAGCAGAAGGCCGGTAAGAAACGCATGAAGCAGGTCGGTAACGTGGAAATTCCACAGGAAGCCTTCCTTGCAGTGCTCAGGTTGGAATAGTTAGGTCCTATGTCGCTAAATTTCCCGCTGTTGCTGGTGATCGCCGTGTTCGTCTGCGGCTTGTTGGCGTTGCTCGATCTGTTGTTCCTGGCGCCCCGGCGCCGGGCGGCCATTGCCTCTTATCAGGGCAGCGTCAGCCAGCCTGATGGCGGGGTGGTCGAAAAACTCAACAAGGAACCGCTGCTGGTCGAATACGGCAAGTCGTTCTTCCCGGTGCTCTTCATCGTGCTGGTGCTGCGTTCGTTCCTGGTGGAACCTTTCCAGATCCCGTCCGGCTCGATGAAGCCGACCCTGGACGTGGGCGATTTCATCCTGGTGAACAAGTTTTCCTACGGGATCCGCCTGCCGGTGATCGACAAGAAAATCATCGAGGTGGGTGACCCGCAGCGCGGCGATGTCATGGTGTTCCGCTTCCCCAGCGACCCGAACGTCAACTACATCAAGCGCGTGGTCGGCCTGCCGGGCGACACGGTCCGCTACACCGCCGACAAGCGGTTGTTCGTCAATGGCGAATCGGTGGCCGAGCAGTTGATCGGTTCGGAGCCGGGCACCCTGGGCAGCGCCGAGCTCTATAAGGAAAAACTCGGCCAGGCCGAGCATCTGATCCGCAAGGAAATGAGCCGTTACCGCGCCACTCCGGACCATTCCTGGACGGTGCCGGCGGGGCACTATTTCATGATGGGCGACAATCGCGACAACTCCAACGACAGCCGCTACTGGGATGATCCGAACATTCCCAAGGACCTGCTGGGCATGGTCCCCGACCGGAACATCGTCGGCAAGGCCTTCGCCGTATGGATGAGCTGGCCGGAACCCAAACTCAGTCATCTGCCGAACTTCTCGCGGGTGGGCCTGATCAAGTAACTACACACGGCGCTGTTGAACAGCGCCGAATGCATTTCTGGAGGCTGCTAGGGTTTATATGAAAAGTCGCTGCGCAGGCACTTTTCGTACAAACCCTAAGGCGCCAACGATAGTCAGGACGTCATTTTTGAACACAGCGTTAATTGTCCCAAGCCAACGGTGCATTGCCGTCCCGGCGGTGGAATCCAGCCACGAACTCAGCGTGGGTAAACCGTGAGCGTTTCTCTAAGCCGCCTCGAGCGTCAGCTCGGCTACACCTTCAAAGATCAGGAGCTGATGCTCCTGGCCCTCACGCACCGCAGTTTTGCCGGTCGCAACAACGAGCGCCTGGAATTCCTCGGTGACGCCATCCTCAACTTCGTGGCCGGCGAGGCGCTGTTCGAGCGTTTCCCCCTGGCCCGCGAAGGCCAGTTGTCGCGTTTGCGCGCACGATTGGTAAAAGGTGAGACTCTGGCCGTGCTGGCCCGCGGTTTCGACCTGGGCGAATACCTGCGCCTGGGCTCCGGCGAATTGAAAAGCGGCGGTTTTCGTCGCGAGTCGATCCTGGCCGATGCCCTGGAAGCGTTGATCGGCGCGATCTACCTGGACTCCGGGATGGAAGTGGCCCGCGAACGGGTGCTGGCCTGGCTGACCTCCGAGATCGACAGCCTGACGCTGGTGGACACCAACAAGGACCCGAAGACCCGCTTGCAGGAATTCCTGCAATCGCGCAGCTGCGAGCTGCCGCGCTACGAGGTCGTGGATATCCAGGGCGAGCCGCATTGCCGCACCTTCTTCGTCGAATGCGAAGTTGTCTTACTGAATGAAAAAAGCCGGGGTCAGGGCGTGAGTCGTCGTATTGCCGAACAGGTAGCGGCCGCCGCAGCACTGATAGCCCTGGGCGTGGAGAATGGCAATGACTGATACAAACGTTACCCGCTGCGGCTATGTCGCCATCGTCGGCCGGCCGAACGTGGGCAAGTCTACATTGCTCAATCATATCCTCGGCCAGAAACTGGCGATCACCTCGCGCAAGCCCCAGACCACCCGCCACAACATGCTGGGCATCAAGACCGAGGGCACCGTGCAGGCGATCTATGTCGATACCCCGGGCATGCACAAGGGCGGCGAGAAGGCCCTGAACCGCTACATGAACAAGACCGCTTCGGCGGCGTTGAAAGACGTCGACGTGGTGATCTTCGTGGTCGACCGCACCAAGTGGACCGAGGAAGACCAAATGGTTCTCGAGCGCGTCCAGTACGTGACCGGTCCTTTGATCGTGGCGCTGAACAAGACCGACCGCATCGAAGACAAGGCTGAGCTGATGCCGCACCTGAGCTGGTTGCAGGAGCAACTGCCAAACGCCCAGATCATCCCGATTTCCGCCCAGCACGGCCACAACCTCGATGCGCTGGAGCGAGTGATTGCCGAGCATCTGCCGGAAAACGATCATTTCTTCCCCGAAGACCAGATCACCGACCGCAGCAGCCGTTTCCTGGCCGCTGAACTGGTGCGCGAGAAAATCATGCGCCAGATGGGCGCCGAGCTGCCGTACCAGATCACCGTGGAAATCGAAGAGTTCAAGCAACAGGGCAAGACCCTGCACATCCATGCGCTGATCCTCGTCGAACGTGACGGCCAGAAAAAAATCATCATTGGCGACAAGGGCGAGCGCATCAAGCGCATCGGCACCGAGGCGCGCAAGGACATGGAACTGCTGTTCGACTCCAAGATCATGCTCAACCTGTGGGTGAAGGTGAAGGGCGGCTGGTCCGATGACGAACGGGCGCTGCGTTCGCTGGGTTACGGCGACCTCTGATTCCAGGTTCTGTGCGGGCTGGCTGTTGTGGCGAGGGAGCTTGCTCCCGCTCGGCTGCAAAGCAGTCGTGATATCGGGCATTGCGGTGTATCTGGCTGAGCGAAGTCGCTGGTTTTAGGGCTGCTTTACAGCCCAGCGGGAGCAAGCTCCCTCGCCACATGGTTCTCCTCAACCATTGAAGTCTTTTGATACTCAGGCTCCTGATGTCACCCACCCAACCCATCGCCCAACCTGCCTACGTCCTGCACTCTCGCGCCTACCGCGAAAGCAGTGCCTTGGTGGATTTCCTCACCCCCCAGGGCCGGCTGCGGGCGGTGTTGCGGGGCGCGCGGGGCAAGGCCGGGACGCTGGCGCGACCGTTCGTGCCGCTGGAGGTCGAGTTTCGTGGGCGCGGCGAGCTGAAGAATGTCGCACGCATGGAAAGCAACGGCGTTGCCGCCTGGCTCAACGGCGAAGCGCTGTTCAGCGGCATGTACCTCAATGAGCTGCTGATCCGCCTGCTGCCTGCCGAAGACCCGCACCCGGCGGTCTTCGACCATTACGCCGCCACGCTGCAAGCCCTGGCCGAAGGCCGTCCGCTGGAGCCGCTGCTGCGTTCGTTCGAGTGGCGGCTGCTGGACGACCTGGGCTACGGTTTTGCCCTCGATACCGATCTGCACGGTGCGCCTATCGCAGCGGACGGCCTGTACCGCCTGCAAGTCGACGCGGGCCTGGAGCAGGTGTTCCTGCTGCAACCCGGGTTGTTCAATGGTACCGAGCTTCTGGCCATGGCCGAGGCGGACTGGAGTGCCCCAGGTGCATTGGCTGCCGCCAAGCGGCTGATGCGCCAGGCCTTGGCGGTTCACCTGGGTGGCAAGCCACTGGTCAGTCGCGAGTTGTTTCGCAAGCCCTGAGCAACCCGTATGCTGTGGGCCGAATATTGTCCATTCAGGAGCGCTTTTACGTGAGCACCAGCCATCGCATTCTTCTCGGCGTGAACATCGACCATGTCGCCACCCTGCGCCAGGCCCGCGGTACGCGCTACCCGGATCCG
Source organism: Pseudomonas sp. SMV71 (assembly GCF_052042015.1). Taxonomy (NCBI): domain Bacteria; kingdom Pseudomonadati; phylum Pseudomonadota; class Gammaproteobacteria; order Pseudomonadales; family Pseudomonadaceae; genus Pseudomonas; species Pseudomonas sp. SMV71. The sequence goes on along the minus strand of NZ_JBKGGU010000018.1, from coordinate 98,026 downwards.
GTCAAGGCTGCGCTGGACGCCGAAGAGGCGGGCGCCGACGGGATCACCGTGCACCTGCGTGAAGACCGCCGGCACATCCAGGAGCGCGACGTGCTGTTGCTCAAGGATGTGCTGCAAACCCGCATGAACTTCGAAATGGGCGTCACTGAGGAAATGATGGCGTTCGCCGAGCGCATCCGCCCGGCGCACATTTGCCTGGTGCCGGAGACGCGCCAGGAACTGACCACCGAAGGCGGACTGGACGTGGCGGGTCAGGAAGCGCGGATCAGGGCGGCGGTGGAGCGGTTGTCGAAAACCGGCGCCGAGGTTTCGCTGTTCATCGACGCCGATGAGCGGCAGATCGAAGCTTCCAAGCGGGTCGGTGCCCCGGCCATCGAATTGCACACCGGTCGCTACGCCGATGCCGAGACGCCCACGGCGGTGGCTGATGAGTTGCAGCGGGTGGCCGATGGCGTCACCTTCGGCCTGGCCCAAGGCCTGATCGTCAACGCCGGACACGGCCTGCATTACCACAACGTCGAAGCGGTGGCAGCCATCAAGGGCATCAACGAGCTGAACATCGGCCATGCGCTGGTGGCCCATGCGTTGTTTGTCGGGTTCAAATCGGCGGTGGTGGAGATGAAGGCGTTGATCCTGGCGGCTGCCAAGGCCTGACCTCCATCACCCCCCCTTGTGGGAATGATTGTTCCCTTGAGGCATCCACTGAACCTGTGGCGAGGGAGCTTGCTCCCGCTTGAGTGCGAAGCACTCACAAAACTGGGGCTGCTGCGCCCGAGGCGTCGGACCGTCCCAGCGGGAGCAAGCTCCCTCGCCACGAGATCATCGCCCAACTCCTTAGCTTGGTTGGCGAGCTTCAGAGCTGTGGGGATTCCTGATTCGGCTTGCTCTTGTCGACGCCGGGTACATGCAGATTGCCCTCGGCCACCTGATCGCCTTCGAGCTGCGGCTGTGTAACCCAGGTGAGAATGTCGTAGTAGCGACGGATGTTCGCCACGAAGTGCACCGGTTCGCCGCCCCGGGCGTAACCGTAGCGGGTCTTGCTGTACCACTGTTTCTGCGACAGGCGCGGCAGGATCTTCTTCACGTCCAGCCACTTGTTCGGGTTCAACCCTTCCTTGGCGGCCAGTTTGCGGGCGTCGTCCAGATGCCCGCTGCCGACGTTGTAGGCGGCGAGGGCGAACCAGGTACGGTCCGGCTCTTCGATGCTCTCGTCCAACTGATCCTTCATGTAGGCCAGGTATTTCGCGCCGCCCATGATACTTTGCTTCGGATCCAGGCGGTTGGACACGCCCATGGCCTGAGCGGTGTTCTGGGTCAGCATCATCAGGCCGCGCACGCCGGTCTTGGACGTGACCGCCGGTTGCCATAACGATTCCTGATAGCCGATGGCGGCCAGCAGGCGCCAATCGACTTTCTCCTGCTTGGCATAGGCCTTGAAGTGCTGTTCGTACTTGGGCAAGCGCTGTTGCAGATGCTGGGCGAAGGTGGTGGCGCCCATGTAGCCGAGAACATCGACGTGCCCGTAATAGCGGTCTTTCAGGCGTTGCAGGGTGCCGTTCTTCTGGACCTTGTCCAGGTAACCGTTGATCTCATTGAGCAGGCTGTTGTCTTCGCCGGGGGCCACCGCCCAGCTCTGGCTGCGGGCGTCGCCCAGGTCGAATGCGACGCGCACGTTGGGGAAGTACACCTGGTTCATCGCCACTTCGTTGGAATCCACCAGGGTCAGGTCGATCTGGCCCTCATCGACCATGCGCAGCAGGTCGACCACTTCTACCGCGTCGGATTCTTCGTATTCGATGCCCGGGTATTGTTGCTTCAGTTGCGCCAGCTGCTCGGCGTGGCTGCTGCCCTTGAGCACCATGATCTTCTTGCCCGCCAGGGCCGCCGCGTCGGTGGGGCGTGACTGACCGTTGCGGTAGATGATCTGCGGGGTGACTTCCAGGTACGGGTGGGAGAACCGTACCTGCTTCTTGCGCGCCTCGCTGCTGACCAGGCCGGCAGCGGCCAATACCGGGCCGTTGGGCTTGCCGACCTGGTTGAACAGGTCGTCGAGGTTGTCGGCGGTCTCGATCTTGAGCTCCACCCCCAAATCGTCGGCGAAGCGCTTCACCAGCTCGTATTCGAAGCCGGTTTCACCGTTGCGATCCTCAAAGTAGGTGGCGGGACTGTTCCGGGTAATTACCCGCAGCACGCCATCCTCCTTTACGCGCTCCAGTGTGTTGGGTTTCTCAACACAACCACTGAGCACCAGGAAGAGTCCGGTTGCGATCAGCCATCTGGCGTACCGCGGACGCAAAGCCGTTGGGGAAAACATCTGCGCAGTATACGCAAACGGCCTGCGCCGCCATATCTCGACAGTAAAAGGCCAGTCTGCTAGCGGTCGCCAAACATGCCCGCAACGCAAGCCGGCCGGCGTGCGGCGGGGTTCGGGCCGCTGAAAAATATCTCATCGGGACTCGTGGAACGAGCGTCCAAACAGGCCTTTGGCGCAAAGGCCGACATTCGGCCGCCACCGTACGTGCCGTTTCGAGTGCCGTTGGCAGCGGTTTAGGCTAGAATGCACGGCCTCAAAGCACACCCCCTTCCCGAGGCTGTCCCGAAGATGTTGATCCTGCGCGGCGCTCCTGCCCTTTCTGCCTTTCGCCACAGCAAACTCCTTGAGCAACTGAGCCAGAAGGTTCCGGCTGTCAGTGGCTTGTATGCTGAATTCGCTCACTTCGCCGAAGTCACCGGCGGGTTGACCGGCGACGAACAGCAGGTGCTCGCGCGCCTTCTGAAGTACGGTCCCAGCGTTCCCGTCCAGGAGCCGACCGGTCGTCTGTTCCTGGTGCTGCCGCGTTTCGGCACCATTTCGCCGTGGTCGAGCAAGGCCAGCGACATCGCCCGCAACTGCGGCCTGGGGAAAATCCAGCGCCTGGAGCGCGGCATTGCCTTTTATGTCGCCGGTGAGTTCAGCGAGGCCGAGGCCCAACTGATCGCCGACGGCCTGCATGACCGCATGACCCAGGTCGTACTGGGTAACCTGGAGCAGGCCGCCGGCCTATTCAGCCACGCCGAGCCCAAGCCGCTGACCGCCATCGACGTGCTGGGCGGCGGTCGCGCCGCGCTGGAAAAAGCCAACGCCGAACTGGGCCTGGCCCTGGCCGAAGACGAGATCGATTACCTGGTCAATGCATTCCAGGGCCTCCAGCGCAATCCCCACGACATCGAACTGATGATGTTCGCCCAGGCCAACTCCGAGCACTGCCGCCACAAGATCTTCAACGCCAGTTGGGACATCGATGGCCAGAGCCAGGAAAAAAGCCTGTTCGGCATGATCAAGAACACCTATCAAATGCACAACGAGGGCGTGCTGTCGGCCTACAAGGACAACGCCGCGGTCATCGTCGGCAACGTCGCCGGCCGGTTCTTCCCGAACCCTGAGACCCGCCAGTACGGTGCGGTCCAGGAACCGGTGCACATCCTGATGAAGGTCGAGACCCACAACCACCCGACCGCGATTGCCCCGTTCCCGGGCGCGTCCACCGGTTCCGGTGGCGAGATCCGCGACGAAGGCGCCACTGGTCGCGGCGCCAAGCCCAAGGCTGGCCTGACCGGCTTCACCGTGTCGAACCTGCAGATCCCGGGTTTCGAACAGCCGTGGGAAAAGCCTTACGGCAAGCCTGAGCGCATCGTCAATGCCCTCGACATCATGATCGAAGGGCCCCTGGGTGGTGCCGCGTTCAACAACGAATTCGGCCGTCCGGCCCTGACCGGCTATTTCCGGACCTTCGAACAATCCATCGCCACCCCGCGTGGTGAGGAAGTCCGGGGTTATCACAAGCCGATCATGCTCGCCGGCGGTATGGGCAACATCCGCGCCGAACACGTGCAGAAAGGCGAAATCGTGGTCGGCTCCAAGTTGATCGTCCTCGGTGGCCCGGCGATGCTGATCGGCCTCGGTGGCGGCGCGGCGTCCTCCATGGCCACCGGCACCAGCTCGGCTGACCTGGACTTCGCCTCGGTCCAGCGGGAAAACCCGGAAATGGAACGCCGCTGCCAGGAGGTCATCGACCGTTGCTGGCAGTTGGGCGAGCAGAACCCCATCAGCTTCATCCACGACGTCGGCGCGGGCGGCCTGTCCAATGCCTTCCCGGAACTGGTCAACGACGGTGGCCGTGGTGGTCGCTTCGAGCTGCGCAACATTCCGAACGACGAGCCGGGCATGGCCCCCCATGAAATCTGGAGCAACGAATCCCAGGAGCGTTACGTCCTGGCGGTCGGCCCGGCCGATTTCGAACGCTTCCAGGCCATCTGCGAGCGCGAGCGTTGCCCGTTCGCCGTGGTCGGTGAAGCCACTGCCGAGCCGCAACTGACCGTCACCGACAGCCACTTCGGTAACAGCCCGGTGGACATGCCGCTGGAAGTGCTGCTGGGCAAGGCTCCGCGCATGCACCGTTCGGCCGTTCGCGAAACCGAGCTGGGCGACGATTTCGATCCGTCCACCCTCGACATCGCCGATTCCATCGAGCGCGTGCTGCATCATCCGGCCGTGGCGAGCAAGAGCTTCCTGATCACTATCGGCGACCGTACCATCACCGGTCTCGTGGCCCGTGACCAGATGGTCGGTCCATGGCAGGTGCCGGTGGCCGACGTGGCCGTGACCGCCACCAGCTTCGACGTCTACACCGGTGAAGCCATGGCCATGGGCGAGCGTACCCCGCTGGCGCTGCTGGACGCTCCGGCGTCGGGCCGCATGGCGATCGGCGAGACCCTGACCAACCTCGCGGCCTCGCGCATCGGCAAGATTTCCGACATCAAGCTGTCGGCCAACTGGATGTCGGCTGCCGGTCATCCGGGTGAAGACGCCCGCCTGTACGACACCGTCAAGGCGGTCGGCATGGAGCTGTGCCCGGAGCTGGGCATCACCATTCCGGTGGGCAAGGACTCCATGTCCATGGCCACCCGCTGGAAAGACCAAGGCGAAGACAAGAGCGTGACCTCGCCGCTGTCGCTGATCGTGACCGGTTTCGCCCCGGTAACGGACATCCGCCAGACCCTGACCCCGCAACTGCGCATGGACAAGGGCACCACCGACCTGATCCTGATCGACCTGGGCCGCGGCCAGAACCGCATGGGCGCCTCGATCCTGGCCCAGGTGCATGGCAAGCTCGGCAAGCAGGCGCCGGACGTCGATGATGCCGAAGACCTGAAGGCGTTCTTCGCCGTGATCCAAGGTCTCAACGCCGACGGTCACCTGCTGGCCTACCACGACCGTTCCGACGGCGGCCTGCTGACCACCGTGGTGGAAATGGCCTTCGCCGGCCACTGCGGCCTGAGCCTGACCCTGGACAGCGTGGCCGAATCCGCCGCCGAAATCCCGGCCATCCTGTTCAACGAAGAGCTGGGCGCCGTGATCCAGGTTCGCCAGGACGCCACCCCGGACATCCTCGCCCAGTTCAGCGCTGCGGGCCTGGCCGACTGCGTCTCGGTGATCGGCCAGCCGATCAACAACGCCCACATCAACATTACCTTCAACGGCGATACCGTCTTCGAAGGCCAGCGCCGCTTGTTGCAGCGCCAGTGGGCTGAAACCAGCTACCAGATCCAGCGCCTGCGCGATAACGCCGAGTGCGCCGAGCAGGAGTTCGACGCCCTGCTGGAAGAAGATAACCCGGGCCTGAGCGCCAAGCTCAGCTACGACGTCAATCAGGACGTGGCGGCGCCCTACATCAAGAAAGGTATTCGCCCACAGGTGGCGGTCCTGCGTGAGCAAGGTGTCAACGGCCAGGTGGAAATGGCCGCGGCGTTCGACCGCGCCGGTTTCAACGCGATCGACGTGCACATGAGCGACATCCTCGCCGGTCGTGTCGACCTGAACGACTTCAAGGGCATGGTCGCCTGTGGCGGCTTCTCCTACGGTGACGTCCTGGGTGCCGGTGAAGGCTGGGCCAAGTCCGCACTGTTCAACAGCCGCGCCCGCGATGCGTTCCAGGGTTTCTTCGAGCGCACCGATAGCTTCACCCTCGGCGTGTGCAACGGTTGCCAGATGATGTCCAACCTGCACGAACTGATTCCGGGCAGCGAGTTCTGGCCGCACTTCGTGCGTAACCGTTCCGAGCAGTTCGAAGCCCGCGTGGCGATGGTCCAGGTGCAGGAGTCGAACTCGATCTTCCTGCAAGGCATGGCCGGTTCGCGCATGCCGATCGCCATCGCCCACGGTGAAGGCCATGCGGAGTTCGAAAGCGAGGAAGCCTTGCTCGAAGCCGATCTGTCCGGTTGCGTGGCGCTGCGCTTCGTCGACAACCACGGCAAGGTCACCGAAACCTACCCGGCCAACCCGAACGGCTCGCCACGCGGGATCACCGGCCTGACCAGCCGCGACGGCCGCGTCACGATCATGATGCCGCACCCGGAGCGGGTCTTCCGTGCGGTGCAGAACTCGTGGCGTTCGGACGACTGGAACGAAGACGCGCCATGGATGCGCATGTTCCGCAACGCACGCGTCTGGGTGAACTAAAGCGTGTACAAGCTCTGCTTCTTCGTCCCGCCCAGCCACGTGGACGTGGTCAAAAGCGCCGTATTCGCTGCCGGTGGCGGGCGAATCGGCGACTATGACCGCTGCGCCTGGCAAGTGCTGGGTCTGGGCCAGTTTCGCCCGCTGGACGGCAGCCAGCCATTCATTGGCGAGGTGGGGCAGGTCGAGCAGGTCGAGGAATGGAAAGTGGAGCTTGTGGTTGCTGACGAGCTGATCGAGGGGGTGGTGAAGGCTTTGAAACAGAGCCATCCCTACGAGACGCCAGCCTATGAGGTGTGGCGGTTGGAGGATTTCTGATTCTCTGGCCGTTGAGATGAAAACCCGCTGATTGATTCAGCGGGTTTTTTATTGGGCGGGTTTAACAGTTTAAAACATGCCTGCCAGCGCAAGCCGATTCCCACATGGGATCTCCGGTGGGCCCGAAAACTGTGGGAGCGAGCCTGCTCGCGAAGAGGCCAGTACATCCACTTTCTATGTCAGCTGATCCACCGCTATCGCGAGCAGGCTCGCTCCCACAGAGGTTCTACCTAGCCCGTCTATTGATGCCGGTTCTCGAGGCGGCAGGCTTCTTTCTCGATGCCGATGCACTCGACCGGTTCACTGACGCCTTTTTCGAAGCGGCGTGCGTTCATCAACAGTCCGCTCTTGATACCGCCAATGAATGCGTAAGCCCCTGGACGGTTGCCGGTGTACTTACCTGACAGATCCACCGCTACGCTGTTGGGCCTGACCTCATACACCCAGCCGCCGTTTGCCGATTCCGTGACCGCCCAGATCTTGGCGTCGCTGTAGTCACGAAATGCCACGACGACCGATTGAATGGAAGCTGATTCCGGGCTGCTCGCCCAACGTAAGACCGGTGGCTGCGAATTCTTTGCCCGTAGGCCATTGGCCAGTGCATCCGCTCCTTGGACGGGATTGATCCGTGCCGAGCCGACTGCCCATAGGGATTGCTTGTTCGTTGTCCAGGCCAGACCTTCTGCCGGTTCGAGTTTGTCCCAATCAATGCGGGTCGCGGCAACCTCCTGCATCGTCTCGTGGCCGGTGGGTTCACGGTAGTTCGGGTTGGCGATGCAATCGGCGAGGTTGGTTTTTTTGCAGGCTTGCTTGATAAAGATGCCCTTGACCCCTCCCGGATAGCTGATCTCTTGCTCACCGACAATAGGCCCGCCCGATTGCTCCTGATCGATGCCATGGGGGGCCTTGAACTCGAACACCCATTCATTGGCGAAACTCTGGGCGATACGTTGATTGCGGGTGGTGCTGCTATACACCGACCGTTGGACGCCAGCGCCATGGCTGAACCAGTCATACATCCACTCGTCTTCGGGGAACGCGACGGACTTAGGCAATAACCCGTCCTGGAAAGCCTCCAGCCCCTGATTGGTGGTGTCGCCTCGATAGAGCGTGTCCATATCGGTGCGCCAGCGCAGGGAAGGTGTGGTCGCACGGATATCCACGCTCGAATCCGCCGTGACCTGAAGCCAGGCCTGGTACCAGGGCTCCTCTTTCTGCGTCGGGTCCTGGGTCGCTGCCCACGCATTTGGGCCCGCCTGCCACGCGCCTGCCAATACCACGGCGACAGCCGCCACCCGTACAAAACCTTTGCTTCTACTCATGATTAGGACACCTCAACTTGAAACGAGGGTGCCAATCGAATCACATACTTCATTACGACCTATTCTTCGAATTGACAGTTTGACTACCTGTTGCGCAGTGCGAGGGTACCGCTGGGGTACGTCTCGGTTCACTGCGTGAAGGTGAGAGTAGATGACTGCGGCGGGCTGGAAGATCTGTTTTTTGTAACAAGCTGATCGGTTGGGTACGGTCGCGAATAACCAGGTTGTGTTTATTGGTTTCAATCTGTCGGAATTATCCGTTACCTGTTATTTCTGACAGTTGTTGGGTCATGATCAATGACTTTTAATCGAGGGTTTTGTCAAGGGATGCGCGGTAGACGAACGGTGGGTTTGGGGGGTGATGTAATCAGTACCGGCCTCATCGCGGGCAGGCTCGCTCCCACACCTGGCTATGTTGATCACCACATCTGTGGGACAACACCCAGCCCTTGTGGGAGCGACCCTGCTCGCGATCAATCGGAAGATAAATACAAACGGGCCTGTAAGGCACAGGACCCGTGGCGAGGAAGCTTGCTCCCGCTTGGGCGCGCAGCGGCCCTGAAACTGACGAGGCGGCACGACGAAAACGGGAATAAACAACCAAGGGGCTGCCGCGCAGCCCGACGGGGATGAATCCCCTCGCCACAGGTGCGAAGGTCGGTCAGACGCGCCGCAGTTCCCGACAGGGTTTCAAGGTTGTCCCTCGCTGCCACTTTCTTGTTTGGCCGTGGACAGTGGTGGCGCGATTAGCACTCACCCTGGCGGACGGCCGCGGTTCTGAGATCTATCACAGGCTGGTTCACGGGGTGGCTAAGCCGGGGGGCGCATAGGTGTTACGAGTGTTCGCCATCGCCTCCAGCGCGTCACTGATGGCGCTGGCGCTATCCCCCACCAACAGATGCCAGACACCGCCTTCCAACGGACTGACCCCCTGGCAACCCAGCGCGCTGAGATCCGCTTCGCAGAGCCGACGGCCGTCACTCAGTTGCACTCGCAGCCGGGTCTGGGCGACGCACTCCAGCGCCAGCACGTTGTCTCGGCCGCCCAGGGCTTGCAGCCATTGCCCGGCCTGCTCGTTGCTGACGGTGTTCGACCGGGCCTGCGTCGGCTCGGTCACCGGTTTGTCGCTCGTAGCGGTCCCGGGCAGTGCCAGGCGGATCTCGTCGGCAATGCTGTCGGCCATGGGCCCCACCACCACTTGCAGGCTCCCACCGTTGCCGGGGCGTACCACGGCCATGGCTCCCAGGGCCTTGAGTTGACTATCGGATGCTTTGTTGCGGTCCACCATGTCCAGCCGCAGGCGGGTGGTGCAGGCGCCAACGGTGATCAGGTTGGCGGCGCCGCCGAGTGCCGCGATGTAGGCTGCGGCCCGCTGGTTGGCGGCGATCACCGGTTTGTCGGTGGTCGGGACGTCTTCACGACCGGGAGTCTTGAGGTCGAAGCGACGAATGCAGAAGTCGAACACGGTGTAGTAGACCACCGCGTAGGCCAGGCCCACGGGCACCACCAACCAACCGTTCGTCGACTTGCCCCAACCCAGGACCATGTCGATGAAGCCGCCCGAGAAGGTGAAGCCCAGGCGGATGTTCAGCCAGTCGGTGATCGCCATGGACAGCCCGGTCAGCAAGGCATGTAACAGGTACAGCAACGGCGCGAGGAACATGAAGGCGAACTCCACGGGCTCGGTAACGCCGGTAAGGAACGACGTCAGCGCCATGGACAGCAGGATCCCGCCCATGACTTTGCGCCGCTGGGGCAAGGCGTTGCGGTACATCGCCAGGCAAGCGGCCGGCAGGCCGAAGAGCATCACCGGGAACATGCCGGCCATGAACTGGCCGCCTTTGGGGTCGCCGGCAAAATATCGGCTCAGGTCGCCGGTGACCACCGCGCCGGTGTGCGGGTCGGTGAAGCTGCCGAAGATGAACCAGGCCATGTTGTTGAGAATGTGGTGCAGACCGGTGACGATCAACAGCCGGTTGAACACGCCGAACACGAAGGCGCCGATACTGCCGCTTTCCATCAGCAAGGCGCCGAAGCTGTTGATGCCGTGCTGGATCGGCGGCCAGACCAGGCCGAATACCAGCCCCAGGCCCACCGCACTGAAGCCGGTGACGATCGGCACGAAGCGCCGGCCGCCGAAGAACGCCAGGTACTCGGGCAGCTTGATGTCCTTGAAGCGGTTGTACAGTGCCCCCGCAAGCAGGCCGCTGATGATCCCCGCGAGCATGCCCATGTTGATACTGGCGTCGAGCACCTTCAGCGTGGCGATCATCACCAGGTAACCGATGGCCCCGGCCAACCCCGCCGTGCCGTTATTGTCCCGGGCAAAACCCACGGCGATGCCGATGGCGAAGATCATCGCCAGGTTGGCGAAGATCGCTTGCCCGGCATCATGGATGATGACGATGTTCAGAAGATCGGTGTCGCCCAGTCGCAGCAACAGGCCGGCAATGGGCAGGATCGCGATAGGCAGCATCAGTGCCCGGCCGAGGCGTTGCAGTCCTTCGATGAAGTGCTGGTACATGGCGGTTCTCCCTTATTGTTGTTCGAGGCACTCAGCCCATGGGCCAGTGTTGGTGGCAGGCCTGGCGCACGGCGGCGGCACTGGACAGGGTCAGCAGTTCGGCGCTCAGGCACGCGCACTTGACGGCGTCGAGCTGGCGCACACGTGCTTTGATCTCGCCGATCTGCGCCGCGCTGACCGACAGCTCCCGCACGCCCAGCCCCACGAGCACCGGTGTCGCCAGCGGGTCGGCCGCCAGGGCACCGCACACACCGATCCAGCGCCCATGCCGGGCCGCGCCGGCGCAGGCCTGGGCGATCAGCCGCAGCAATGCCGGGTGCAGGGCGTCCACACGGGGGGCGAGGCCGGCGTGGTCGCGGTCCATGGCCAGGGTGTACTGCGACAGGTCATTGGTGCCGATGGAGAGGAAGTCCGCGTGCTCGGCCAGTTGTTCGGCCAGCAGGGCCGCGGCGGGTACCTCGATCATTACCCCCAGTTGCGGTCGCTCGCTCAGGCCCAGCTCATTGGCCAACGCGTCGAGGCGCCGACGGATGTGCAGCAGTTCGTCGACTTCAGTGACCATGGGCAACAGGATCCGGCAGCGGTCCAGCGGACGGGTTTGCAGCAAGGCGCGCAATTGCTGGTCCAGCAGTTGCGGCTGCACCTGGGCCAGGCGAATACCCCGCAGGCCCAGCACTGGGTTGGCTTCGTTCGGCAGGGGCAGGTAGTCCAGTTGTTTGTCGCCGCCGACATCGATGGTGCGGATGATCACTGGCTTGTCGGCCATGGCATCGAGCACCGCTTGGTAGCGTTGGCGCTGCTCTTGCTCGTCCGGCGCGGTGTGGCGGTCCACGAAGAGAAATTCGGTGCGTAGCAGTCCCACACCGTCGGCCCCATCGGCCAGGGCCTGGGCAGCATCGGCGCTGGAAGCGACGTTGGCAGCCACTTCGATATGGATCCCGTCGATGGTTTGGGCAGGTGTGTGCGCGAGGGCATGCTGCCGAGCACGGCGTTCGGCGTGTTCGGCGTGTAACTGTCGCACCTGGGCCAGGCGCTCGGCAGTGGGGTGCAACTCGAGACGGCCTTCGTCAGCGTCCAGGACCATCGTCTGGCCTTGCTGTTCCAGCAAGGCCTCGCCCAGCGCCACGAGGCACGGCAGGCCCTTGCCTCGGGCCAGGATGGCGACGTGGGAAGTGGCGCCGCCGCCGACCATGCACACCCCAGCCACGCCTTGGGCGCACAGGTGCAGCAGGTCCGATGGGGTCAGCTCCTGGGCCGCGACGATCGCGCCCGCCGGTACGTCGAATGGCCAGGTTTGCCCCAGCAGCGCCCGCAAGACTCGCTGGCGCAGGTCACGTAGGTCATTGGTGCGCTCGGCCAGCAGCGTATTGCCCAGTTGTTGCAGCACCCGGCATTGCGCATCGATGGATTGGCTCCAGGCGTGAGTCGCAGCACTGCCCTGATCGATGCACAGGCGTGCGGCGTCCAGCAGGGCCGGGTCATCCAACAACGCCAGGTGCGCGTTGAAGATCGCTTCTTCGTCGCTGTTGCGCCGGGTTCTTGCCCTGTCAAGGGTGAGTCGGATTTCATCGCTGACCTGCGCCAGAGCCTGGTCGAGTTGTCGGCGTTGCGCCTCGACGTCGTGGCCGCCCGCGTCCTCGGGCAACACAATGCCATCCAACCGCACCAGTGGCCCGACCGCCACGCCGGGGGCGGCGCATACGCCGTGCAGCACGCCGTCTTCGGCGGGGTGGGGGTGCGGTTTGAATGCCGGCGCCGGTGCATGGGTCTCTTCGGCCAAGGCGGTGGACAAGGTCGTCAGTAACGCTTGCAACGCCGCTTCGGCATCGCTGCCTCGGCAACTGACCTGCACCTGCGCCTGTTCGGTGATCGCCAGGCCCATCATTCCCATCAGACTGTCGCAGGATGCCGACCGGCCGCCGAAATGCAGCTGCGAGCGGCTCTTGAAGCCCTGGGCGGTCTGGCGCACCCGTGCCGCCGGCCGCGCGTGCAGGCCGCCGCGATGGGCGATGCGGACCTGGCCGGAGACTTCCAGCCCGACGTCCTGATCGTTGGCCGGGGACGCGCCGGTATTCTTGGCGACGATGTGCAGCAGCGGCTCGCCGACTTTCACACCCAGGAGCGTGACGGGTCGCGCCTGGAAGTGCTCGCCGTTGGTGATGACCAACAGGCTGACCAGGCTCTTGCAGCGTCTAGCCACCTTGTCCACGTCGTAACGCAGCAATGGCTGACCGTTACTGACCCGCGCGCCTTCCTTGACCAGCATGGTAAACCCGTCGCCGCGTAGCTCGACGGTGTCCAGTCCGAGGTGCAACAGCACCTCGGCACCGTTGTCGGCGCGCAAGGTGACGGCGTGGCCCGTACGGGCGACGTGGATCACGTCGCCGTCGCAAGGCGCATAGAGGGTATCGTTCAGCGGATCGATGGCGATCCCGTCACCCAGCGCGCCGCTGGCGAACACCGCGTCCGGGACGTTGGCGAGGCTGAGCACCGGGCCGCTGAGCGGGGCGCTGAGGGTCAATTCTTTATTATTGTCAGGCATGGCTTGCTCTCATTGGGCCCGGATCACATCTGGCCTTTTCTTGGACTTGCGGTCGGTTGTCGGATCAATGCGTGCGGGTCACCTTGCTCAGGTGCCGCGGCTGGTCCGGGTCCAGGCCCCGCGCCACGGAAAGGCGCGCAGCCATTCCATAGAAACTCTGGATTGCCAGAATCGGATCCAGGGCCGGGTGTTCGGCGCAGGTCAGGGTCAGGTCGCGCTCGACGATGTCATCGGGCGCGGCCAGCAAGACCCGTGCGCCGCGCTGGCGCATGTCGGCAGCCAGGCTGAGCACGCCAGCCTGTTCGGCACCGCGAGGGGCAAATACCAGGAGCGGGTAGTGCTCATCGATCAGCGCCATAGGCCCGTGGCGCACCTCGGCGCTGCTGAAGGCTTCGGCCTGGATCGCTGAGGTTTCCTTGAATTTGAGAGCCGCTTCCTGGGCAATGGCGAAGCCGGCGCCGCGGCCGATCACCATCAACTGCCGGCAGCCGCGCAGGGCCTCGACGGCGGCGCTCCAATCCTGGCGGCTGGCATCGCGCAACCCCTCGGGAAGGGCGGTGCCGGCTTCCAGCAACTGGGCGTCCTCCTTCCACTGGGCCACTAGCCGTGCGCTGGCGCTGAGGGTGGCGATGAAACTCTTGGTGGCGGCGACGCTGCTTTCTACGCCAGCGCACAGCGGCACGCTGAATTCACAAGCGGCTTCCAAAGGCGAGTCGAGCGCGTTGACCATGGCCACGCTCAAGGCGCCGCGCTTGCGCAACAGGCGCAGACTGTTGACCAGGTCCGGGCTTTGTCCCGATTGGGAAAAACCGAACGCCACCTGGCCACTGACCTTGAGCGGCGCCTGCTGCATGGTCACCACCGACATCGGCAGCGACGCCACCGGCAGCCCGAGTTGTTGCATGGCCAGGTAGGCGAAGTAGCTGGCTGCATGATCGGAACTGCCACGGGCGACGGTCATCGCTACTTGCGGCGGCTGGCGGCGCAGGCGTCCGGCGAGCTCCTGCAGGATCGGATCCAGTTGCTGCAGCTGGCGTTCGACGGCTTTGTCAGCGGCGAGGGCTTCTTCAAGCATTTTGGAAGTCAAGGGCTTCTCCTTCGACCATCACGTCGGTCAGGGTCAGGGCACGATCAAGGCGCACGCAGTCGGCCCAGGCACCCGGTTGCAGGCGTCCACGCTCGGGCAGGCCGAGGTAGTCGGCGGGGAACTGGGACAGGCGCTGCGAGGCTTCGGCGATGGACAGGCCGATCTTCACCAGGTTGCGCAGCGCCTGGTCCATGGTCAGCGTGCTGCCGGCCAGGGTGCCATCGGCCAGCCGCACGCCACCCAGGCACTTGGTCACGGTGTGGCTGCCCAGCTTGTACTCGCCATCGGGCATGCCGGCGGCCGCGGTGGAATCGGTCACGCAGTACAGGCACGGGATCGCGCGCAGGGCCACGCGCATGGCGCCGGGGTGCACATGCAGCAGGTCCGGGATCAACTCGGCATAGCGCGCATGAGCCAGCGCCGCGCCGACGATCCCCGGCTCGCGGTGATGCAGCGGGCTCATGGCGTTATACAGATGGGTGAAACTGCTGGCCCCGGCGGCCAGCGCGGCGACGCCTTCCTCGTAACTGCCCAGGGTGTGGCCGATCTGCATGCGCACGCCTCGGGCACTGAGGGCGCGGATCAGGGCATCGTGGCCGGCGATTTCGGGAGCGACAGTGATTACCCGGATGGGGGCCAGGGCCAGATAGTCCTCTACTTCGGCGATCATCGCGGTGTGGGCGAAGTTCGGCTGAGCCCCCAGTTTGCCGGGATTGATGTACGGGCCTTCCAGATGCACGCCAAGCACTCGGGCGCTGCCGCTGCGCCGTTGTTCGCAGAACTCGCCCAAGGCTTCGAGCACGCGGCCGAGTTCATCGCTGGGCGCGGTCATGGTGGTCGCCAGCAGGGACGTCGTGCCAAAGCGCGCATGGGTACGGGCGATGGTGTCGAATGCGGCGGCGCCTTCCATGATGTCCTTGCCGCCGCCTCCATGAACATGCAGGTCGATGAAGCCGGGCAACAGGTAAGGCAGGTCATTGTCAGCCGGATCGCATGGCTGGCCTTCGACGGACACGACCTTGCCGTGGGCATGGATCAGGCGGCCGCGAACCCAGCCATGGGCGGTGAGGATGTTGTCTTCGGACATGGGCAGTCTCTGGTGTCTGGGGAGGCAGCGCGGCTAGCGCCGGAGCTCGGCGACAAAGTCGTAGTAATCGTTGCGGCAATAAGTGTCGGTGACTTCGATGGGCGTGTTGTCTTCCAGGTAGCCGACCCGTGTCATCAGCAGCATCGCGGTGCCTGGGGCGATGTCCACCAGGGCCGCGAATTCGTCCGAGGCGTTGATGGCCTGGATGTGCTGCAAGGCGCGCACCACCGGTTTGCCGATGCTGTCGAGAAACTCGTAGAGCGAGGCCCCCACCGCCTGTGGTTTGGGAACGATGCTGGCGGGCAGGGTGCTCATCTCGATGGCCATGACCGTGTCGTCGGCCTTGCGCAAGCGCTTGAGCCGCGCGACCTTGTCGGTGGGCGACAGGCCCAGGCGGATCAATTCCTCGTGGGTGGGTGGGGTGATTTCCCGTTGCAGCCACTGGGAGCCGGGCACGAACCCCTTGAGCCGCAGCATTTCGCTGAAGCTACTGAGGCGAGACAGCGGCTGTTCCAGGCGCGGAGTGATGAACGTGCCCGAGCCTTGGTGACGACGGATCAGGCCTTGTTCGAGGAGCACCTCCAATGCCTTGCGAGCGGTGACCCGGGAAATCCCCAGTCGTTCGCTCAAGCTGCGCTCGGATGGCATCGCCTGCTCGGCTTTCCATTGGCCGGCATGAATAGCCGCTTCCAGGTTACGGGCCAGTTGCAAGTACAGCGGTGTGGGCTGGGTGTCGTCAGGGCGCAAGGCCAGGATGTCATGCATAAGGTGTCCGATGCGGTTGTAGGATTGTTTTCGCCCGGTGAGTGAAGCGGAAATTAATACCACTTGAATACCACGTCAATGCTGGTTTTTCGCGTTACCTTGACATTCAGGGACTGCTTCAAAGTGATGGAGATAAAGTGGTATTAGTGCGATGCGTTTCGCAGGCAGGGAATCCAGCAAAGCGTGGGGATTGAAAGGCGAAGTGGTATTGGCCGGCAGGGATGCCGGTTGCTTTTGGCGCTTTGTTTATTTTTTTGCGGCGACTGATCGCACGTAGGGTGGGAGCGAGCCTGCTCGCGATAGCGGTGGCGCAGCTAGCATCGATTCTGGCTGTGGCGTGGTTTTCGCGAGCAGGCTCGCTCCCACACCCGACTGCCGCCAGGACTGTTCCACGTTCCGCTTCAGGCGATGAAGCGCAGCGCTATGGCCGGATCTCGATCATCGTCCCGTCCGGCACCAGGTTCCACACTTCACGCATGTCGACATTGCGCATGGCGATGCAGCCGTCGGTCCAGTCCAGCGTGTGGAACAGCTCTTCGGGATTTTCCTCGGTGTCCGGGGTGCCGTGGATCATGATCATGCTCCCCGGTTCCACGCCTTCACGCCGGGCGCGGGCGGCGTCGCTGATGTTGGGGTAGGAGATGTGCATCGACAGGTAGAAGCGGTCGCTGGTCTTGCGCCAGTCGATCCAGTAGAAGCCTTCGGGGGTGCGCTTGTCGCCCTGGATCAGCTTAGGGCCCTTCTTGGCGCCTTTGCCCAGGGAAATACGGTAGGTCTTGAGCGGTTTGCCGTCGTTGATCAATTGCAATTGATGGGCGGACTTGAGCACCAGCACTTTTTCGATGACCTTGCCGTCATAGGTGCCCAACGCAGAGGCCTGGGACACAGCGGTGAACGACAAGCAGAACAGCACAAGCAACCAACGCATTGAAACGATATCCCTGGTAGTGTCGCGGCTAAATGGTTTTCAGGAGTTGGCGGGCTGTGCCAGCGGTGGGATCGACTCGGATCGCACCGGGTACGCCTCGGCTCGCCGATCGGCGAAGAAGTATTCCAGGGTGCGGCCCACCGTGCGAAAGGCCAGTTCATCCCAGGGTATATCGGCTTCTTCGAACAGTTTGACCTCAAGGCTTTCTGTCCCGGCGGCAAAGTCTTCATCCACCAGCTCGGCACGGAAGAATACATGCACCTGGCTGATGTGCGGTACGTCGATCAGCGTATAGATGCTCAAGTTGCGCACCCGTGCACAGGCTTCCTCGGCGGTTTCGCGTACGGCGGCCTGTTCGACGGTCTCCCCGTTCTCCATGAAGCCCGCCGGCAAGGTCCAGTAGCCGCGCCGTGGCTCGATGGCGCGCCGGCACAGCAGGACTTTGCTGCCCCAGGTCGGCACGCAGCCGGCCACGATGTTCGGGTTCTGGTAATGAATGGTGTGGCAGGCGTCGCAGACAAAGCGCAGGCGCGAGTCGCCTTCGGGTATGCGTTGGGTCACCGGGTTACCGCACTGGCTGCAGAATTTCATGCTTGGATTCCTGAATGCTGCGCCTATCTTGGCGTGGGCGGGCCGGTGCGGCAAGTTGTCGTTTCGCGACACGACGCGGTACGGGGGTTGGGCCGCTTGAATGATTGGTGCATGATGCAAGGTAGCGAATAAATCGAGAAGTCTCATGCTGGACGAGCTACTGCATCGAGTAAGCAACCATACCCCGCAGGATTTGCAGGCCGACCGACGTTTCCCCGAAGCCGCGGTGCTGGTGCCGATTACCCGCAGTGAAGAACCGGAACTGGTATTGACCCTGCGCGCCAGTGGGCTCTCGACCCACGGCGGCGAAGTGGCGTTCCCCGGTGGGCGCCGTGACCCGGAGGACCCGGACCTGGTTTTCACCGCCCTGCGCGAAGCCGAGGAAGAAATCGGCCTGCCGCCGGGCCTGGTGGAAGTGATCGGCCCCCTCAGTCCGTTGATTTCCCTGCATGGCATCAAGGTCACGCCGTACGTCGGGGTGATTCCCGACTACGTCGAATACCAGGCCAACGATGCCGAAATCGCCGCAGTGTTCAGCGTGCCGCTGGAGTTTTTCCGCAAGGATCCCCGCGAACACACGCATCGCATCGATTACCAGGGTCGCAGCTGGTACGTGCCCAGTTATCGTTTCGGCGAATACAAGATCTGGGGCCTGACGGCGATCATGATCGTCGAACTGGTCAACCTGCTGTTCGACGCCGGTATCGACCTGCACAAACCGCCCAGAACCTTCATCCATACCTGAAGCCCGAGGATCATCATGAAATACCGCCTGGGCGATGCCCGTGTCGAAACCCACCCACACAGCTGGGTCGCGCCCAACGCGACGCTGGTGGGCAAGGTCCGTCTCGAAGAAGGGGCTAACGTCTGGTTCAACGCGGTGTTGCGCGGTGACAACGAGCTGATCCTGATCGGCAAGAACAGCAACGTGCAGGACGGCACGGTGATGCACACCGACATGGGGTATCCGCTGACCATCGGCACCGGCGTGACCATCGGCCACAACGCCATGCTTCACGGCTGCACGGTAGGCGACTACAGCCTCATCGGCATCAATGCGGTGATCCTCAACGGCGCGAAGATCGGCAAGAACTGCATCATCGGCGCCAACTCGCTCATCGGCGAAGGCAAGGAAATTCCCGACGGTTCCCTGGTGATGGGTTCGCCGGGCAAGGTGGTTCGTGAGCTGACCGAGGCGCAGAAGAAGATGCTCGAAGCCAGCGCCGCCCACTACGTCCACAACGCCCAGCGCTATGCCCGCGACCTGGTCGAGCAAGAGCCATGAACCCACCCGAACGTCCGGTCCCGTCGCCCTGCGTGAGCATCTGCGCGCTGGACGATGATGATATCTGCACTGGTTGCCAGCGGACCGTGGCGGAGATCACTCGCTGGAGCCGGATGGATAATGACGAACGACGCAGCGTCCTGGCGTTGTGTCATGAGCGGGCGAAGGCCAGTGGTTTGGTGTGGATGTTGCCTGCACGATCCTGAATGTGAATACAGCCCCCTGTGGCGAGGGAGCTTGCTCCCGCTGGGCCGCGCAGCGGCCCCAACACAGTCGGCTCAATCTGCCTGACTCACCGGGGTGGTCCATTTCAGGGCTGCTTCGCACTGGAACGCCAGCCCGGCCCAGCGGGAGCAAGCTCCCTCGCCACAAAAGCGAGTTCACTTGGGTTCAGCACGACGTCCCATCCACCGATCCAACCCCACCACCCCCAGCGCAATCACCACAAACCCTGCCAGTATCCCCCCGGCATTGATGAACACCTGTGGATAACCCAGCTTTGTCACGTCGATGAACGGGTAGGGGTAGGTTGCCAGCGAATTTCCCCGCAGCAGGAGATAGGCGAAATACACCACCGGATAAATCATCCACAGGCCGACATGGCCCAAGCGCAGGCTGCCCTTGGGCACCCAGCGCCACCAATAGACGACGTACAACACTGGCACCACGTCGTGCAGCAGCTCGTCGGCCACGAACTGCGAGCCCTCGGGTTGCCAGAGGTGGCGCAGCAGCAGGTTGTAGGCCAGGCTGACCAGGGCGATGCTGACGGCGATGCCGCTGCGTACGCTCGGCAGCAGGAACCAGCGGCGCACGGCGCAAGGGCGCTCAGTCAGCTCCCAGGTCAGCACCACCGCCACCAGGATGTTGGTCAGCACCGTGAAGAAGCTGAAGGTGTTCACCAGCCCGCCCAGCAGGCTCGCGCCCAATTCCCAGCGAACGAGCAGGATCAGGTACAACTGGATGCTCAACCCCACCCAGCCCAGCAGCGCGGTCACCGACACGAAACGCTGGCGCAGCGTGAGGCGACGACCCGGATTGATCATCACGGCTCAGACCGGACGCTTGGTTCGCATCAACTTGATGTACAGGCGCTCGACTTTCTCCCGTGCCCAAGGCGTCTTGCGCAGGAAGGTCAGGCTCGACTTGATGCTCGGGTCGCTTTTAAAACAGCGGATATCGATGCGCTCGGCCAGCCCCGACCATTCGTAATGCTGCACCAGGGCATTGAGGATCTGCTCCAGCGTCACGCCGTGCAGTGGGTTGTTGTTCGGTTCGGTCATGGCGGGCCTTTGCGCGAGGAAAGTGTAAAACCGCGCACCTTAGCCGAGGTGCCGTCAACGGGAAAGCATAGTTGCGTCTTTGAGTGGTCGCGCTAGCTGCACACTGTTACTGAAACCGAAATGATCCATGTCAAGAAAAGACCTTTCTCTATCTGTAACAGGACATTATCCTTGCGCCGTTGCTGAAACGGTTCTTGCCGCATGCCAGAGCTGTTGCGCTCAGCCAATCCTGATTAAAGACCGAAGAACGCCTCCTGAATGCTCCATGTTCAGCCTTTGCAAGATAGCGCTGTCTGGGGTAGGGAAAACCTGTGGGAGCGAGCGTGCTCGCGATGGCGGCGTAACAGCCAACCTTGTGTCTGAATGTGCTGACGCCATCGCGAGCAGGCTCGCTCCCACAGGAATTGCAGTCACTCAATCGCTTTCAACTGAACCAAGCCCCCAAAGGATCGTCATCTACAGTGACACCTTGCGCGGGACTCCTTAAAACCTCACGGAGAATCACACTATGAGCACTGAGGGTGCTTTGAGTCGAAGCCGTCTGCTACCGAGTCTGCTCGGCATTCTGCTTCTATTGATGGGCCTGGCCCTGCTGGTCGGGGGGATCAAGCTGAGCACGCTCGGCGGCTCGCTGTATTACTTGCTGGCCGGTATCGGTCTGGCCGTGACCGGCGTACTGCTGATCATGGCCCGTCGCGCAGCCTTGGGCCTGTACGCACTGGTGCTGTTCGCCAGTACCGTGTGGGCATTGTGGGAAGTGGGCCTGGACTGGTGGCAACTGGTGCCGCGCCTGGCGATGCTGTTTGCCTTGGGCATCGTCCTGTTGCTGCCATGGTTCCGTCGTCCGCTGCTGACCGCCGACGCCTCGCCGATGGGCACCCGCGCCCTGAGCGCCGCCGTGATCATCGCCGGTATCGCCGCGCTGGCCAGCCAGTTCACCAACCCCGGTGAAATCAAAGGGCAACTGGATCGTGACAGCGTGCCGGGCATGACCAACACCGCCCCGGCAATGCCGGATGGCGACTGGAATTCCTACGGCCGCAGTGCCCATGGCGATCGTTATTCGCCGCTGGCACAGATTACCCCCCAGAACGTCAGCAAGCTGGAGCAAGCCTGGAGCTACCGCACCGGCGACCTGCCGGGGCCAGGCGATCCGGGCGAGACCACGGCGGAAAACACCCCGCTGAAGGTCAACGGCATGCTCTATGTGTGCACGCCTCACAGCCAGGTGATTGCGCTGGAACCGGAAACCGGCAACGAAATCTGGCGTTTCGATCCGAAGCTGTCTACCCAGAAGGCAGAAAACTTCAAGGGCTGGGCCCACATGACCTGCCGAGGTGTGAGCTATCACGATGACGCCGTGTACGCTTCGGCCGAGCAGAGCCCGACCGGTACCGCCAGCACCACGCCGGCCAGCACCGTTTGCCCACGGCGGATCTTCCTGCCGACCGCCGACACCCGTCTGATCGCCCTCAATGCCGACACCGGCAAGATGTGCGAAGACTTCGGCGACAAGGGCCAGGTCGATCTGAGCGCCAATATCGGCGGCTTCAACGCGGGCGGTTACTACTCCACCTCGCCACCGGCTGTCACCCAGAACCTGGTGGTGATCGGCGGCCACGTCACCGACAACGTCTCTACCGATGAACCCAGCGGCGTGATCCGCGCTTACGACGTGCACACCGGCAAGCTGGTGTGGAACTGGGACAGCGGCAACCCGGACGACACCACGCCGATTGCCGAAGGCCAGACCTACACCCGCAACTCGCCGAACATGTGGTCCATGTTCAGCGTCGATGAAAAACTCGGCATGCTCTACCTGCCGATGGGCAACCAGACCCCCGATCAGTTCGGCGGCAATCGCACGCCGGAGTCGGAAAAATATTCCGCCGGCCTGACCGCCCTGGACATCGCCACCGGCAAGGTACGCTGGTACTTCCAGTTCACCCACCATGACCTGTGGGATATGGACGTCGGCGGTCAACCGACCCTGATGGACATGAAGACCGCCGATGGCGTCAAACCGGCCGTGCTGGCTTCGACCAAGCAGGGCAGCATCTACGTGCTGGACCGCAGCAACGGCCAGCCGATCATTCCCATCAAGGAAATCCCGGTGCCGCAAGGCGCGGTGGAAGGCGACCATACGTCGCCGACGCAACCGATGTCCGACCTGAACTTCGTGCCGCCGGTCCTCCAGGAACGCGACATGTGGGGCGTGACCCCGTTCGACCAGATGTTGTGCCGGATCGACTTCAAGTCGCTGCGTTATGAAGGCATGTTCACGCCGCCGTCGCTGCAAGGCTCGATCGTTTACCCAGGTAACTTCGGCGTGTTCGACTGGGGCGGCATCTCGGTCGATCCGGTGCGCCAGATCGCGTTCGTCAACCCGAGCTACATGGCGTTCAAGTCGAAACTGGTACCGGCTGCGGAAGTCGCTGGCGGCCCGGGTCGCAAGAGCGAGACCGAAGGCGTGCAGCCGAACAAGGGCGCGCCGTATGGCGTGATCCTCGAAGCGCTGCTCTCGCCAATGGGCCTGCCGTGCCAGGCACCGGCCTGGGGTTACGTGGCGGCTGTGGACCTGACCAACCACAAGACCCTGTGGAAGCACAAGAACGGCACCGTGCGTGACAGCTCGCCGGTTCCGATCCCGCTGAGCATGGGTGTGCCGAGCCTGGGCGGTACGTTCACCACCGCCGGTGGCGTGGCGTTCCTGAGCGGCACTCTCGACCAGTACCTGCGCGCCTACGATGTGAAAAACGGCAAGCAACTCTGGGAAGGCCGCCTGCCAGCCGGCGCCCAGACCACGCCGATGACCTACACCGGCAAGGACGGCAAGCAGTACGTGCTGGTCGTTGCAGGGGGGCATGGTTCTCTGGGGACGAAGCAGGGTGACTATGTGATTGCCTACAAACTGCCGGATTAAGCAAACCGGCGCTCATGAAAAAGGCGACACCTTTGCGGGTGTCGCCTTTTTTGTAGCTGGGTTAAAGCCCCGGCTGGTGTAGCAGATGTTTTATTGTTGCACAAACGCTTCTGTGGCGAGGGAGCTTGCTCCCGCTGGACGCGCCAGCGTCCCCTGCGATGTGGTGCCCAGACACAGGGGGCTGCTTCGCACCCCAGCGGGAGCAAGCTCCCTCGCCACGGGACTGTGTACGGTTTTACAGTTCGATCTTCACCGCCTGGGATGCGCGGGTCGCCTTGGCACGGGCGGCTTCGATGGACTCGTCGCGGGCCAGGGCCACGCCCAGGCGACGCTGGCCGTTGACTTCCGGTTTGCCGAACAGGCGCAGGGCGGTGTCCGGTTCGCTCAGGGCAGCGCCCAGGTTGGCGAACGCGGTCTGGGTCGATTGGCCTTCCACCAGAATTACCGCCGAGGCCGAAGGGCCGAACTGGCGAATCAGCGGGATCGGCAGGCCGAGGATTGCCCGGGCGTGCAGGGCGAACTGCGACAGGTCCTGGGAAATCAGTGTCACCAGGCCGGTGTCATGTGGGCGTGGCGAGACTTCGCTGAACCACACCTGATCGCCCTTGATGAACAGCTCGACACCGAACATCCCGCGACCGCCCAAGGCCTCGGTCACGGCCTTGGCGACGCGCTCGGACTCAGCCAGGGCCGCCGGGCTCATGGCCTGGGGCTGCCAGGACTCCTGATAATCGCCTTTTTCCTGACGATGGCCGACCGGTGCGCAGAAGGTGGTGCCGCCGGCATGACGCACGGTGAGCAGAGTGATTTCGTAGTCGAAGTCGATGAACCCCTCGATGATCACCCGACCCTTGCCGGCCCGGCCGCCTTCCTGGGCATAGTCCCAGGCTTTCTGCACGTCATCGGCACTGCGCAGCAGGCTCTGGCCCTTGCCCGAGGAACTCATGACCGGCTTGACCACGCAGGGGAAACCCAGGGTTTCGACGGCCTTGCGGTAATCCTCTACGGTGTCGGCGAAGAAGTACGGCGAGGTCGGCAGGCCCAGCTCTTCGGCGGCCAGGCGACGGATGCCTTCGCGGTTCATGGTCAACTGCGCGGCGCGGGCGGTAGGAATCACGGTGAAACCTTCGGCTTCCAGTTCCACCAGGGTCGCGGTGGCGATGGCTTCGATTTCCGGCACGATGAAGTGCGGCTTCTCGGCTTCGATCACCGCACGCAGGGCGGCGCCGTCGAGCATGTTGATCACGTGGCTGCGATGGGCCACTTGCATGGCCGGCGCGTTGGCGTAGCGATCCACGGCAATCACTTCGACACCCAGGCGCTGCAGTTCGATTACCACTTCCTTGCCCAGCTCGCCGCTGCCACACAGCAATACGCGGGTCGCGGTGGGCGACAATGGGGTTCCGATACGGGTCATCTGAAGGTCCTCAAACAGGAGCGGATCATCGAGGGTTGCACGCCGGGCGAGCTTCCCATGGGGAGAAAACGCGGCATTTTACATGAACCGCCGGGTTTGGCTTCAATTGGCCATGACCTGCCGACGTAAGCGCCAGGCCATGATCAGCCAGACAGCCGTGACCCCGGCGAATTTCGAGGCCAGGGCGGTGGTCACTACGCCGGGCGTCAGGGCGTCGATCAGGCCGAAGAAAATGAAGGTGTCCAGGGGGATGCTCAGGGCCGAGCTGATCCAGAGCCGGTCATGCAACGGACGCTTGGTAATGGTGAACACCAACCAGTCGATGCACTCCGATACCGCGAACGCCGTGGCACTGGCCAGGGCGATGGTCGGATCCGAGGTGACGTAGGACAACACCAGCGCTGCCAGCATCGCGACGATGGCGCCATGACCGAAGCGGGTCTGCACCATGTCCCGCAGGATGAACACCAGCCCACCCCAGGCCGACCAGATGATGTCCAGGTGCGGCGCGGCGGAGAAGGCGTAGTTGATCAGCACGACGCTGGCGATGTAGGCGGTCAGGAAAAGCATTGAGTACCTGGTTCGGCAATATTCGAACGCAAATGATAACCCCTGTGGGAGCAAAGCTTGCTCGCGATAGCGGCTTATCGGCCAACGCACATATCGACTGACTTGCCCCTGTGGCGAGGGAGCTTGCTCCCGCTGGGTCGCGCAGCGGCCCCAAAGAGCCTGCGAGCGCTACGCACTCGAGCGGGAGCAAGCTCCCTCGCCACGGGTAAGTGTTCAGTCTGTAGTGGGTTCATGGCTCGTCACTACCCTCTGCCTTCCAATAACCCACCGCCTTCACAAACGCCTGATCCAGCCCTTTCTCCTCCAGCAGTACCTTGCGAATCTGCCGCGACACTCTGCTTTCGGTCGCGACCCAGGCGTAGAGCTTGCCGCCCGGCATGTCCAGATGTTGCACGGTGGTGAGCAGGCTGTCCTGGCGGCCTTCGCGCAGCACCCAGATCACGTGCACCTGCGCCGGGCTCTGGAGGAGCTGCTGCTCGGCGCCGTTCGCCACTTCCACCACCACCAGCGCCCGCCGGTTCGGCGCCAGGCCTTCGAGGCGGCGAGCGATGGCGGGCAGGGCGGTTTCGTCGCCGATCAGCAGGTAGCTGTCGAAGATGTCCGGCACGATCATCGAGCCGCGAGGCCCGCCGATGTTCAGGTATTGTCCGGGCCGGGCCTGGGCTGCCCAGGTGGCGGCCGGTCCGTCGCCGTGGAGCACGAAGTCCAGGTCCAGCTCCAAGGTTTGCAGGTCATAGCGGCGCGGAGTGTAGTCGCGCATCGCCGGCAATGGTCCCTGGTCCTTGCCGGCACTGGGGTCGAAGGATTCCAGCGCGGCGTGTTCCTCGGCGTTCTGAGGAAAGAACACCTTTACATGATCATCCGTGCCCAGGCTGACGAACCCCGCCAGTTCCGGCCCGCCCACGGTGATACGGCGCATGCGCGGGGTCAGGTCGATCACTCGCAATACTTGCAGGCGTCGGCGCTTGATTGGGTGATTGACGCGGTGAATGGTGTTTGGATCGATTTCAGTCATGGCTTGACTCCGATTCAGAAGGACGGGCGGGGCCGTCGACGATGGCTTTGACGGTGTCGTTCAGCAGAGCGCGTACCCGCAGGATTTCTTCCGGGCTCCAGCGGCCTTGATGCTTCTGCAAGGCCTGGCGAAGGTGGCCCTCCGCCTCATGGATGTCCGCCGGCCGATCCTGGTCGCGCAGGGTGCGCTTGCTGGTCTCGATGCGCATGCGCACGGCATCCAGCGCTTCGGCCTGGTCTTGCAGGAATAGACGTCCGGCATCGGTCGCGCTGTAGCATTTTTTTCCACCCTCGGCGTCGCCGCTGATCATCTTACCCATTTCAAGCTGGGTCAGGGTCGGGTAGATCACACCCGGGCTGGGGGTATAGGCGCCGTCGAACATGGACTCGATCTGGCGGATCAGCTCGTAGCCGTGGCGGGGCTTCTCGGCAATCAGCGCCAGCAGCAACAATTTCAGGTCGCCGGCAGCGAAGACCCGGGGGCCGCGGCCGCCGCGCTCGCGACCGGGAGGGCGCCGGTCGAAGCCATCGCGGTGACCGGGTTCTGGAGTGGTAGGGGAATAAAGGACTGTCATCTATCTGCTCTCTGTTCTGCATAAATAGAACTGAGATATATCTTTGACTTCAGATATATCTTCGCCTATATAGATATATCTTGTGTAAGCGATATATCTTAGTTTGTTCCTACAACAAATGAAATATGACCATAGCGCAGTCCCTTATGTTTGCGGGACGAAACCGGATGGGCGTAAGGGTATTTCAACCGCAACTAGCGGGATTGTGGGAAGTCTCTTACATTAAAAGTTACGGTTTATCAAAAATCGCGGATTTTTCGCAGTTCCGCGTGCGCGATTTACTACAAGTACAGGTGAACTTTCCTGCTTATTTTTAATTAAAGAGCGACGATCATGCAGCGGCGTTGAGGGGGCACGCCAAGTTGTATTGGGCCTGCCACTTCAACCCTTCTCTCTTTATTGCTATGAACAGGTGTTAACCCATGCTCATGAAAATCGTAACCGCCGCTTCCCTGACCGCTGCGGCCCTGAGTTCTTCGCTGGCGTTCGCGGCTGACGAGGCGCACTCGTCCATCCACATCACTGCGAACATCCCGAGCCAGCAGTTCCATGTGCAGCCAACTAACGCCGATTGGGGTAAGGATGAAACCATGACCTACAACACGGTCAGCGGCACCCTGACTTCGCTGCGTCAGACCTACAACGTGAAAAACACCGAAGGTTCGGTCAATGCCTACATCGAAGGCGGCCCGGCTTCGCTGTACAACGGCCGCGATGCGATCGCCCTGACCACGGCCTTCAACGGCGTCACTCTGACCGCCATGCCCCAGGAAGTGGTCGACGACGCCACCTCCACTCCGGGCACCCAGGCCGACATGACCATCACCCCGGCCAAGCCGCTGGCAACCCAGAACGGCCTGTACACCGCCGACATGACCGTCATCTTCGACGCCGTGCCGCGCCCGTAAGGCCGTTCGCCGCCCGGTGACGCTCACCTCGTCACCGGGCAGCAGCAGGTCGACCGGTTCTCCCCGGCCGGTCGGCCTGAATCCGAAACACCCCGAAAGCTCGCTGATCATGAGAGTCCGTTGATGTTACCGATGACACCCATCGCGGGTGCGCTCGCGCTGTTGTTGTGCGCGAATGCATTGGCCGCGCCGACTGCCCCCGGTACCACGCCGAGTAGCCTGCTGGGTCAGGCCAAGGGCCTGCCGGCGGAATTTGAAGCGCACTTCTTCGATGTACCACTGGCTGTTCGTATCGAGCTCAATCAGCAGTACCTCGGTGAAGCCATGGTGGTCTTGACGCGGGATGATCGCATTACCCTGCTTGAATTCACCGACACCCATGACAGCACGATCAAGGCCGTCGAGCGGGACCAGTGGGAGCAGACACTCAAGCAGGGACAGGCGTTAGGCGCCTGTGAACGGAGTTGCACCGCCGGGCTGCTTGCCGTGCACTACAGCCTGGAAAACTCCCTGGTTTCGATCCTCACCCGAGATGTGGAGCGCGGCACCGAACCCTTGCGTTATCACGATCAACCCCAGGACGGCAGCCTGGGCCTGATCTTCAATAACCAACTCAATCTCAACGGTGGCCAGGAGCAGGACACAGGTGGGCGCTATGGCCTCAACGCCATTTCCAGCGTGGGCAACTGGAGCCAGTCCCTGGACCTTCAGCTCTCGCGCCTGGGCGGACCGGACGACAAGCTCTACCACGCCGTCCATGAACTCTTTACCCAACGCGAACTGGAAGGCAATTTCCTGCGCCTGGGGTATTTCACCCCCAGCTCCGATGGCTTGAACCGACAGATCCGCTCGTTCGGTGCCAACCCTGACACTGCGTTGGGCGTGATGTACGGCAGTTCCGACAGCCTGGTGATCGACAATCCGAAACCCAGCGTCTACCCCATTTATGTCACCGCCAGCCGCCAGGCGTCGGTGGAAATTTATCGCAACGGCCTGTTGATCAACACCCAGGCCGTCAGCGCCGGCTTGCAGAGCCTGGACACCCGCCCATTGCCCGGCGGCATCTATGAAGTGGAAGTGCGTCTGATCGAAGACGGGCAAACCACCGCCACCAGCCAGGAACTGGTCTACAAGCCGAACAACTGGAGCAGCACCGAGGAACGCTGGCGCTATAACCTGTTCGCTGGCCGCGAAACCCGGCTCTGGAGCAACTGGGAAGACCAGCCCTCGGGGTTCACGACCGCGGGGGTTGGCGTCAACTACCTGCTGCATCCGCGGGTGATCCTTGGCGGCTCCACGCGCCAGGTGCAGGACAAGCTGCAGGTCGGCACGTCGATCGACTGGACCCTGGCCTCCCACACCAACCTGTACGCCAACGTCTACCACACCGAACAGTACGGCAACGGCATGGACGTGCAGGCCCTGTACAGCTACGGCCAGGGCAGCGTCGTCGCCAGCCACAACCGCAGTTGGCTGGATACCCGCAACACCTACGAGACCCTGCCGGATGGTACTCGCATTCGCCAGCGCAACGTGTTCGTCGGCCAGACCAGCAACTCGTCGCTGTCGGTCAACCATCGCCTGAGCAACAAGTCGTCGATCAACGGCCGGCTGGCCTACAGCGAGGGCAACGTCGAGGGCCTGGGCCTGGACCTGGGCTGGACCCAGCGCGGCAAGCTGCGCGGCAGCGACGCCAACTGGCGCCTGTCGGTGTTCGACCGCCCCGGCACGTCAAGCACCAATGACCAGCGCAACCGCGGCGTGGACTTGAGCGTCAGCGTTGCCCTGGGCGGACCGGGTGAATACTGGTCGGGCAGCATCGGCACCCGCACTTCCCGCGAAGGCGACCGGGACAACAATGCCTCGCTGACCTACCGCCGGGACCTTGAGGATCATGTCCTGCAAAACGTGTCTGCCACGGCGTTGGTCGACACTTATGGCGTGGGCCTGTCCAGCATGGCCAGCTTCAGCACCGAATCGCTCTACGGCGACGGCTTCCTCCAGCGCTCGTCCTATAACGACAACCTCACCGGCGGCCTGAACCTGAGCAGCACCGTGGCGGTCGGCGGCCAGAAAGCCGCCTTCACCGGCCTGCCGCATGGCCGCGGCGCGGGGATGATCGTCGACGTGGAAACCGACCTGGATGACATCGTCCTGCGCGCCGACGACTTGACCGGCGGCACCACTACCTTGCATCCGGGCCGCAACTTCGTGCCGATCACCGCCTACCGCAACAGCATGGTGACCTTCGATTTCGAGGGCGTGCACCCACCGGCGGCGAACATCGAGCCGGCACGCACCCGCTATCACTTGAACAAGGGTGGCGTGGACTACCGCAAGATCAGCGTGATGAAAACCGTGACCGTGCTTGGGCGCCTGCTGGACCCGCAGGGCGAACCGCTCAAGGGGCATCACGTGATCAACCACGCCAGCCGCGGCGTCAGCGAGGCGGACGGGTTCTTCTCCATGGAGATGAATGCTGCCTCGCCGACCCTGGAAGTGCGTTATGGCGACGAGCTGTTCTGCCGCTTCCGCCTCGACCCGGAAACCGCTACCAACGAAGGCGATGTGCTGATGATCGGCGACCTGCGCTGCACGCCGGACAGCCTGGCCGACAGCTCGCTGGCTGCGGCCCACGAGGGCCGGCAGCGCTCCTGAGTTCTCATATGGCGCGGGGAGCAGGGCGCTCCCCGCCAGAGGATTCTTCCCACAACTTGCAGGGATTCGCGTTGATGTATGAGGTTGTATAGATGAAACCCTTATCGGTAGCCGCGCGCAGCCTGGTTTCAGTGTTGTTGTTTGCTTGCGTGCCCGTTGCCAATGCCGTGAGCCGAGATATTACTGCGATATTCAGGCCTGACTCTTCGAAACCTCAGGAAAATACCTTTCTCAACACCACGCCTGTCAGTGGTTACTGTGCAAGTCATCCACAGGATTGTGGGACCGCCAGGATGTTCAGCATTCGGTTGCCCCTGACCGCCAACTCCACCGCTCCTATTCAAGCCAATCATGGAGATGTTCGCCGAGGTGCAATGTTCAAAGTGCCCACCAACTGGCGTTCAGCACAGGTCACTCATGCCGCTACGGGCGAAACTGAAGTCGTTGAAGTGCGCTTTTCCGGTTTTGGCTCGAAATATCGAATTCCTGGGGGCGTCATCGATTTGGTCGGTGGGGGCGTGATCGCTCGCGACGCTCATAGAAAGTTATGGAATGGTTCAAGCTGGGTCAACGCACCGACACCCTGCCGCTACAGTGGTGTGGGCTACCTGACCCCCAGTGACTACGAGTTTTTCTGGAAGACGCCGGTGGGGGGTGTGTGTGCCAAGAAAGCGCTTTATACGATTCCGTCCATGAACTACGCCCACCTGGATTTTGCCTATGAATTGCGCACCCCGAACCCGTTGAAGATGTCATCCGGTCGATACACGGGGACGCTGACCTATACCGTTGGACCGGGGCAGGACCTCGATCTGGGCGATGTCATGATTCCCAATGATTCGACGATCACACTCAATTTGAAGCTCGACGTCGAGCACACCCTCAAGGTCGAAGTCCCCCCCGGCGGCAATCGCGTCGAGCTGGTACCTCAGGAAGGTTGGCAATCCTGGCTCAACAGCGGGCGCAAGCCCACGCGGCTGTTTCGCGATCAACGTTTCCATATTTCCGCTTCTTCGCGCTTCAAGATGGCGCTCGAATGCCAATACCTCAGCGGCAACACCTGCGCGATCTCCGAAACCGACACCGGCCACACCGTGCCGGTGGACGTCAGCGTGACCTTGCCCGACGGCTTGACCGACGGCGCCGGGCAACCGGTCAACCGTCGACCATTGCTGCGCGACGGCAGTGGTACCGAGTTGTTCCAGCCGGGCCTGTATGTCGACCGCAGATCGGGGATGCTGCACTTCGAGGTGGCTCGAAGCGGCGTTGAAGAAATGCTCGACACCGGCGCCAAAGCCTACACCGGCAACGTCACGGTGATCTGGGATTCGGAAGTTTAAGGGCACGGATTGGCCTGCCTGAGCGAAGGACGGTGAGGGACATATGAAGCTTTTACCCATAGCAATGCGCAGCGTGGTTTCGGTGATGCTGTTGGCCGGTGCGTCGACGGCCAGTGCTGTCAGCAAGGATATCAACGCCCTATTCAGGCCTGATCCCTCGAAACCCAATGAGAATACGTTTCGCAACACCACGCCGATTTCAGGGTATTGCGCGCTGTATCCGGACGTATGCCAGCGAGAAAACATGTTCAGCCTACAGCTACCCATCGCGTTCAATTCGTCCGGACCCATCCAGGCCAACCATGGCAGCACTCGGCATGGTGCAATGTTCGATGTACCGGCAACCTGGCGTTTGGCCCAGGTGACTCATACCGATACTGGCGAAACCGAAATGGTTCAAGTCCGCATTTCCGGTATCGGTTCGCGCTATCAGCTCCCGACCAGTGTGGTAGAACTCGTTGGAGGAGGTGTAGATATCGTGACCGCTCACAACCGGTTGTGGGGCGGTTCCAGTTGGAGATATGCCCCAGCGCCTTGTCGATCCACCAATTTTGGTACCTTGAATCACCTGATTTATAACTTCTTCTGGAAGACGCCAGTCGAAGGCGTGTGCGCAAAAAAAGCCAGTTACCTGATTCCCAGCCTGTCCTACCGTCATCTGGACTTTGCCTACGAATTGCGCACCCCCAATCCTTTGAAAATGTCGTCTGGCCAGTACATCGGGTCAGTGTCCTATGGTGTTGGCCCGGGGCAGGATTTCGATATGGGCGACGTGATGATGCCCACTGACTCGGTGATCACCCTCAATTTCAAACTGGACGTCGAGCACACCCTCAAGGTGGAGGTACCCCCTGGCGGCAACCGTGTCGAACTGGTTCCTCAGGAAGGCTGGCAAGCCTGGCTGAACAGCGGACGCAAACCGACGCGGCTGTTCCGTGACCAGCGCTTCCATATCTCGGCCTCTTCACGTTTCAAGATGGCAATCGAATGCCAGGCCGTCAGCGGCAATACCTGCGCGATTTCTGAAACCGGCACCGGCCACGCCGTGCCGGTGAACGTCAGCGTGACCTTGCCCGACGGCTTGGCAGATGCCAGCGGGCAGCCGGTGGTCCGTCGTCCGCTGTTGCGTGACGGCAGCGGCACCGAGCTGTTCCAGCCGAGTGTCTACGTCGATCGTCGGTCTGGAATGCTGCACTTCGAAGTGGCCCAAGGCAGCGTCGAGCAGATGCTGGACACCGGCGCCAAGGCTTATTCCGGCAGCGTCACGGTGATCTGGGATTCGGAAGTCTGAACGGCCCGTCGGCCAATTGTTTTTTGTGAGTTGCGTTCAATGCATGAGGTTAAGCAAGTGATGAAACAATTATGGGCATGGGTAGGGTTTTCCCTGTTTTGCGGCGCGGCCCAGGCCGGTCCGCAGATCGGTGTCGGGGTGGTCTATGACTACCTGGACGGCAACAAGACCACCTACATGAAACGGGTGTTCAACGGCGGGTCGTCTACGGCTTTCGTCAAGGTGAACATCCTGGAAATCATCTACAACAAAGACGGCACCTACAGCGAGGTGCCGCTGCAGAACCAGGCCAGTGCCCAGGCCCGGGATGGCCTGATGGCCAGCCCGGCGCGCCTGATCGTGCCGGCCAACGGGGTGCAGGGCACGCGGTTGCTGTTCATGGGCAACCGCGACAAGGAGCGTTATTTCCGCGTGCGTTTCGTGCCGGTGGTGCCCGAAGCGGAAGACGAATTCGCCGTCAGCGCCGAGGAACGCGAAGCCTATAAGAAAGAGCGGGTGGCGGCCGGGGTCAAGGTGTTGGCGGGCTACGGCACGGTGTTCTTCGTGCGGCCCAAGGACACCCGCTTCGACACCGTGATCGATGACAACGCCCAGCGCTACCAACTGCGCAACAACGGCAACAGCGTGGTGGTGATCGATGAGTTCAAGGACTGCGAGGCGAAGAAGGACAACGATTGCCGCCCGACTACCAAGCATCACGTGATGAAGGGCCGCACGTTCGCCTTCGACAAGGAAGCGGGGCGTGAGTATCGCTTCACCCTGATCGAAGGCAGCAAAACCCAGAACGTCGAGATCAAGGGCTGACGGCTGCCGCCGCCGCACCGTCGTTGACGCAAGAGGTAAATCAAAATGATCAAGACACGGCTACGCCCCCTCGCACTGACCGCCCTGGTCATGCCCTGGTCGTCGACCTGGGGGGCTGTCGAGCGGGAGACGTTCGAGCTCTACGTGACCATCCCGACGGCCGACTTCTATGTGTTGCCCCTCGACCCGCAACTGGTCCAGCGCGAACAGCGCCTGCCGTTCAGCACGGTCACTTCGCAGCTGAGCCCGTTGCGAGCCACGTATGAAGTGAAAAACAGCAACGGCTCCATTGGCGCGCGCCTCGGGGAGGAGGCCTACCTGTCCAATGGCCGTGATCGCATCGACTTGCGCGTACGGTTCAACGGCGTCGAGCTGACCCTGGATTCGACTCAGGTGGTCTCGGCCACTGAAGCCCGGCCAGGCCGCCAGGTGCCACTGGAGATCGCCGCTGTCCCTCCCGATGACGATTACAAGCCAGGGGATTACTACGGCACGGTGCACATGGTGTTCGACGCCACCGCGCCCTAGGCGACCGGCACTCGTCGAGCCAGTACGAAACCTTCGTGACGAGGGAGCTTGCACCCATTGGGACGGTTCGACGCTTCGGGCGAAGCTGCCCGTGCTTGTTCCGGCCTTGCCGTCGCTGCGACTGCTGCGCAGTCGAGCGGGAGCAAGCTCCCTCGCCACAAGGGCAATCGGCGTCGCCGGCGCACCGATGCTGCTTCGCCGCTTCTCCAATAACGATGAAAAAAAGGAAGTTAAAACATGTTGAAGAAATTTATGTCCGTTACCGCTCTGGCCGCCGCGGCCTTGAGTCCTGCGCTGGCCTTGGGGGCCGATGATGCACATTCGGCCATTCATATCGAGGCGAAAATTCCGACTCAGCAGTTCCATGTGCAGCCGCGGGATCCGGAGTTTGGCAAGGATGAGTACATGTACTACGACCCCATCACCTATAAACTCACGTCTTTGCGCCACACCTTTGATGTGAAGAACACCGACGGTTCGGTCCACGCGTACATCGAGAATGCTAACCAGACAGGTGCCATCCACCTGACTAACGGCGTCGATATTGTGTCCC
The DNA here is from genome assembly GCF_052042015.1 of Pseudomonas sp. SMV71. NCBI lineage: Bacteria > Pseudomonadati > Pseudomonadota > Gammaproteobacteria > Pseudomonadales > Pseudomonadaceae > Pseudomonas > Pseudomonas sp. SMV71. The sequence continues at coordinate 63,220 of NZ_JBKGGU010000018.1, read as the reverse complement.
TGAGGGTTCTATTCAACGGTGTACCCTTGGATGACCGGCCTCAGGAAGTCGTGGACGATGCCACGTCCACACCTGGGACCCAGGCAGACATGCGTGTCGTTGTTGCAAACTCGCCTACCCGCCCCCTTTCTCCCGGCGTGTATAACGCGGACTTCACGGTAATTTTCGATGCGGTGCCTCGCGTCAACCCCTGACCTGGGGCTACCCCTGACTTTGTGGCGAGGGGATTTATCCCCGCTGGGCTGCGCAGCAGCCCTGAAAGCCGACACCACGGTGGATCAGGTTGATGGCGCGCTTTTTGGGGGCAGCTGCGCAGCCCAGCGGGGATAAATCCCCTCGCCACAGGGGCCTTGCACCACATTCCCGTGACTCATTGCCGCGCCACCAACGGCTTGCACTGAGTATGACTCCCCGGTTGCAAGTAAGAGGTGAGAAACGGCGCCATGCCCTTGAGCACCTGCACCGGCAAGGCTGAGGTGAACTTGAAGTTCTGCGCCGAAGCTCCCGGGACGTAGGCGGTGAGGGTGCCGAAATGGCTGTCGCCGATGTAGAACACAAAGGTGGCGGTGCGGTTGATGGATTTGGAACTGAGGATCCGTCCGCCGGCGCCGATGGCTTCGATGCGGTTGTCGCCGGTGCCGGTCTTGCCCCCCATCGCCAGCGGCGTGCCGTCGGCCAGTTTGAAACTGCCGGCCACCCGTTTCGCGGTGCCGGCATCCACCACCTGGGACAGCGCGCCGCGCAGGGCCCGGGCCACTTCCACCGGCATCACCCGCTTGCCGTTGTCCGGATTGCTGACCAGCCGCGTTTCGTAGGGCGTGCCGACGGCAAAGTCGAGGCTGTCCACGCGCAGCGCCGGTTGCCGGATCCCGTCGTTGAGGATGGTGCCCACCAGTTCCGCCAGCGCGGCAGGGCGGTCACCGGAGCTGCCGATGGCGGTCGCCAGTGACGGCACCAGATGGTCGAACGGATAGCCGACTTTCTGCCAGCGTTGATGAATATCCAGGAACGCTTCGATCTCCAGCATGGTGCGGATGCGACTGTCACGAGCGCTCTTGTGCCGGCTCTTGAACAACCAGCTGTAGACCTCCTGGCGCTCGAACTGGCTGGCCTTGACGATCTGGCTGAACTTGGCGTCGGGGTTGTTCAACAGGTAGCCCATCAACCACAGGTCCAGCGGGTGCACCTTGGCGATGAAACCCTGGTCCGGCAGGTCATAGGCACCGGGGCCGTAGCTCTGGTAGAGCCGTTCCAGGCGTTCGTCGGTGAGCTTTTCACTGCTCTTGGCTGATTTGAGGTGCGAGCGCACGAACAGGTTGAAACTCTCCTGGCTGTCATTGGGAAAGAAGTACCGGTGCACGGCGGCCAGGCGGATTGCCGTGGGGTGCATGCTGTCGAGAAAGGTTTCCAGGCGCTGGGCCGTGTCCTTTTTCTGATACTTCTTCCAGAACCTGAGCAGGAACGAAGTACCTTCGCGGTCGGCGAACTGGGCCAGGTATTCCTGGCGCCGCGGGTCCTTGTCATCCTTGAGCAGTTCGGCGCTGTTATCCGGACCGCCATAGGTGGAATAGCGTACCAGGTCCCGCATCAGGCGGATGAAGGGCAGGTTGATCGACTCCCGCAGGGCGTCGCGCAAGGTGGGGTTGCGGCCGTTGTCTTCGTTGCGGAAGTTGTGGAAGGTGTGCAGCCCGCCCCCGGTGAAAAACGCCTCGCCAGGGCTGGCTGAATAGGTGCGATCCAGCGCCGCCTCGAGCATTTTCGACAGGTCGCGGTCGCCGTTCTGAATCAGGTAATCCACGGCCCAGCGGGACAGGCGGTCCTGCTCGGCGATGTCGGCTTTCTTCAGCTCGGCCGGGGTCTGCCGGGCATAGCGATCATGCAGCTCGGCGATGATCTGCAGGTAGGTCGTGAGGACCCGCAACTTGGCGGTCGAGCCCAGCTCCAGCTTGCTGCCTTCGTTGATGTCGAAGGGCTGGTCGGTGCTGTCGGTCTGTACCCGCACCCGTGAGCCGTCCGGGGTCAGTTCCAGCAGTGTGAAGCTGTAGCGCACCTGGGTGGTGCTGGTGGGGGTCAGCAGGCGTTCTCCCATCAGGCCGATCTCGGCGGCGAACGCCGGGTCGGCCAAGCGCTTGAGATACTCAGTGGCCTGGGCCTGCAAATCGCTTTGCAAGGTGCTGGTCGCCGACAGGTCCAGGCGATCGAGGTCGTAAAGTGGCCGATTGAGTAGTGTGGCAAGGCGACTGCGGGCAGCGCTGATGCCTTTGTTGGTTTCGATGGGCTGGATGGTCGGTTGTTGGACCCAGTCGCGGTAACTGACCTTGCTCGCCAGCGCGGCCTGGGCCATTGCACCGTCGATCACGCCGTTTTGCGCCAGCAGGCGGATGTGGCTGTCGGTCAGGCTTGCCAGTTCATCGTGGCCCTTGGTCAGGTAATGGGAAGGGCGGCGCTGGGCGATCATCAACGAGAGCATTTCCCGCAGCGCGAGGCCTTTTTCCGCCATGGCCTGTGGGTCGGTGGCGGTGCTGAACAGCCGTTCATTGGCCCGGTTGAAATCGGCCCCGTACCACACCCGCAAGCCTTCGGCCATGCCATGCACTTCGCCATGCCCCGGTACGGCGGAGAGCGGCACGCTGTTGAGGTAGTCACGGACCACCCGCTGCCGCGCTTGGAGGGTCTGCGGGCCGGCCTGGTAGGCACGCACGCTGGCGGAAATCATCTGCCGGATTTTCTCCGCGCCGGACACCGTCAGGCCTTCGGGAGAGTGGCGGTACTTTTCCAATTGCGTCGCCAGCGTACTGCCCCCAGCGGACTGGCCCGGCAGACTCAGCAGCTTGGCCACCTGCGACCATGCCGCCATGGCGAAGCGCGGCCAATCCACCGCCGGGTTGGCCAAGGGTTGTTTGGGGTCGAGCAAGAAGCGGTTCTCGATGAACAACAGGCTTTGCACCACCACCGGCGGGATGGCGTCGAAACTTGAATACAACTGCTGCGGGTATTTGAACTGATACACCGGGGCAGCGCGGCAATCGGTGATGGTCAGCCCGGCCTGGATTTTTTCTGCGTAGGGTACGAACAGGCCTTTATCGACGTAACTCATCAGAGCCGGCGAGAAACGGGCCTGGGCCTGGATCACGTAGTCGCGCTTGAGCAGGCGCGGCAGGAACTCCCCCAGGGCGCTGTAGCCCAGCCGTCGGTCGAATGGGCCTGCACCGGGATAGACAATCGAATCGCTGGGCCCCGGTTGCACCGAGTAGCTCAGGGACGCGGCGTATTTGCTGAGCTCCCGGGACTGGAACTGCGCCGTGCGCATTTCCTTGGCCACCGCCAGGCCGACTACCACGACGATAATCAACAGCAACAACCAGAACGCCCGCCAGCCATGCCGTGCGCGGCGTTTTTTCTGGGGTGTAGGCGCTTCTTCCATACGTTCAGTCGGGACCACAGGTTTATTCGAATCGGTTTGCCACAAAGCGCCCATAGTCGACTGATCCATTCAAGCAGATTGATCGGACTTGCTTGAAGCTTAGACGGTGGTTGGCGTGGGGGGAGGGAAATTGCCGGGCAACTGTTTTGCAGGGATCCGGTCAAGGTATTCAGGTCGACAGGCTCTTGTGGCGAGGGAGCTTGCTCCCGCTGGGTGGCGCAGCCGCCCTCGCTCTTTCTTAAGCCACCTGAATTGCCCAGGTATCGGTCGATGCGTCTGCTGCGCAGCCGAGCGGGAGCAAGCTCCCTCGCCACGGGTACTACGTTTTTTTCGGAAGTTTCGTTCCGTCATCAGCGCGCCGGACTGTCCTGGGTAACGCTATCGTGATCAGTAACTAAATCGCAGGAAGCCAAGGAATGCGTCGCCTACGTCCAAACTCTCATCGATTGCGTCGCGGCCGCTCTTCTGAGCATGGACGCGGTTATCTCATTACAACGGTCGTCCACGGACGTGCGCCTATTTTCCGCAACTGGAGACTGGGTCGCTTACTGGTTGCACAAATGCGCCAGGCTCATGAGCGAGGACAGGTCACCTCACTTGCCTGGGTTGTAATGCCCGATCATTTGCATTGGCTGGTGCAGTTGGAGAAAGTCCCGCTTACTCAAGTGATGCAGACGGTTAAATCCCGCAGCACCCTTGCAGTCAACCGAGCCATGAATAGAAACGGTGCGTTCTGGCAAAGCGGCTTTCACGACCGCGCGATCCGTGACAACCAGGATCTGCTGCCCTTTGCCCGCTACATCATTGCCAGTCCTCTTCGTGCCGGGTTGGTTAAGCGCATCGGCGATTACCCACTTTGGGATGCTGTCTGGCTTTGATCGCTATTAGGACTGATCCGCTTTTGTGGCGAGGGAGCTTGCTCCCGCTGGGTGGCGCAGCCGCCCTCGCTCTTTCTTAAGCCACCTGAATTGCCCAGGTATCGGGCTATGCGTCTGCTGCGCAGCCGAGCGGGAGCAAGCTCCCTCGCCACGGGGGTATGTGTTCAAGGGGGGGCAATATCAGTCAATGGCTCTCAAAAAACAGTATTTTTTTTGGTTTTTGCCTGAATTTATTCGGTTTTACAGTGAATCTCTCTATCCTTGGCTTCCTATACTGCACGGCCCGCTGATCCTGTTCTGTTGTCCTACAGGACGGTCTGTCCACGAGACAGGCCCGGTTTCGGCAAGGTGGCAGGCTTACCCGCTTGCGCCTTGGAAACTCGGTGGTCAATCCAATAACAAGACGAGGTTGTACCTATGCCTGTCGGCAATCATCTGCCCCATGGCGAGACCGCTCAGGGTGGTCCGCTCAAACGTGAACTCGGCGAGCGGCATATCCGCCTGATGGCGCTCGGCGCCTGTATCGGTGTCGGGCTGTTCCTCGGTTCGGCCAAGGCCATTGAAATGGCCGGCCCGGCAATCATGCTTTCTTACATCATTGGTGGCCTGGCGATCCTGGTGATCATGCGCGCCCTCGGCGAAATGGCCGTGCATAACCCGGTGGCCGGTTCGTTCAGCCGTTACGCCCAGGATTATCTCGGTCCGCTGGCCGGCTTCCTGACCGGCTGGAACTACTGGTTCCTGTGGCTGGTGACCTGCGTGGCGGAAATCACCGCCGTGGCGGTGTACATGGGCATCTGGTTTCCCGATGTGCCCCGCTGGATCTGGGCATTGGCCGCGTTGGCCAGCATGGGGGCGATCAACCTGATCGCGGTCAAGGCCTTCGGTGAATTCGAGTTCTGGTTCGCCCTGATCAAGATCGTCACCATCATCGCCATGGTCATCGGTGGCGTCGGCATCATTGCCTTCGGGTTCGGCAACGACGGCGTGGCCCTGGGCATTTCCAACCTCTGGACCCACGGGGGCTTCTTGCCCAACGGCGTGCAGGGCGTGTTGATGTCCTTGCAAATGGTGATGTTCGCCTACCTGGGCGTGGAGATGATCGGCCTGACCGCCGGTGAAGCGAAGAACCCACAGAAAACCATCCCCAACGCTATCGGCTCGGTGTTCTGGCGGATTCTGCTGTTCTACGTCGGCGCGTTGTTCGTAATCCTGTCGATCTACCCATGGAACGAAATCGGCACCCAGGGCAGCCCGTTTGTGATGACGTTCGAGCGCCTGGGCATCAAGACCGCCGCCGGCATCATCAACTTCGTGGTGATCACCGCCGCGCTGTCGTCCTGCAACGGCGGGATTTTCAGCACCGGGCGGATGCTCTATAGCCTGGCGCAGAACGGCCAGGCCCCGGCCGGCTTCGCCAAGACCTCGGCCAATGGCGTGCCGCGCCGGGCATTGCTGTTGTCCATCGCCGCATTGCTGCTGGGCGTGCTGCTCAACTACCTGGTGCCGGAAAAAGTCTTCGTCTGGGTGACTTCCATCGCGACCTTCGGCGCAATCTGGACGTGGGTGATGATCCTGCTGGCGCAGCTTAAATTCCGCAAAGGCTTGAGTGCTTCCGAGCGTGCGGCCCTGAAGTACCGGATGTGGCTGTACCCGGTCAGCTCGTACCTGGCCCTGGCATTCCTGGTGTTGGTGGTGGGGCTGATGGCCTACTTCCCGGACACGCGGGTGGCGCTGTATGTGGGGCCGGCGTTTCTGGTATTGCTGACGGTGCTGTTCTACAGCTTCAAGTTGCAGCCCCGGGATGCGTCCGCAGGCGTGGTGCGTTCGGTTTAGTGAATCAACCAAGTTGCAAGAGGGCCCCGGTCGGATGATCGGGGCTTTTTTGTTGATGGGAGTAAATGCCTTCTGCCTGTTAGTTCTTACAGTAGACCCCACCTTGACACGCACATAGATTGACCGTTCCTTGCTCTCTTGCGAGCGTGCCTATGACGACTGCCCGTGACTCAGGAAAACGACTGATCCGATTTGGAGACCGCTCAGCGTTGGTAGCGGTGATAGTCCTCGCACTGGCGGTGCGATTCCACGCAATCACAGTGCCTTCAATCTGGTATGACGAAGCTTTCAGCATACTGCTTGCCAGGCATCAGCCTTCACAGATCTGGGACATTACGGCACGGGACGTTCATCCGCCTCTCTATTATCTCGTGCTGCATGACTGGATGATGCTGTTCGGCGATGGTGCCTTGGCCGTCAGGTCACTCAGCGCATTAGCGGACGTGGGCGCTGTATTGCTGAGCATTAAATTGATGAGTCTCGTTACCACGCGCAGGGCGACCTGGATGGCGGCGCTGCTCTTGGCATTGCTTCCGATCTCGGTCCGTTACAGCCAGGAGGCGCGCATGTACACCTTGCTCGGATTTTGGTTGATGGGCGCTACGGTGGCCCTGGTGAGCTGGGTGAACGCGCCTGGGACGAAACGTTTTCCCGTTATTTACGTGCTGTTGATGACCGCAGCTTTCTACACCCACTATTTCTCCGCGCTGTGCGTACTGGTTCACTGGTTTTATGTATGGCGGGGGCGGCAAGGTGTTTTCTCAACTTCACTATCTGCGCGGTCATGGTTAATGGCCAATGTGGCTATAGTGCTGTTATACATTCCTTGGCTGCCTCATCTGTTCGACCAACTATCGCGTTCACAGTCCCTCATTATCTGGATACCGCCCATCACGGTTGACGCGTTGGTCAGCCTCGTCTGGCAGTTTGCCGTGATGAATAGTTGGGGCGAGCATTCGTTATGGATGCGCACACTGCCGTTGGTCGGCGTCGTTGTATGTGCGGCGATACTGCTTTGGAAAAGTAACGATCAGCGGCGCTATGCCAGTCTATTGATCAGTTATTTTTTTATCCCGGTTGTTGTTCTTGCCCTGGTGGCGATCGCCGTACCGTTGTTCGCTCCTCGCTATCTGGTATTTGCTGCAGTGGGATTGCCGCTGATGGTTGCCGCCGCGCTGGACAGATTGGCTTGGAGTAAGAGCATCTTGGTGGCCTTGATAGTTGCGACGGCAGTAGAAGCACAAGGATTACAGTTGGTCTATCGACAGGCGGATGGCTTGAATGGTACCGATTATCGTCGCGATTTCAGGTTTGACACATTGGCGGCCGAGATCAAGCGAGCCGCATTACCGGGGGATGAGATCGTTTTCGAGTCCTTGGTGTGGAACCTGCCTTTCAACTACTACAACCAGACAGGTATTGAACCCAAGTTTTACATTCGCTCGTCTGTTGAAGCTTTTCTGAAGATCTCAAACCTGGGTGGCTATGCAGTGGTGCCAGGTAACCCTGGGACAGTATATTTCAACGATATCGAGGTGTTGAAACGCTCTGGATGCAGGGTTTGGTGGGTAGCCGATGGCGCTTATGTGGATGCCCAGCGGCTACTGGCCAAGGATTGGGAGCGGGCCTTCATGTTAGTTGAAGGAACAGTGGTCGCTTCGCTATTTGTCCCCAGGACGACACCAGCTCCCGCCGAGACTGGCAATCAGACCATTGCTAAGCAGCCTCCACGTCCATCGGCTCAAAACTGTCCGCCCGCGCCATCTGCCACATCCGCGAGTAAAACTCCCCATTCACCTCCCCGGTCAGCAATTCCCCCGGTTTCAAAAACACATGCAACTGCGAGAACAGCTTGATCTCGGTCGCCGACATCCGCCGCACCAGGTGCTTGGGTTGCAACTGCGATGGATGGTCGAGGCCGGCGGCGGCGAGCATTTCGGCCAGGGCCTTGAGGGTGTTGCGGTGGAAGTTGTAGACGCGCTGGGCCTTGTCCGGGACCACCAGGGCGCGTTGGCGCAAGGTGTCCTGGGTGGCGACGCCGGTGGGGCATTTGTTGGTGTGGCAGCTTTGCGATTGGATGCAGCCGATGGCGAACATGAAGCCACGGGCGGCGTTGGCCCAGTCGGCGCCGATGGCCAGGACGCTGGCGATGTCGAAGGCGCTGACGATCTTGCCGCTGGCGCCGAGCTTGATCTTGTCCCGCAGATTCAGGCCCACCAGGGTGTTGTGCACGAACAGCAGGCCCTCGCGCAACGGCACGCCGATGTGGTCGGTGAATTCCACCGGCGCCGCGCCCGTGCCGCCTTCCTTGCCGTCGACGACAATGAAATCGGGCAGGATGCCGGTCTCCAGCATGGCCTTGGCGATGCCCATGAATTCCCACGGGTGCCCCAGGCAGAACTTGAAGCCCACCGGTTTACCGCCGGACAGCTCCCGTAGCTGCTGGACGAATTGCATCAACTCCAGGGGAGTGGAGAACGCGCTGTGGCGTGACGGTGAAACGCAATCCTCGCCCATGAGAATGCCGCGGGTCTCGGCGATTTCCCGGGTGACCTTGTGCTTGGGCAGGATCCCGCCGTGGCCGGGCTTGGCGCCCTGGCTCATCTTGATTTCAATCATCCGCACCTGTGGGTTCTGTGCCTGGACGGCGAAGCGCTCCGGGTCGAAGCGCCCGTCGCTGGTGCGGCAGCCGAAGTAGCCGCTGCCCAGTTCCCAGGTCAGGTCGCCGCCGTGTTCGCGGTGATAGGGGCTGATGCTGCCCTCGCCGGTGTCGTGGGCGAAGTTGCCAAGCTTGGCGCCTTGATTCAGCGCGCGGATGGCGTTGGCGCTCAGGGAGCCGAAGCTCATGGCCGAGATGTTGAACACGGAAGCCGAATACGGTTGGGTGCATTGCGGGCCGCCGACCGTCACGCGAAAGCCGCTGGGGTCGCTCAATGGCGCCGGGCGCATGGAGTGGCCGATGAATTCGAAGCCGGTCTGGTACACGTCGATCAGGGTACCGAACGGTTTGTCGGCGCTTTCATTCTTGGCCCGGGAGTAGACCAGCGAACGTTGTGCCCGGGAAAAGGGCAGGGCGTCGCTGTCGGATTCGAGCAGGTACTGGCGGATCTCCGGGCGGATGCCTTCGACCAGGTACCGAATATTGCCCAGGATCGGATAGTTGCGCCGTACCGCGTGGCGGCTCTGGAACAGATCGAACAGCCCCAGCAGACTCAACAACCCGGTCACCAGCGTGATCGGCCAGAGCCAGTCGTGTTGCAGGAACGGCAGGCTGGCGAGGGTGAACAGCACACAGCCGGCAAAGAAGGCGTAACGGCTCAACAGCGACAGGCTCATACGGTTTCCTTGGGGTTGGACATCAGAGGGGCGCGCAGGCAAGGCATCCCGACATTCTGCGCTGGCAGCGAAACGGCGGGCAAGCCTGTGGCGAGGGGATTTTCTCCAGAGAGATACCCGACTTCTGATCGCGTATCACATGGCCGGTCCTCTGTGGCGAGGGAGCTTGCTCCCGCTGGGGTGCGAAGCAGCCCTCAAGCCAGTCGCCTCGGTGTGTGGGGGATTGCCTTCAACCTTTTGGGTCTGCTGCGCAGCCCAGCGGGAGCAAGCTCCCTCGCCACAGGGGCGCGCCTGGCACTGCTTCATATGGCAAGGGAGGTGCCAGGGCCGCCGGGTTGCGTTTCACCCCGCCTGTTTCATCTGCCGCAACGGCAGTTCCACGCGGAAGGTGGTGCCAACCCCGACTTCGCTGCGCACGGTGATCTCGCCGTTGTGCTTCTTCACGATCCCGTAGGAAAGTGACAGCCCCAGCCCTGTGCCCTGGCCGATGGGTTTGGTGGTGAAGAAGGGGTCGAAGATTTTTTGCAGGGTTTGCGGTGGGATGCCCGAACCGTTGTCGGCGACTTCGATCCATACGGTGTCTTCGCCGACACCGTTGCGCAGGGTGATGGTGCCGCGCTCGGGGCCGATGGCCTGGGCTGCATTGACGATCAGGTTCATGATCACCTGGTTGATTTGCGACGGCAGGCATTCCACTTCCGGTAGCGGCGTGTATTCCTTGACCACGTCGGCCTTGTACTTGATTTCATTGGCGACGATGTTCAACGTCGAATCCATGCCCTGCTGAAGGTTTGCCATCTGCCATTCCTGGCTGGAGTCGACCCGCGAGAAGTCCTTCAAATCCTTGACGATCTGCCCGACCCGGGCGATACCGTCCTTGGATTCCTTGATCAGCAGCGGAATGTCTTCCACCAGGAAATCCAGTTCCACCTTTTCGCGCAGTTTCGTCAGGCTCATCAGCAATTCGGGCGAGGCGATGGCTCCTTCGGCGCCGCCATAGGCACTGAGCATCTCCTGCAGCTTGGCAAAGTAGCCGTCCAACGCCCCGAGGTTGGAGGAGATGAAGCCGATCGGGTTGTTGATTTCATGAGCCACCCCGGCTGCCAACTGGCCCAGCGAGGCAAGTTTTTCCGACTGCACCAGCTGGGTTTCCAGCATCTTGCGTTCGTCGATTTCCATTTGCAGCAGCTCGCTGGCCTGTCTGAACGCTTGGGTACGTTGTTCCACCAGGTCCTCGAGCTTGTTCATTTTCAGTTGGGCGCGAGAGGTCATTTCCCATTTGGTGGTCAGGGTGTTGGCCATCTGCTGGACTTCGATGTTGTCGAAGGGTTTTTTCAGGATCAGCAACCGGTCATGGCCGTTCAGTCGGTCGAGCAGCTCATCCCAGGAGTAATCCGAATACGCGGTGCAGACCACCACCTGCAGCAGCGGGTCGCGCTTCCACAACTCTTCGATGGTCTTGGCACCATCCCAGCCTTCGGGCATGCGCATGTCGACGAACGCCAAGGCGTAGGGGCGCTCCTTTGCCACGGCGTCCAGCAACTTGTTCAGGCCTTCCTGCCCGCCATAGGCCGAGTCGAGTTCAAACACGGTGGTGGCCGGTTTCGGGGCGTCGCCGAACAGTGCGTTTTCCATGTCCAGCAGGTCGGGGTTGCTGTCGTCCTGTGGAGTCAGGATCTTGCGGAAATCGTCATGAATGGCGGGCGTATCGTCGATCAACAGGATGCGTCGGTTACTCAGGCTATTCATTGCTCACCTTCTGCGAGTTTCAGGGGCAGTTGCAGCGCGAACGTTGCCCCTTTGCCTGGCCCCTCACTGTGTGCGGTGAGGTGGCCGTTCATTTCGATGGCCGCCAATGCGCAGCTGTGCAGGCCAAACCCGTGGCCTTCCTTACGAGTGGTAAAACCATGGGCGAAGATGCGTGTCATGTTCTCCTCGGGGATGCCTTCGCCTTCGTCCGTGACGCTGATCCGCAAGGTCTCGTCGTCCACCACCTCGGCCCTGAGGGTCATGTTCCGCGCATGGTTGGAGACCCCGGCCATGGCGTACTTGGCGTTGCTGATCAGGTTGATCAGGATCAGCAGCAAGCGATGCTTGTCGCCCATGATGCGCGGCACATCGCCGTATTCCTTGATGACCGTAACATGATGGCGGGTCAGTGCGCCGGAGTTCATGCGCAAGGCATCTTCGAGCAGTTCGCTGACCACCAGCGGTTCCAGCAGGCTGTTGGCGCCGGCGTAGGATTGTTGCGTGGAGACGATGTCCTTGATGTGGTCCACGCTCTTGCTCAACTGGGCCAGTTCGTCGATCAGGCCCTGCTGCTCCAGCGCAATGGCTTCCACCAGTTGATTGAGGTAGCCGGGCAGCAGTTTGCCTTTGTCGTCCTCGGTGAGGAAATGCCCCAGGTCGTGAGGGTGTTCGTTGATCAATTGCATCGCCTTGCCCAGGCCTACCGCTTTGCTGCTGCGCAGTTTGCGGCTGACCAGGTCGGCGGAAATGTTCACGCTGTTGAGCACGTTGCCGACGTTGTGCAGCACGTTGGTCGCGATCTCCGCCATGCCGGCCTGGCGGGCGGTGTCCATCAGTTCGCTCTGGGTGTCCTTGAGCTGGCGGGTACGCTCTTCGACCCGTTGTTCCAGTTCATCGTTGGCGCTTTGCAGGGCGTTGTTGACCCGCTTGATCTCGCCGAAACTGCGTATCAAACGCACCGCCAGCCAGATCAATATCAACACCAGCAACGTGGCGAACACCAGCAGGTAGACGTGATTGCGCTGGTATTGGCTGGCGGCGATTTCCTGGTCTTTTTCCAGCAGACTGCTGATGGCATCCAGATGATCGGACACCGGGATGGCCTCGATGCCTTCCAATAACTCATTGACCCGCGGCTGTTCGCGCAGGATCAGGGCAATGTGCCGGCTCAGGATATTGACGGAGTCATTCAGCCCCTGAGGCAAGCGCTCTTTGTTCACGTCGAGCCGATTCAGGCCCACCAACACTTCGGCGGCGATCTCGCGGGTGGTGAGCTGGGCAAATTCCATACTGCTGAGCAGCAGGTCGTAAGTGTCGATGGCGACACTTTGCAGTTGCAGTTTTTCCTCGTCGGACAGCTGGTTGAACTGAGCCTGGATGTCGTCCTCGGCGGTGGGCAGGAAGGCCAGGGAGTTGCGCAATATCGCGTTGCGCGACTTGAACTGCTCCACCAGGCGGGTCTTGTCCTTGACCGCCTTGAGGTATTCGTCACGCAGGCCTTCCCAGCGCGACGGCGCATGGCGACCCGGTTCCGACTCGATAGCGTCGAGGCGCTGCCACAGCCGCGCCATCTCGTGCAGCGGCGACACCAGTGGATCGTAGTTATGGCTCAGGGCGATACGCGACTTGAGCACTTCGTTGTCCCAGATGGCGTCCTGTTGCTTGAGCAGGCGGATCAGGTCCCGGGATTCAATGTACGAGGCGGCCTGTTGCGCACCGGAATTGACGTACATGAACAGCAGGACCGAAGCCAGCAGCAGGCCGATGAAGGCAAGGCCGAGGCGGCGTAGAACTGTCATTGAGGCTTGCCCTCCCATTCGCCGGTCAGGGTCTTGAGGAATTCAACGATCAGTTCGGTGTCGTTTTTCTGCGGCTCACGTCCCAACTGGTACTTGAACATGACTTCTACCGCCTTCTCCAGGGTCGGCGCCGACCCCTTGTGAAAATAGGGGGCGGTCATCGCGACGTTACGCAGGCTCGGCACCTTGAAAACCTGACGGTCCGCCTCGTCGCCGGTGACATTGAAGCGTCCTTCATCGGCCCGGGTCGGATTGCCCCGGTCGGCAATGTAGTCGCCCATGACGCCGAACTTCTGGAACATGTTGCCGCCGATGTTCACCCCCTGATGGCAGGCAATGCAGCCGTACTCCTTGAAGCGCTGGTAACCGAATTTTTCCCGGGGCGTGAGGATGTCGGTATCGCCCAGCAGGTACTGGTCGAAACGCGAATTGGGAGTCAGCAGGGTGCGTTCATAGTCGGCCAGGGCATTCTGGATATTGGGGGCGGTCACGCCGTCGGGGTAGGCTTCTTTGAAATCCTTGACATAGCCTGGGTCGTCGGCGATGCGCTTGAGCACCGTTTCCCAGGTGCTGGCCATTTCCGTGGAACTGGTCACGACATCCTGAGCCTGTTCTTCCAGGGTATCGACCCGACCGTCCCAGAACTGATGGAAGTTCAGGCTGGCATTGAGCACCGTGGGTGTATTGACCTCCAGCGGCTTGCCGTCGAAGCCCGTGGAAAACGGCTTGTCGTCGGCTCCGCCCTTGTCCAGGCGATGGCAACTGGCGCAGGACAAGGTGTTATTGACCGACAGCCGCGGATCATTGAACAGGCGCAGGCCCAGTTGGACGCGCTTGGGGTCCAGGGTCGGAACAGGGGGGAGCGGTTTGAGCGGTTCGTCCAAGGGCGCGGCGTGTGCCGCCACGCTCACGCCCACGAACAGCCCCAGAGCCAGTAACAGTCCAGATGACGCCATCGGGTGCTTCCTTGAATCTTTTCGTTGAAGGTAGTTGGCGGTTCATGAAAACGGGTACTGGCGTTGCTCCCACTCGGTCATCCATTGGACGAAGGCTTGCGGCTCCACCGCCTTGCTGAAGAAGTACCCCTGCGCTTCCTCGCATTGGTGGCGCTTGAGGAACTCCAATTGCTCAAGGGTTTCCACGCCTTCGGCAATGATGTGCAGGTTCAGGCTGCGGCCCAGGTTGATGATGGTGCTCACCAACTTGGCATCATTGCTGTCGATGCTCAGGTCGCCGACGAACGACTGGTCGATCTTCAACACATCCACTGGAAATTTCTGCAAATAGCTCAGGCTCGAATAGCCGGTGCCGAAGTCGTCGATGGCCAGCCGTATTCCCAGTTGCTTGATCGCCCTGAGGACCGCGACGGTGGTGTCGATGTTCTGCATCAGCACGCTTTCGGTGATCTCCAGTTCTAACTGTGTCGGGTCCAGTCCGGTTTCCTTGAGGGTACGGGCGATGCCTTCGACGAAACCGCGCTGGCGAAAATCGATGGCCGAGACATTCACCGACAGGCATAGCGGGCGCATCCCCTGGGCTTGCCAGCGGCAGGATTGTTGGCAGGCTTCCTGGAGCACCCATTGGCTCAGCGGCACGATCAGCCCGCTGTCCTCGGCCACCGGGATGAAGTCCGATGGATACACCAGGCCGTAGTCCGGGCGGTTCCAGCGCACCAGCGCCTCGACACCGACCACCTTGCCGCTGGTCAGGTCCAGCTTGGGCTGGTAGTGCAGCACGAATTCCTTGCGTTGCAGGGCCAGGCGCAAGCCGGATTCGATGGTCTGCTGCTGGCGTGCCCGGCGGTTCATGTCCTCGGTGAAAAACCGGTAGTCATTGGGGCCGGTTTCCTTGACGTTGCGCATCGCGGTTTCGGCCTTCTTGATCAGCGCCACGGCGTCGAAACCGTCGACCGGGTACACGCTGACCCCCAGGCTCGCGGTGACGGTCAGGTCATGGCCGTCGATCGGTTGCGCAGAGCTGATGGCCGCCAGCAGTTTTTCCGCCACGCCCTTGGTCTGCTGCGGGTCGGTGATGTCCCCCAGCACCACGACGAATTCATCGGAGCCGTAGCGAAACACCGAGTCCGATTCGCGCACCACGGTTGACAGGGTTCGGGCCACGCGCTTGAGCATTTCGTCGCCCACCGGATGCCCCAGCGCATTGTTGATGCGCTTGAAGCGATCCAGGCCAATGAACATCACCGCCAGTTGCCGATCGTGGCGTCGGCACTGGGCCATGGCCTGGGTCAGGCGGTCGCCCAGCAACATGCTGTTGGGCAGCTCGGTGAGCACATCGTATTGCAGCAGGTGAGAAACCTTGAGCAACTCCTGGACGCGCTCCTCGATCGTGCGCTCCAGGCTGCGCATCTTGCGCGCGGCGTCCTGGGCCAGCTGCCATTTCCAGGTCATGGCGCTGGCCATCTGGCGGATTTCCAGGGTGTCGAACGGCTTCTTGAGGATCAGCAACTGATCGTCGAACTCGATCCGCTCCGACATGGTTTCCCAGGTGTAGTCCGAGAACGCCGTGCACAGCGCAATTTGCAGCCGCGGGTCGGCCTCCCACAGTTTCTCGATGGTCTGCAGGCCATCCCAGCCCGGCGGCATGCGCATGTCGGCGAACACCAGGGCGTAGGGTTGGCCTTCGGCCTGGGCGCGCTTGACCAGCTCCAGCGCCTCCTCGCCCTGGTAGGCCGAGTCGATCTGGAACTGCAGCCGGCTGACCTGCGGGGTGCCGAACAGCAAGCTCTCGGTGTCGTCCAGCGACGCATCGTTACCGGCGCTGGGGCTGAGAATCTTGCGAAAATCCTGGTGGATCGCCGGCGTGTCGTCCACCACCAGGATTCGTCTGTTCGCAGGGACCGACAACGGATTCATGGGCTGCTCTCCGATAGCTCGCTCGCCGGTCGGGTCCAATGGTCGGTGACCGGGACGATGGTGCCGGCCTTGAGCAGTTCGGCTGCCTGGCCGCTGTCTACTACAGTGCTGAAGTAATGCCCCTGGGCCTGCATCGAGCCGCCGCTGGACATCAACGTGGAGCGTTGCTCCTGGGTCTCGACGCCTTCAGCGATGATCCCGATGCCCACATCCCGGGCGAAGTTGATGATCGCCCGCAGGGTCGTGGCGTTCTCCGGATCGGCGTTGGCGCTGTCGAGGAACCGCTGGGCGAGCTTGAGGTGGTTGACCCGGTAGGTCTTGAGGTAATCGAACGAGGAATACTCGGTGCCGAACTCATCGATGGCGATCTGCACACCCAGTTCACACAGGCGCGGCAGTACGTCGTTGTGGGTCCACTTGGTCTGGGCCAGGGTGGCTTCGGTAACGTCGAAGCGCAGGTCCCAGGGCGCCAGTTCCCAGCGGGCGGTGGTGCGCAGTACGTCGTAGATCAGTTCCGGACCGGTCTTGAGCTGGGTCAGCGACAGGTCGAGCGCAATCACCGGTGGCGCCATATTCTGGTCGCGCCACTGGCGCATCTGCTGGCAGGCCTGGTCCAGCACCCAATGGCCGAGAGGGATGATGATCCCGCTTTTTTCCGCCGCCGGCATGAACGATTCCGGCTCCAGCCAGCCGCGCTCGGGATGCTTCCAGCGCACCTGCACGCCCATGCCGAGGATCTTGCCGGTGCCCAGGTCGACTTCCGGCAGGTAATGCAAATGCAGCTCCTGGTTCTCGATGGCTCGACGCAGATCGTTGGCCAGGGCGACCCGGTCCGTCACCTCCTGGTTAATTTCCTCGTTGTGGAAGTGGTACTGGTTGCGACCCTTGTCCTTGGAGCGGTACAGGGCCATGTCGGACTGCGCCATCAGGCTGTCGGCGCTCACGCTTTGCGGGGTGTACAGGGCAATGCCGATGCTCACCGATACCCGCACGTCGTTGCCATCCAGGGAGTAGGGCGCCACGAGGGTGTCGCGGATCTTGGCCGCCAGCGCCGCGCAGTGGGTCGCCTCGTGCACGTCCAGTTGCAGGATGGCGAACTCGTCGCCGCCCAGGCGCGCCACCACGTCGTTTTCCCGGGTGCAGCCCTTGATGCGCGCGGCGACTTCCTGCAACAGCAGGTCACCGACGGGGTGGCCGAGGGTGTCATTGATTCGTTTGAAGTGGTCCAGGTCCAGGTAAAACATCGCAAACGGCGCCGCGCCCCGGCGGGCAGCCGCGAAGGCCTGATGCAGGCGCTCGATCATCGTGGCGCGGTTGGCCAGGCCGGTCAGGCCGTCGGTGCGGGCCAGCAGGGCGATTCTTTCCTCGGCCAGCTTGCGCTCGGTGATGTCCAGAATGATGCCTTCCACCTCCAGCAACAGGCCTTGGTCATTGCGCACCGGAATGTAGCGGTTTTCCACCCAGCGGAACGCGCCGTCGCCGGTGCGCATGCGAAATTCGATGGACGCGCCCGCGGTGTCGCGGTCCAGTACGCGGACCATGGCCTCGCCGACCTTTCCCTGGTCGTCAGGGTGGATCAGGATCTGCGCCCAGTCCGGCGCGTTGATCAGTTGCGCCGCGACATGGCCGAACTTGGTGATGTTGTGGGAGATGTACATCAACGGGAACGGCGGTTCGCCCCGCAGGCGATAGAGGATGGTCGGGCTGTTCTGCACGATGATGTTGGCGTCGGCCAGCTCCCGGGTCCGTTCCTCGACGGCGCGCTCGAGCATGTCCATTTTCAGCGCCGCGTCTTCGGTCATCTGCCATTTGACCGTCAGGGTGCTGGCCATCTGACGGATCTCGATGGCATCGAAGGGTTTTTTCAGGATGAGCAGTCGGTCGCCCAGTTCGAGGCGCTCTGAGATGTCCTCCCAGGAGTAGTCCGAATAGGCGGTGCACAGCGCCACTTGTAGCTTGGGGTCGACGCGCCACAGTCGTTCGATGGTCTCCAGGCCATCCCAGCCCGGCGGCATGCGCATGTCGATGAAAGCCATGGCAAAGGGCCGCCCCTGGGCCAGTGCAGTCTCTACCTTGTTCAGGGCTTCCATGCCCTGGAATGCCGAGTCGAGCACGAAACTCTGGCTGGCGATGGCCACCGGTGCGCCGAACAACGCCTCTTCGGCGTTGCTCAGGCTGTCTTCGGTAACGACCTGGGGGCTGAGGATCTTGCGGAAATCCTCATGGATGGTCGCGGTGTCGTCGACGATCAGGATCCGCCGATTGGTCTTTTCCATCGACAGGTTCATGGCCGTGCACCGTCGAGATGCGGACTACGGAACCGTGGGTACATCTGATGTCCCTTTCGCTGGCATGAGTACGCTGGCCTGTACATGGCCCTTCATGGGGTACAGCATAGTCGTCTCATCCGGATGCGCTCGGTCAGTGATGGCAAATGTGTCTAAATTTTCTCAATCTACTAACCTGTCTTTTGGGGGACGGTAGAACGGTTGTGGTTCATAGGAGGGGGTAGCAATGGAAGATCAATCGCCGGACGTTCCGGTCAAGAAGCCGACGGTGTTGCTGGTTGACGACGAAGAGTCGATTCTCAATAGCCTGCGCCGCTTGTTGCGCAGCCAGCCGTACGAGATCCTGCTGGCCGACAGTGGCGCCAAGGCCCTGGAAATCCTCAGGGAGCGGCCGGTCGACCTGGTAATGACCGATGCGCGCATGCCCAACATGGACGGCGCCACGCTGCTGGCGCAGATTCGCCAACTGTATCCGTCGACCTTGCGCATCCTGCTCACCGGTTATGCCGATGTGGACATGATGACCAAGGCCATCAACGAGGGGCAGCTCTACCGCTACCTCAGCAAGCCCTGGAACGATGAAGAACTGGTGCAGGCCCTGCGCCAGGCCCTGGCCCACCAGCATTCCGAAAGCGAACGCCAGCGCCTCGAAGCGCTGACCCGCGAGCAGAACCAGCAACTCAAGACCCTCAACGCCACCCTGGAAAAACGCGTGGCGTCGCGCACCTCCGAGTTGCAGCAGACCGCCGACATGCTCGACCTGGCCTACGACGAGCTCAAGCGCAGCTACGTGACCAGTACGGAAGTGTTCTCGTTGATCGCCAACCTGCGCCTGCCCAAGGCCAAGCAGACCAACCGCCAGATCATCGAACTGATCCGGGTCTACAGCCGGCTGCATTTTCTCGATGAGTCCACTGACCGCGACCTGACCATGGCCGCGGCGTTGTACAACATCGGCAAGCTGAGCTGGACCGATAACATGATGGTCACCCCGGCCGACATGCTGCACCACACCGAGCTTGAGCTGTATCGCGCCTACCCCAGGCAGAGCGAGTCGCTGCTGATGACCCTGGATCCGATGAAAGATGCGGCGCGGATCATCCGCCATCATCAGGAGCGTTGGGATGGCAGCGGGTTCCCCGAGCACTTGAAGGGAGAGGCGATCCCGTTCGGTTCGCGGCTGTTGAAACTGGCGGTGGACTTCATCGAACTGCAGCGCGGCCTGATCCTCGAACGGCAGATGAACAGCGACGAGGCTTTGGTGTACATCCGCAAATACGCCGGCAAGCTGTACGACCCGGACATGGTCGAGGACTTCATCAAGGCCTGCGGGGAATACCTGGAAGACGTGACCCTGTCCGACCCGACAGTCAAGGTCATGACCACTCGCGAGCTGGGGGCCGGCATGGTCCTGGCGCGCAACCTCAACGCCGACAACGGCATGCTCTTGCTCAACGCCGGCAAGGTCCTGAGTGGCCCGCTGGTGGAAAAGCTCATCGCTTTCGAAGCGATGGAAGGCGCCCGGTACAGCGTGTTCGTCAAAGTCCCCGAGGAAGAGGCCGACCCCTCGGCACCCAAGCCGATCCTGGGGTGAAAACCACCCCGACAGACAACACCACCCCCTGTGGGAGCGAGCTTGCTCGCGATAGCGTCATGTCCGTCATCCATGTGCTGACTGATCTGCCGCCATCGCGAGCAAGCTCGCTCCCACAGGGTGATGTGTTGGATTCGGTATCGGCGCCAGGCTTTGCTACCACCGCGCCGATCTGTAATCTCCCAAGCCTTTCCCCCGCCAAGGCTGCCCTTCCATGACCCATCCCCTCATCCGCATCGCCGCTGCCCTATTGATCGGGCCGGACGGCCGGACCCTGCTGGTGCGCAAGCGCGGCACCCTGGCGTTCATGCAACCGGGGGGCAAGATCGAGCCTGATGAACAACCGGTCCAGGCCCTGGCTCGCGAGCTGGAGGAAGAGCTTGGGCTGCTGATCGAGCCGGCGCATGCTCGTTACCTGGGCACCTTCAGCGCGCCAGCCGCCAACGAGCCGGGGTTCGTCGTGCAGGCCGAGGTGTTTCTGGTCACGGTCGACGGCGCGGTGTCGCCTGCCGCCGAAATCGAAGAAGTCCGCTGGATCGACCTGGACGACGAAGGCGATCTGTGCTTGGCGCCGTTGACAGGCGAGGTGATCCTGCCGTTTTATCGAGCCACCTGTCACGATTCAAGGCTCAAGGACTGCTGCCCATGATTCCATTGCCGGACCTGCTGATTTTCGCCGCCGCCGCGTTGCTGATGGTGCTCACGCCGGGACCGAACATGATTTACCTGATTTCCCGTTCGATCTGCCAGGGCCGCAAGGCCGGGGTCACGTCCCTGCTGGGCGTGGTGGCGGGGTTCTTCGTGCATATGTTCGCTGCCGCCGCCGGGCTGACGGCAGTGTTCCTGGCGGTGCCCACGGCTTATGAAGCGTTGAAATGGGCCGGTGCGCTGTACCTGCTGTGGCTGGCCTGGCAGGCCGTGAAGCCGGGCGCACGTTCGCCGTTCGAAGCCCGCCAGTTGCCCGCGGACTCGACGCGCAAGTTGATCACCATGGGGTTTCTCACCAGTGCCCTGAATCCGAAGATCGCGGTGTTTTACCTGTCGGTGTTCCCGCAGTTCATCAGTCCGGAGCACGGCTCGCTGTTCACCCAGAGCCTTATCCTCGGGCTGACCCAGATCAGCGTCAGTTTCAGCGTCAACCTGCTGATTGCCCTGTTCGCCGCCGGCATTGCTTCGTGGTTCGTCCACAACCCGACGTGGCTGGCGGCGCAGCGCTACTTCATGGGCTTTGTCCTGGGGGCGCTGGCGGTGCGGCTGATGCTTGAGCAGCGGCGCACGGCATGAGCATCCGGCGGCTGCGGGCGGGTGATGCCTCGGCCTATCGCGAGTTGATGCTCCAGGCTTATGCTCGTCATCCCCAGGCATTCACCTCCAGTGTCAACGAAAGAGCGGCGCTGCCGATCAACTGGTGGGAATCGCGCCTGACCAGCCGGCTCGATGTGTTGCTCGGGGCATTCGTCGGGGATGAGTTGGTGGGTATCGTTGGGCTGGCCCTAGAGCCTCGGGAAAAGGCCCGGCACAAGGCGCTGCTGTTCGGCATGTACGTCAGCGAGCAGCATCACCGGCGCGGGCTAGGCCAGCAACTGCTGGAAGCGGCCCTCGCCGAAGCCCGGCGCCATGCCTTCCTGCGGCTGGTGCAACTGACCGTCACTGCCGGCAACGACCCGGCCATCAGGCTCTACCAGCGCTGCGGCTTCGCCCTGTACGGCCTCGAACCCCAGGCGATTCGCGTGGGGGATGAATACTTCGACAAGATCCACATGTGGATGGAGCTCTAGGGCCTCATCGTCGGATCTAACAGCTAAATGACTGATGGGCCGCTATCGCGAGCAGGCTCGCTCCCACAGGGATTGGTGGTGTCCACAGAATTTGGCTTTGTCGCAGATCCCCTTGTGGGAGCGGGCTTGCTCGCGTAGGCGGTGGATCAGTGACATTTGTGGCAACTGGCACGGCCTCTTCGCGAGCAAGCCCGCTCCCACATTTGATCTGTGGTGGTCACAGATTTTTAGCACTGCGCAGGCCCAATGTGGGAGCGAGCCTGCTCGCGATTGGCTCGCAACGCGGTCTCACCGCACGGCACTGACCCCATCCAGCGTCGAAAACGAAGTGTCTTTGGCTGTCAGCAGAAAGTCGCGCATGTACGGTGCGTCGAGCATGTCGGTGCGGACCGCCGCGTACAGCGTGGCAAACAGACCTTTCTCCCCAAGCCGCTTGGCCTTCACGTAGCCCCGCGAGCTGTACTCGTGCAGCGCCCAGTGCGGCATGCCACAGACGCCACGGCCGCTGGCGACCAGTTGCATCATCATCACCGTCAATTCGGAGGTGCGCACCTGAGCCGGTTCGATGTCGGCCGGCTCCAGGAAGCGGGTGAAGATGTCCAGCCGGTCGCGCTCCACCGGGTAGGTGATCAGGGTTTCGCTGACCAGGTCTTCCGGCACGATATACGGCTTGCCGGCCAGGCGATGCTGGTTCGCCACGGCGAGCATCGCTTCGTAGGTGAACAGCGGCACGTAGGTAATGCCGGCCAGTTCCAGCGGGTCGGAGGTTACCACCAGGTCCAGGTCGCCCCGGGCCAGGGCAGGCAGCGGAGCGAAGGCGAAGCCCGAGGCCAGGTCCAGTTCGACCTCCGGCCAGGCATCGCGGAACTGGTCGATGGTGGGCATCAGCCACTGAAAGCAACTGTGGCACTCGATTGCCATGTGCAAACGTCCGGCGGTGCCGCCGGCCAGCCGGGCAATGTCGCGCTCGGCACCGCGCAACAACGGCAGGGTGGCATCGGCCAGTTGCAACAGGCGCAGGCCGGCGCTGGTGAAGCGCACCGGTTTGGTCTTGCGCACGAACAACGGCATTCCCAACCGTTCCTCCAGTTCCTTGAACTGGTGGGACAGGGCGGACTGGGTCAGGTGCAGGCGTTCGGCGGCTTCCACCAGGCTATCGGCTTCGCGCAAAGCGTGCAGGGTCTTGAGATGACGGAGTTCAAGCACCGAGTGGCTCCATGAGTAAAACTTGAGATCAACACGAAAAGGTTGAGTTTGTCTCATGTGGGGCGGGCTGTCGACAATGGCGCCATCTTTTACAGGAGGACGCACACCATGGCCCTGGCCCACACCCTCGGTTTTCCCCGCATCGGCGCCGACCGCGAATTGAAAAAAGCCCTCGAAGCCTACTGGAAGGGCGACCTGGCCCAGGCCGAACTGCAGACGGTGGGTCGCGAGCTGCGGGCCCGTCACTGGCAGTTGCAGAAAGACGCGGGCATCGATTTGCTGCCGGTCGGTGATTTCGCCTGGTACGACCAGGTACTGAGCCACACCCTGGCACTGGGTGTCGTGCCGTCGCGTTTCCACAACACCTTGGATGATCAGGGCCGGCCGACCCTCGACACCCTGTTCGCCATGGCCCGTGGCGCCACGGCCAGCTGCTGCAACGCCGATCACGGGCAACCGGCCCAAGAGTTGACCAAGTGGTTCGACACCAACTACCACTACCTGGTCCCGGAGTTTTCCATCGACCAGACCTTCGCCCTGAGCTGGGAGCAACTGTTCGACGAAGTGGACGAGGCCCACGCCTTGGGACATCGGGTCAAACCGGTGATCATCGGCCCGCTGACCTACCTGTGGCTGGGCAAGGCCAAGGGCGCGGAATTCGACCGGCTCGACCTGCTGGAGCGCCTGCTGCCGGTCTACGGTGAAATCCTCAATCGCCTCAAGGCCCAGGGCGTGGAGTGGGTCCAGATCGACGAGCCGATCCTCACCCTCGATCTGCCCCTGGCCTGGAAAAGCGCCTTCGAGCGGGCCTATCACATCCTCCAGTACTCGCCGCTGAAAAAACTCGTGGCGACCTATTTCAGTGGCCTGCAAGACAACCTCGGTCTGGCCGTGGGCCTGCCGGTGGACGGCTTGCACATCGACGCGGTGCGCGACCCGGAGCAACTGGGCCAGGTGCTGGATCGCCTGCCGACCTACAAGATCCTCTCGGTGGGCCTGGTCAATGGCCGCAACGTCTGGCGCTGCGAACTGGAGCAGGCGCTGGCACAGTTGCAACCGGCCCAGGAGCGCTTTGGCGACAACCTCTGGGTCAGCACTTCTTGTTCGCTGTTGCACAGCCCGGTGGACCTGGAGCGCGAAGACCGCCTCGATCCGGAACTCAAGAGCTGGCTGGCCTTTGCCGTGCAGAAGTGCGGCGAAGTGGCGGTGTTGCGCGATGCGCTGAACGATCCGCAGGCCACCAGCGTGCAACAGGCGCTGGCCGCCAGCCGGCAAGTGCAGGCCGACCGTGCCGCGTCGGCGCGCATTCACAAACCCGAGGTCCAGGCTCGCCTGGACGCGATCACGCCCCAGGACAGCCAGCGGCGTTCGGTGTTCGCCAAGCGTATCGAGCAGCAGCGCGCAAAGCTGAAGCTACCGGCGTTTCCTACCACCAGCATCGGCTCGTTCCCGCAGACTCCGGCGATTCGCCTGGCGCGTCAGGCTCATAAGCAAGGCAAGCTGTCGGCCAATGACTACCAGGACGCCATGCACAGCGAAATCCGCCATGCCGTAGAAATCCAGGAGCGTCTGGGCCTGGACGTGCTGGTGCACGGTGAAGCCGAGCGCAACGACATGGTGGAGTACTTTGCCGAACAACTCGATGGCTACGCTTTCACTCGTTTCGGTTGGGTGCAGAGCTACGGTTCGCGCTGCGTGAAACCGGCAATCATCTTCGGTGACATCAGCCGTCCCAACGCCATGACCGTCGACTGGATCCGCTACGCCCAGGGCCTGACCGACAAAGTCATGAAAGGCATGCTCACCGGTCCGGTGACCATGTTGATGTGGTCGTTCCCCCGCGAAGACGTGTCGCGCCAGGTTCAGGCCCGACAACTGGCCCTGGCCCTGCGGGACGAAGTGCTGGACCTGGAGGCGGCCGGGATCAGGATCGTACAGATCGACGAAGCGGCGTTCCGCGAAGGGCTGCCATTGCGTCGGGCCCAGTGGCAGGAGTACTTGGACTGGGCCGTGGAGGCGTTCCGCCTGAGTGCGTCGGGCGTGCGTGACGAAACCCAGATCCACACCCACATGTGCTACAGCGAATTCAATGACGTGATCCAGGCCATCGCCGCCATGGACGCCGACGTCATCACCATCGAGACCTCGCGCTCGGACATGGAACTGCTGGACGCGTTCGAGGCCTTCGAGTACCCCAACGACATCGGCCCGGGCGTCTATGACATCCACTCGCCACGGGTGCCGGACACCGCCGAGATGGTCGCGTTGATGAGCAAGGCGGTACAGCGGATTCCCGCCGAGCGCCTGTGGATCAACCCCGACTGCGGGCTCAAGACCCGCGCCTGGCCGGAGACTGAAGCAGCCTTGGTGAACATGGTCGCGGCGGCGCGGCAGTTGCGTAGTCAGTTGGCCTGATCTGAAGACCGCCGCGAACCCCGTGGCGAGGGAGCTTGCTCCCGCTGGGCCGGTCCGCGTTCGGGCGCAGCAGCCCCAACATTTCAAGCCTTCATGCTATGCAAGGCTTGCCACTGTTGGGAGCGCTACGCACTCCAGCGGGAGCAAGCTCCCTCGCCACAAGAACAGATCGCTGCCCGCCCGGTTGTTGGGTGTGGGTTCAATCTGGGGCGAGGCAGCTCTACCACTCGGCAATCTTCATCAAACTGTCACGCAACTGTGGCAGCGCGCTTGGACAAACTTCATCAGACTCGCGCTCTACTGGGGTTCTGCGTTTCGGTGTTTGTCCATGCGTGTATTCATTTTTCTGGCCGTATTATTTATCGGCCTGCCGTCTTATGCGGCGTCTCGTTGTGATGTGAATGTTGCGGCCCAACGGGTCGATCTGGATCAGGTGAGCCTGACGTACCAGAGCATTGGCCGTGCCTCGGATCCGGCCTTGCTGTTGGTGATGGGCTTGGGCGGGCAATTGATCCACTGGCCGGATGAGGTGGTGATGGCCTTGTGCGAACAGGGTTTTCGAGTGATTCGCTACGATAACCGCGACGTCGGCCTGTCCACCTGGCGCCAGGCGCCCGGCAGCGCCAACCTGACTTTCGAAGCCCTGCGCTACAAACTCGGTCTGCCGGTGGCCGCGCCCTATACCTTGACCGACATGGCCGACGACGGGCTGGGGTTGATGGACGCCTTGCACGTGCAGCGCTTCCACGTGCTGGGAGTGAGCATGGGCGGGATGATCGCCCAGCACATGGCGTCAATGGCGCCGCAGCGGGTCGAGAGTCTGACGCTGATCATGACCAGCTCCGGCGCCGAAGGACTGCCGGCGCCCAGTGCTGCACTGGTGCAATTGTTGTCGCGGCGCAGTGCGCCGAATCGCGAAGTGGCTTTGGAACAACAGGCTGATCTGTTGGCGGCGTTGGGCAGCCCGCTGGTGGTCGACGACCGTCAGGCCTTGCTGCATCAGGCCGCCGTGGCTTATGACCGGGCGTTCAACCCCGAAGGCGTGAAGCGCCAGATCATGGCGATCCTGGCCGAGCCGAGCCGGGTAGCGTTGCTCAACCAGTTGCGGGTGCCGACCCTGGTCGTACACGGCACCGCCGACCCGTTGCTGCCGGTGATGCACGGCGTGCACCTGGCCGCGCATATCCAGGGCAGCCAACTGAAACTGATTCCGGGCCTGGCCCATCGTTTCCAGGAAGCCTTCAAGGCGCCGCTGCTGGCGGCGGTGTTGCCGTACCTGCAACAACACCGCGAAGACACCTCGCATTGGGCGCAGATCGAGCCGGTGCAGGCGCCGAAGGTGCTTTGATAAAACCTGGCACCGAACTACCTGAGCTGACACCGAACCCCTGTGGCGAGGGAGCTTGCTCCCGCTTGGGTGCGAAGCGCCCACAAAATGGGTCTGCTGCGCCCGAACGCGGATCGGCCCAGCGGGAGCAAGCTCCCTCGCCACAGGGTCTCCATGCCCCTGACCAACCGGGTTCTACCGCGCTTGCGCCTGCTCCACCAACCACCCCATCAATTCCTGCAACGGCTCCGAGGCCTGGGGTTTGCGCGGATGCACCAGGTGATAGCCAAGCCCGGTCCTGACCTTCAGCTCGAACGGCATCACCAGCCGCCCGGCGCTCAGGTCGTCGCCGATCAGCGACCAGTCACCAATCGCCACGCCCGTGCCCTGGGAAGCCATGGACATCGCCAGGTCCAGGGTTTCGAAGTGCTGGCCTTTGCTGACGTTGCTCAACTGCACATCGGCGGCGTCCAGCCAGGTCTTCCAGTCGCGCTCGTCGGCGGTGGGGTGCAGCAGCAAGTGTTGTTGCAGGTCGGCCGGTTCGCGCAACGGCACCGGGCCGTCCAGGATCGAACTCGAACAGACCGGCGTCAGTTGTTCATCGAACAGATGCAGGCCGGCCAGGGAAGCATCCGGCGGCGGGCCATAGACCACCGCCGCGTCGAAGGCTTCGCGCTGGAAATCCACGCCGTGCCTGACCGTGGTGGTCAGCTCCACCGGCACGTCCGGGCGTTCCTTCTGCCATTGCAACAGGCGCGGCAGCAGCCAGCGCATCACGCAGGTCGGGGCCTTGAGTTGCAAGGTCTGGCGCTGCTCGCCGATCTGCTCCACCGCCTCGCCAATCAGGCTGAACACCTGCTCGATCCGCGGCATCCAGGCCTGGCCTTCAGCGGTCAGGCTCAGGCCACGCGCCTGGCGTTGGAACAGCGTATAGCCCAGATGATCCTCCAGCCCGGCGATCTGCCGGCTCACCGCGCCCTGGGTGATGCACAGCTGTTCAGCGGCGCGGGTGAAGTTGCAACACCGGGCCGTGATCAGAAATGTGTGCAACGCCTGCAGCGGAGGAAGTCGTTTCATAGGGATTCAAGCCATGACCTGAGGACATGGCTAGTATGACTTTTTATCCATTGTTGCCGCTACGGCCGGACCGTTCCAATAACGCCATTCCCAGAGACAAAAACGGTCCCCGGCGTGTGCCGGGGCCTGGTCCCAGACAAGAAAAAGGGCAGTGGCAATGGCAACGTGCGGCGAAGTATTGGTCAAGTTACTCGAAGGCTATGGCGTGGAGCAGGTGTTCGGCATCCCCGGCGTGCACACCGTCGAGTTGTACCGCGGGCTGGCCCGCTCAAGCATCCGCCATGTGACTCCACGGCATGAGCAGGGCGCCGGCTTCATGGCCGACGGCTACGCCCGCGTCAGCGGCAAGCCTGGCGTGTGTTTCATCATTACCGGCCCCGGCATGACCAACATCACCACCGCCATGGGCCAGGCCTACGCCGATTCGATCCCGATGCTGGTGATCTCCAGCGTGCAGTCGCGCAGTCAACTGGGAGGCGGTCGCGGCAAGCTGCATGAACTGCCGAACCAAGGGGCACTGGTGGGCGGGGTCGCGGCGTTTTCCCACACGCTGATGTCCGCTGCCGAACTGCCTGGCGTGCTGGCCCGGGCCTTCGCCTTGTTCCAGGCCGGGCGGGCGCGGCCGGTGCATATCGAAATTCCGTTGGACGTTCTGGTGGAGGACGCCGACGCCTTGCTCGCCAGCACGCCGGTGACCGTCAACCGGGCCGGGGCCGCGCCGGACGCCGCCGCGCAAATGGCGAGCCTGCTGGCAACGGCCAGGCGACCGTTGTTCCTGGCCGGTGGTGGCGCCATCGATGCGGCGAGCGAATTGACCGAACTGGCCGAACGCCTCGGCGCGCCAGTGGCATTGACCATTAACGCCAAGGGCCTGTTGCCTTCGCGTCATCCATTGTTGATCGGTTCGACACAGAGCCTGGTCGCCACCCGCGCCCTGGTGGCCGAAGCGGATGTGGTACTGGCCATCGGCACCGAGTTGGCCGAGACCGATTATGACGTCACCTTCGCCGGCGGCTTCGAGATCCCCGGTGCGCTGCTGCGTATCGACATCGACCCGGACCAGACCGTGCGCAACTATCCGCCGCACCTCGCGCTGGTGAGCGACGCACGCACTGCCGCCCAGGCTTTGCTTGCCGAGTTGACCCGCCAGCCCCTGGCCGAGCGGCCCAGCGACTGGGGCCCGGCGCGTGCCGCCCGGCTGCGCGCCGAGCTTGAGCGTAGCTGGGACGAACCGACCCGCGCCCAGCGGCTGTTTCTCGATACGGTCCTGCAGACACTGCCCGAGGCGGTATTCGTCGGCGACTCGACCCAACCGGTGTACAGCGGCAACCTGACATTCAACCCGGAACAGCCACGGCGCTGGTTCAACTCATCCACCGGCTACGGCACTCTCGGTTATGCGTTGCCGGCGGCAATCGGTGCGTGGCTGGGCGGCAAGGACCCTGGGCACGGGCGCCCGCCGGTGGTGTGCCTGATCGGTGACGGTGGCTTGCAGTTCACCCTGCCGGAACTGGCCAGCGCGGTTGAAGCGTGCACCCCGGTGATCGTGCTGTTGTGGAATAACCAGGGCTACGAAGAGATCAAGAAATACATGGTCAACCGCGCCATCGAACCGGTGGGCGTGGACATCCATACCCCGGATTTCATCGGCGTCGCCAAGGCGTTGGGTTGTGCGGCCGAAACCGTCGATGACGTGGAGCATCTGCGCGCGGCCTTGCACGCTGCCAACGATCGCCAGGGGCCGACGTTGATTGAGATCGATCAGGCGCGCTGGATGGCTGAGGTGTCGAAATGAACCTGCCCACGACGCTGGACGGCCTGTACATCAATGGTCGATGGTCTTCGGGAGACCAGCGCCTGAGGGTCATCAACCCGGCAACCGAAGCGCTGCTGACCACGGTCAATGGCGGCGATGAGCGTGAGGTCGACCGGACCCTGAATGCCGCTACCCAAGCCTTCGGTCGCTGGTCGAACACCACGGGCGCCGAACGCGGTGCGATCCTGCGGCGTATCGCTGCTGGCGTACAGGCCGGTCGTGAGCGGTTGACGAAATTGCAATCAAGCAACAATGGCAAACCGCTGTTCGAAGCGGCCATCGATGTCGATGACGTGATCGCCACGTTCGAGTATTACGCCGAACTGGCCGAGGGCCTGGACGCCCGGCAGGACAGTGCGCTGGCCCTGCCCAGCGACGGGTTCAGCGCCCGCCTGCGCCGCGAGCCGTGCGGGGTGGTGGGGTTGATCGTGCCGTGGAATTTCCCCATGGTCACCACCGCCTGGAAACTCGCCCCGGCCTTGGCCGCCGGCTGCTGTGTGGTGCTCAAACCGTCGGAAGTCACGCCGCTGCCGGAGCTGGAGCTGGCCTCGATCATTGCCGAGTGCGGCTTGCCCGACGGGGTGTTCAACCTGGTGTGCGGCACAGGCCTGGCGGTCGGTGCTCCGTTGGCGGCGGATCCGCGGGTGGCGAAGATTTCCTTCACCGGCAGCAACGCGGTGGGCGTGCAGGTAATGCAGCGCGCGGCCGAGACGGTGAAGGGCGTGAGCCTGGAGCTGGGCGGTAAATCGTCGTTGCTGGTGCTGGCCGATGCCGACCTGGAGCTGGCGGTGGAGCTGGCCTGTGGCGGCAGTTTTTTCAATGCCGGACAGATGTGTTCAGCCACCAGCCGGGTGTTGGTCGCTGACGAGCTGGCCGATGAATTCCTGCAACGGCTCAAGTCCCGCGCCGAGGCGATCCGCTTGGCCGATCCGTTCGACCCGGACGTAGAAATGGGCGCGCTGGTCAACCAGGCGCAGTACCAGCGGGTCCTCGGGCACATCGACCGTGGCTTGAGCGACGGCGCGACCCTGGTCTGTGGCGGCCAGCGTCCGGCGCATCTGGCGCGAGGATTTTTTTTGCAGCCGACGATCTTCACTGACGTGCCCCTGGACAGTGCGTTGTGGTGCGAGGAGATCTTCGGACCGGTGTTGTGCGTACGCCGTTTCAGCGGCGTCGAGCAGGCCATTGCGCTCGCCAACGACAGCCGCTTTGGCCTGGTGGCCAGCGTGGTCAGTCGCGACACCGAGGTCGCCGAGCAGGTGGCCAACGCTTTGCAGGCCGGGCTGGTGTGGATCAACGCGCCCCAGGTGATTTTTCCTCAGGCGGCGTGGGGCGGCTACAAACAGAGCAGCCTGGGCCGCGAGCTGGGGCCATGGGGGCTGGCCGCGTTCCAGGAAATCAAGCATGTGATCCGGGCCGTCTGACGGTCCCGTTACCTCGATAGGGGGTGAACTCATATCTTGAGGTCACTGAAGAACCCTATGGGGGCGGGCGTGCTCCGGGCGGCGTTCCGACGACAGGGCCGGTACCGGCAGCACAACCCCGCTCAGACACTCAACCGCAACCGCGCCAGATCCCGCAACGGCGGCGCCCCAAACAAGCGGCTGTACTCACGGCTGAATTGTGAGGGGCTTTCATACCCGACCCGATACCCTGCCGCCGAGGCTTCCAGGCCTTCGGCGAGCATCAGCCGCCGGGCTTCCTGCAAACGCAGTTGCTTCTGATATTGCAATGGGCTCATGGCGGTCATGGCTTTGAAGCGGTGGTGCAGGGTCGACACGCTGAGGTTCACTTCCCGCGCCAGTTCATCGATGCGCAGCGGCTGTTCGAAATGGCTGTTAAGCCATTTGATCGCCTGGCTGATGCGATGGCTCTGACTGTTGGCAATGGCGATTTCATACAACCGATAGCCCTGGGGACTGCGCAGCAGACGGTAGAGAATCTCCCGACGCACCAGCGGCGCGAGCATGGCGATGTCTTTCGGGCTGTCCAATAGCCGCACCAGGCGCAGCACAGCGTCGAGCATCGGTGTGTCCAGGCGTTCGACATACAGGCCGCGACCGGCGGGGCGGGTCGGTACGCCCAGGGGACCGGCGTCGGCGATCAGCGCGGTGATTTCCGCCGGGTCGATGTCCAGGCGCAGGGCCAGGATCGGATGTTCAGGCGAGACATCCGCGACGCGACCGCGCAACGGCACCGACACCGACACCACCAGATAATGGAGCGGGTCGTAGCTGAAGGCTTCATTGGCCAGGCACACCTGTTTGTGCCCCTGGGCCATGATGCACAGCGCCGGTTGCGCCAGTGCCGTCGCGAAATCATGTGGCTGGCTGTAGCGCGACAGGTTCAGCGAATCGATGGCTGTGGCGTAGTTGCCATCGTCGGTGGTGTTGCGGTCGATGATCGACGCCAACTCAGCGCGTTGTTGTTCCTGATAGGGGTCCAGCGGGACGTGGGCGTCAAATGGCGACATGCCGGAATCCTCGGGTGAAAGGGTAGCCGTGGCACAAGCTTATGTTTGTGCAAGCCGCAGCGGTAGCCACATCCTGTTGAAAGCTTGCCTGATCCTGCACAGCGTGCCTGGCAGCAGCTGGGCGATGCTGGTGAAACTTGCTTGAAACCTTTTGTTTCAAGTATCGGCGTTTCCGAGCACTTGACGGGAGCTACCAGCTTGCCGATGCGCAGGATCGTGCAATGTGTCGGCAGGATTCGACTAACGAGAATGACTTCGCGGCCCTTAACCTTTGATCCTGTCGCAGCCTGTCCCCGGCTGCACAACGGATTACCTGGGAGGGTTGAACATGTCTACACAGATCCCCGTCAGTCACATGGCCTTCGTGCGGGCCCGCGCCGGTTGCTCCAGGCAGTTGGGGGCGCGCTTGAGCACACTGATCGCGCCTTCGCGCCAGGCGCCCGGTTGCCTGCACTTTGCCTTGCAGCATTCGCAATGTGACGCCGATTTGTGGCTGGTGTCCGGACGCTGGGTCAGTCAGTCGGCGATGGATGCCTACTTCAATTCGCCAGCCATGGCGATTTTTGCCGAGCTGGTGCAGGACCTGGTGGTGAGCAGCCTGGATTTCCACACCTTCCGGGAAGTGTCCGCCGCCCAGGCGACCGAAGGGTGCCTGGCGACGGTACACAAACTGGCCGGTTGAAGGTTTAATGGCGGTCATTTTCATCGCCAGGAAGCCCAAGCATGGCACGTCGAGTTTTTGGTCCCTTCGAAGCTGTATCTGCCTTGATGCCCCGGGAGGGTGGCGGCTATTACGCGGCCATCGCCACCAAAACCATCGGTGGCTCGGACAAGCCGCGTTTCAACAAGGTGCTTGAAGAGCAATCCTTCGACACCGCTGCCGAGGCCGATGAAGCGGCAGCCATAGAGCTGACCCATCTCGAGGATGTCGACGAGGAGGGTGGGTTGGTCTGGTAATCAGCCATCGCGTATTGCTTTCCTGTGGCGAGGGAGCTTGCTCCCGCTGGGCTGCGCAGCAGACCCATTTTGGTGAGCGCTTCGCGCTCAAGCGGGAGCAAGCTCCCTCGCCACAAATGCCATCCACTTCAGATAAGCAGTGTTATGGATGTGTTGTTTATCTAGGACGATGCATCTTGAACAGCGCCTCAGGCCCCAACTGGAAATAATCCGCCGGCCCGCCGCCACGCAGGATCGGCTCGGCGGCTGCCGTGTCGTAGATCCCGTCTTTCAACAGCCACTGGGCGATATGCACGGCGACCACCTCGCCGAGGATCAGCCAGCTCGGCACCAACGCCTTGTCCGCTCGCTGCAACTGGATGATCTGCGTGACCTTGCATTCGAAGGACACCGGGCTTTCAGCCACCCGCGGCACCTGGATCACCCGTGACGCCGCAGGCGTCAAGCCGGCCAATTCAAACTCGTTGACCTCCGGCGCCACCATCGCGCAGCTCTGGTTCATCTGTTCGGCCAGCGGACGCGTCGCCAGGTTCCAGGCGAACTCGCCGGTCTGTTCGATATTGTTCAAGCTGTCTTTGCGCCCGACGCTGGAAAAACCAATGATCGGCGGAATGTAGTTGAACGCGTTGAAGAAACTGTAGGGCGCTAGGTTCAGGCGGCCTTCGGCATCCTGGGACGAGATCCAGCCGATGGGGCGCGGGCCGACGATGGCGTTGAATGGATCGTGAGGCAGGCCGTGGCCGTTGGCGGGTTCGTAGAAATGGATGTCATCGGACATTGGGCGATCCTGGAAGGGCATTCGTAGGCGGCCCATAGTGCAAGGCGCAGTGTTTAATTTCCAGAGAGAGATCCTTCCCACGTCTGGCGCAGGAAGGAATACCCGTGATCAACCAATGGCATCGGCGGTGCCGGTCTTGTCGAAGCCGTCGGCAGCGATGGCGTCAGCGGTGCCGGTCTTGTCGAAGCCGTCGGCAGCGATGGCGTCAGCGGTGCCGGTCTTGTCGAAGCCGTCGGCAGCGATGGCGTCGGCGGTGCCGGTCTTGTCGAAACCGTCGGCAGCGATGGCGTCAGCGGTACCGGTCTTGTCGAAGCCGTCGGCGGCGATGGCGTCGGCGGTGCCGGTCTTGTCGAAGCCGTCAGCGGCGTAAGCGCCAGAGTGGCTGCGTTCGATGGCTGCGCTGGCGGTGGAGCCAAAGGCGGCGGAACCGGTCTTGTCGTAGCCGTCGGCGGCAAAGGTGTTGGCGGCCAGTACGGAGAGGGTCAGGGCGAGGATCAGTTTGGTTTTCATGGTCAGGACTCCTGGTGCGTTGGCGATGTGTCTTGCATGGGTTGAATGCTACGCCAATTAAATTGATTGAAAATCTCAAAATAACGCTAGTAATGATCGATTAAATTGATATTAATGGCGACGCCTTTAAACGCTGTCACATTCGCAGCGAACGTCGCGCAGGTCATCGATCAAGTAGACACAGGGTGCAGGGCAGGGATTAACCGGTGATTAATCGCTGGGTTGTCACGGCGGGAAAGGGTGGCGCATTTGGGCGGATATCAAGTCGCCCCAATCGCGAGCAGGCTCGCTCCCACAAGAAGGTCTTCAGTGAGCACAAATTTCTGTTCACAGCCGATCAAAAGTGGGAGCGAGCCTGCTCGCGAGGGGCCCTTGCAGTCACCGTTGCAGTGACTGCAAGCACACCTGTCAGTCAGTCACAATCCGCGAATGCTTACGGGTGTCTTTCATGGTGATGTACACCAGCAGCGACACCGCGATGCACGCCGTCACGTACCAGTAGTAGCCGGTCTCCATACCGATGCTCTTGAACCACAGCGCGATATATTCAGCCGTGCCGCCGAAGATCGACACGGTCAGGGCGTAGGGCAGGCCGACGCCCAGGGCGCGGATTTCGGTGGGGAACAGCTCGGCTTTTACCACCGCGTTGATCGAGGTGTAGCCGCTGACGATGATCAGCGCGGCCATGATCAGGAAGAACGCGCCCCACCAGGTCTGGATGGTGTGCAAGGTGGTGAGGATTGGCACGGTGAACAGCGTCCCAAGGATGCCGAAGGCAATCAGGATCGGCCGGCGACCGACCTTGTCCGACAGCCCGCCGATCACCGGTTGCAGGCACATGAACAGGAACAGCGTGGCAGCGGAAATCGTGGTGGAGTCGGAGATGCTCATGCCGACAGTGTTCACCAGGTACTTCTGCATGTAGGTGGTATAGGTGTAGAACGCCAGCGTGCCGCCCATGGTCAGGCCGACCACGGTCATCAGTTCCTTGGGATGACGCAGCAAGGTGCGCATGGCGCTTTCCTTGGACTTCTCTTTCTTGGTGAACGACTCGGTTTCTTCCATGCCGCGCCGCAGGTACAGCGCCACGATTGCGCACAGGGCGCCGATGGCGAACGGAATGCGCCAGCCCCAAGCGTACAGCTGCTCGCTGGTGAGGAACTGTTGCAACACGATCAGCACGCCAAGGGCGATGAGCTGGCCGGAGATCAGGGTGACGTACTGGAAGCTGGAGAAAAAGCCGCGACGTTCCTTGGTCGCCATCTCGCTCAGGTAGGTCGCCGAAGTGCCGTACTCACCGCCCACCGAAAGGCCCTGGAGCAAGCGGGCGAGCACCAGCAGGATCGGTGCGCCGACGCCGATGGTTTCATAGCCGGGGCTCAGGGCGATGATCAGCGAGCCGAAGCACATCAGGTAGACCGAGGCCATCAGCGCTCGCTTGCGACCGGCGCGGTCGGCGTAGAGGCCCATCAGCCAGCCGCCGATCGGGCGCATCAGAAAGCCCACGGCAAAAATCGCGGCGGTGTTGAGCAGTTGCGCGGTGGTGTCGCCCTTCGGGAAGAAGACTTTGGCGAAATACAACGAGAAAGCGGCGTAGACGTACCAGTCGTACCACTCGACCATGTTGCCGACCGAGCCGCTGAAGATCGATTTGATCCGGCTGGCGGTGGTTCTTTCACGGGCGGGCACGGCAGCCGACCCAAGGGGCAGGGCGTTGGAGTTATCCATTGAAGGATCCTTCGTTTAATTGTTGTTGTGGAGCGCGTGGGAACGCAGCCTGCCAGGGCTATAGCAGGAGCTGTGCCAGGTGGTTAAGGGCCGGTCTAGAGGGGTTTGCTGGTTTGGGTGAGCGGAAAATTGCTTGTTTTGAGCTGGGGATAGGCGGAAATCCGCTTATCCTTTGGAGAGTGATTTGTCTGGGCCGGCCCTATCGCGAGCAGGCTCGCACTCATCAGACCTGTGAACGTATGACCCTGTGGGAGCGGGCTTGCTCGCGAAAGCGGTGTGCTTGTCACCTCAAATACCAACTGACCCGGCGCCTTCGCGAGCAAGCCCGCTCCCACATTTTTGACCTGTGTACGCAGGCCCCTGTGGGAGCGAGCCTGCTCGCGATAGCGTCAGCCCAGGCGCCGCCAAACCCGCGAGTCAGACAAACATCTCCCGACTCAACCCATGCCGCTGCATTTTTTCATTGAAGGTGCGACGCGGCAGCTGCAGTTCTTCCAGCACCGCTTTGACATCCCCTTTGTGCCGGGTCAGGGCGGCGCGCAGGCATTGGGCTTCGAAGGCTTCCTGTAGGGCGGCAAGGGATTGGCCGGGCTCCGTTTCCGGGAGTTGCAATTGATCGAGCCCCAACACCTGGCGTTCGGCAACGTTTGCCAGTTCGCGCACATTGCCCGGCCAGTCGTGGCTGAGCAGATAACTCAGTTGCGCGCCACTCAAGGGCGGGGCCGAGCGGCCCAGGCGCTCGGCGGCGCTGTGTGAGAAGTGTTCGAACAGCAGTGGAATATCCTCACGGCGCTCACGCAGCGGCGGCAGGCGCAGTTCGGCGACGTTCAGGCGATAAGCCAGGTCCTCGCGAAAGCGTCCGGCGCGGGCTTCGTCCAGCAGATCCGGCTTGGTGGCGGCGATGATGCGCAGGTCCACGTGGACGCTCTGGTTGGAGCCCAGGCGTTCAAGCTTCTGCTCCTGCAACACGCGCAACAACTTGACCTGCTGCGCCAGGGGCATGCTTTCGATTTCATCGAGGAACAAAGTGCCGCCATCGGCAAATTCGAGCTTGCCGATGCGCTTGCCCTGGGCCCCGGTGAACGCGCCGCTTTCATGGCCGAACAGTTCCGCTTCGAACAGCGGTTCGGGGATGGCCGCGCAGTTCAGTGCAACGAAAGGCCGGTTCGCCCTGGGCCCGAAGTCATGCAGGCAACGGGCGACCAGTTCCTTGCCGCTGCCGGTTTCGCCACGGATCAACACGTTGACCGGCAACGTCGCCAAATCCAGCACCTGGCGCCGCAGGTTTTGCAGCGACCGGGAAACCCCCAGCAGTGTTGCATCGAGTTTTACCCGCGCATCGGCCTGTTCGTGCAAGCGGCGGTTTTCCAGGACCAAGGTGCGCTTGTCCAAGGCCCGGCGCAGGCTGCCGAGCAGGGCTTCGGGGCTGAAGGGTTTTTCCAGGAAGTCATAGGCGCCGTCGCGCATCGCTTCCACGGCCATCGGCACGTCGCCGTGGCCGGTCAACAGAATCACCGGCAGGTCCGGATCGCGTCGACGCACTTCGGCCAGCAGCTCCAGGCCACTGAGCCCGGGCATGCGCACGTCGCTGAGGATCACACCGGGGAAATGCTCCGGCAATGTCGCCAGGCACTCCTCGGCGCGGCTGAACAGCTGCACCTTGAAGCCCGACAGGCTCAACCACTGCTCGACGGCGCTGCGGATGCTGCCTTCGTCGTCCACCACCATCACTGAATCAAGCATGGCTACGTCTCCGGATCGATGGGCAAGGATACGCAGAACACGGCGCCGTGCTCATGGTTCTGTGCGGTCAATCGCCCACCGGCTTCATGAATGATTGCGAAGGACACCGCCAGGCCCAGGCCCAGGCCATCGCCCACGGCCTTGGTGGTAAAAAACGGATCGAACACCTGGGCCAGGTGTTCTTCGGCGATGCCGCTGCCGCTGTCGCTGACGCTCAGCCGCCACAGTTGCTCATCGGCCTCCAGACGTATCTCCAGGCGCTTGAGCGGTTGGCCGGCCATGGCGTCCAGGGCATTGCGCAGCAGGTTGATCAGCACTTGTTCAAGGCGAATCGCATCGCCACGTACCCACGCCGGGCGGGTCAGGTGCAGCACAATGCTGACCTGCTCGTCCCGCAGGCGCGTGTCCAGCAGTTGCAACGCCTGGTCCACCACCGCTGCCAGATCCAGGCGTTCGCGCAGGCCGCTGGGGCTTTTGCGGGCGAAGGTCTTCAGGTGGCCGGTGAGGGCGGCCATCCGGGTCAACATGTCGTCTACCGGTTTGAGGGCCTTGTAGGCCTCCTCGACCCGGCCATGGTCCAGCAGCAAGCGCAGGGTTGCCAATTGCATGCGCTGGGCGGTCAGCGGTTGGTTGATCTCATGGGCCAGGGCCGCCGACATCTGCCCCAGGGCCGCGAGCTTGGCCGATTGCACCAACCCGTCCTGGGCGGTGCGCAGGTCCCGGGTGCGCTCTTGCACCAGACGCTCCAGTTCTTCGCGGCTGCGCTGGCGCAGTTTGGCCAGGCGCCAGCGCTGGTTGAGAAACAGCAACAGGAACACCAGCGCCAGCCACAGCCCGGCTGCGGCGAGCCCGGCGTTGCGCAGGTCTTCGAAGGCGATCTGCGGGTGGCGCAACAGGTGCAGCGTCCAGCCTTCGCCGGCCAACGGCAGCGATTCCCACAGATAATCCGCCGCGCCCTTGGGCGCCTCGACCCGGGCCAGATGGCTGTTGTCGTCAAAGCGACGCAGGGTTTCGACGGCCAAGGGTTGCAGCGGTTGCTTATCGTATTGGCGGGTCGCCTTGAGTTCGGCGCGGTCGCTGTCGGTCAAGGGTTGCAGATGGCGGTAGCGCCAGCCCGGACGATTGGCGATGAAGATGATGCCCCGGGCATCGCTGACCAACAGCGTGTCGCTGCCCTGGCGCCATTCGCGCTCCAGCTCCGGAAACTCCAGCTTGACCACCATCGCGCCGAGGAACTCACCGTTGTCGCCGGTCACTGCGCTGGAAAGAAAGTAACCGGGTATGCCGCTGGTGACGCCCACTGCATAAAAACGCCCGGTGCCTTGGGTGCGGGTTTGGAGGAAATAGGGCCGGAAACCATAATTGTGCCCGACGTAACTGCTCGGCAGACGCCAGTTGCTGGCCGCGACGGCCAGGCCCGTGTGGTCGAGCAGTTCCAGGGTCGATGACTGCGCGGCGCCGTTGATCTGTTCCAGCTTGCGATTCAACGCGTCCTGTTGCGTCGCATCGACCGATCCCTTGAGCGCCGAGCGCAACTCTGGGTCCAGCGCCAGCACGGCGGGCAGGGCGCGGTAGCGTTCGATCAGGGTGTGCAGAGAGTTGGCGTACAACGCCAGCTGCTGGCTGGCGCGATGGGCATCTTCCTCCAAAGCCTGGCTTTCGGCGTGACGCACCGCGAGGGTCGCGGCCAGCGCAGCGCCGGTGAGGATCAGCAGGGTGTACAACGACAGGCGCAGGGTACGGGGAGTCGGCAGCATGCTGGGTCAGACGGATCGAGAGTCGGGCGGGCACGATAGCATGGCGTGGGCATCATTTTCCCGGACAACCACAAACCCCTGTGGGAGCGAGCCTGCTCGCGATGACGGAGTTACATCCAGCATGGATGCAAGCTGACCCACCGGTATCGCGAGCAGGCTCGCTCCCACAGGGTTCTGCACAGAGTTCCATTGGGCGGCACACAAAAAAAGGCCGGTGGGCTTGTCGCTCACCGGCCTTTCTCATGGCACTGAAGGGTTACTGCACTTCCACCGCCAGGCTGTCGCTGATCTTTTTCTGCCAGATCGCCGGGCCGGTGATGTGCACCGACTCGCCTTGGCTGTCGACCGCAACGGTCACCGGCATGTCCTTGACCTCGAACTCATAGATCGCTTCCATGCCCAGTTCGGCGAACGCCAGAACCTTGGATTTGCGGATCGCCTGGGCCACCAGGTAAGCGGCGCCGCCGACGGCCATCAGGTAGACGGCTTTGTTGTCCTTGATCGCGTCGATAGCGGTCGGGCCGCGCTCGGATTTGCCGATCATGCCCAACAGGCCGGTCTGTTCGAGGATCTGACGAGTGAACTTGTCCATCCGCGTGGCGGTGGTCGGGCCCGCCGGGCCGACGACTTCGTCGCCCACCGGATCAACCGGGCCGACGTAGTAGATGAAGCGGCCCTTGAGGTCCACCGGCAAGGTTTCGCCTTTGTTCAGCATCTCGACCATGCGCTTGTGCGCCGCGTCGCGACCGGTGAGCATCTTGCCGTTGAGCAGTACGGTCTCGCCCGGTTTCCAGCTCTGGACTTCTTCCGGGGTCAGGGTGTCGAGGTTGACGCGGCGGGCAGATGGGCCGGCTTCCCAGACGATTTCCGGGTAGGCGTCCAGCGGTGGCGCTTCCAGCTCCGCCGGGCCCGAGCCGTCCAGCACGAAGTGGGCGTGACGGGTGGCGGCGCAGTTGGGGATCATGCACACCGGCAGCGAGGCGGCGTGGGTCGGGTAGTCCATGATCTTCACGTCGAGCACGGTGGTCAGGCCACCCAGGCCTTGGGCGCCGATGCCCAGTTGGTTGACCTTCTCGAACAGCTCCAGGCGCATTTCTTCGATGCGGTTCTGTGGGCCGCGAGCCTTGAGCTCGTGAATGTCGATGGATTCCATCAACACTTCCTTGGCCATCACGGCAGCCTTTTCGGCGGTGCCGCCGATGCCGATGCCGAGCATGCCCGGCGGGCACCAGCCGGCGCCCATGGTCGGCACGGTCTTGAGCACCCAGTCGACGATCGAGTCGGACGGGTTGAGCATGGCCATCTTCGATTTGTTCTCGGAGCCGCCGCCCTTGGCCGCCACGTCCACCTCCACGGTGTTGCCCGGGACGATGGAGTAGTGAATGACCGCCGGGGTGTTGTCCTTGGTGTTCTTACGCGCGCCTGCCGGGTCGGCGAGGATGGATGCGCGCAGGACGTTTTCCGGCAGGTTGTAGGCGCGACGCACGCCCTCGTTGATCATGTCGTCCAGGCTCATGGTCGCGCCATCCCAGCGCACATCCATGCCCACGCGCACGAACACGGTCACGATGCCGGTGTCCTGGCAGATCGGCCGGTGGCCAGTGGCGCA
The DNA here is from genome assembly GCF_052042015.1 of Pseudomonas sp. SMV71. Classification (NCBI taxonomy): domain Bacteria; kingdom Pseudomonadati; phylum Pseudomonadota; class Gammaproteobacteria; order Pseudomonadales; family Pseudomonadaceae; genus Pseudomonas; species Pseudomonas sp. SMV71. The sequence continues at coordinate 22,269 of NZ_JBKGGU010000018.1, read as the reverse complement.
CATGCGCGAGTTGATCAGGATCTGCGCCATGGAATCACGGGCCGCCGGCGATTCTTCGCGCAGGTAGGCCTCGTGCATCGCCTGGATGAAATCCACGGGGTGGTAGTAGGAAATGAACTGCAGGGCGTCGGCAACGCTCTGAATCAGGTCATCTTGCTTGATCACGGTCATGAGTCGCGCTCCTCTCTAAAGACGGGAACATTCTATAAGGCAGCTTCAAGCCGCAAGCTTCGAGCAGCAAGCTGAAGCAGTATGCGTACTGCTCTGAACTTACCGCTTGGGGCTCGCGGCTTGCAGCTGACCTTCAGGTCAAGGCACGCCGGGCATGCTGGCGCGACGCTAAAAAGGCGCGGCAGTATATCGCAGGCACGCACCCTGTGGGAGCGAGCTTGCTTGCGATCACGCCGGATTGATGAGGTGGGGAGTGAAACCTGTGGCGAGGGAGCTTGCTCCCGCTCGGTTGCGCAGCGACCGAAAAATCCTGGGGCCGCTTCGCAGCCCAGCGGGAGCAAGCTCCCTCGCCACAGGGGGGCATCGGGTGCGCAAGCCACTGCGTCAATCTGGGCCATTGCTTTGACGCCATTTTTCTGCTCCAGAATTGAATGGTCATTTGTCGAACACGCCACTAAAGTGGCGTCTGGCCTGTAGCGTAGGACGCCTCTGTCAGTTCTCCTTTCCCATGGTGAGTCAACGATTGACCCATAACGCCATCCAACGTCTTTTGCTGAAACGCTTCGCTTTGGCGGCTGCGACCTACGCGCTGGCATTGGTGTTGTTGTGGCTGGCATTTTTCAGTGGGCATTACCACGACTCGTTGCGCGGTGTGATCATCGGCAGCGTCTTGGTGGTGCTGTGCCAGGCCGGGCTGTTCACGACGTTTATCACCCAGCGCAACTTGCGCTTCGCCGACCCCAGCCTCACCGAGATACAGGTGTTGATCGGCCTGGGCTGGCAGACCTGGATGATGGCGCACCTGGATCAGGCCCGGGGCGTGTTCCTGGTGTTTTATGTGTTGATCCTGTTGTTTGGCCTGTTCCATTTGTCCCGGCGAGCCTTTGTGCGCTGCGCGACGCTAGTGTTCATCAGCTTCAGTGGCATTACGCTCTGGGACGGCTATTTCTTCCGGCTTCCTGACCCGACGCTGGCCGGGTTGCAGGTGGCCGTCTTGTTGATGGTGCTGGTGTGGCTGGTGTTTTATGCCCGCTATGTCCAGACCTCCCGCCAACGCATGCGTCAACGCCGGTTTGCCTTGCAGGCGCACCAGGACACCTTGCGCGGCATGATGCGCCAGCTCGAAGACCTGGTAGCGACCGACGAACTGACCGGGCTGTTCAACCGCCGGCACTTCCTGCGCCTGGCCTCCCGGGAACTGAACACCCTCAGGCCCAACGTCGCCCATGGCCTGGCGCTGATCGACCTCGACCATTTCAAACGCATCAACGACCTGCACGGCCACGCCGCCGGCGACCAGGTGCTCCAGGCGTTCGCCTCGGTCGCCACGGCCTGCCTGCGCGAGGGCGACGTGTTGGCCCGCTATGGCGGCGAGGAGTTCGTCATGCTGTTGCCGGCCTGCGACCCTTCGCGCCTGACCGCCTGTTGCGAGCGCCTGCGGCTGGCGTTTACCGAGGTCGAGCTGATTGGCTTGCAGGTCGGTCCGCTCAGCCTGTCGGCGGGCATGACCATGCTGGAAATGGACGATGACCTGGACGATGCATTGCAGCGTGCCGACCAGGCCCTGTACCGTGCCAAGCGAGACGGCCGCAATCGTTGCGCCGCCGCCTGGGAGAACGTCGATGCCTGAACTGACGGCCGCCGGTCGGCAATGGACGGTGGCGGTGGGCAGTAACCTGCTGGACGCGTTGAATGAAGCCGGCGTGGCGGTGCCCTACAGCTGTCGTGCCGGCAGTTGCCATGCCTGCCTGGTGCAGTGCGTCGGCGGCGATGTGCGCGACAGTCGGCCGGATGCCTTGAGCCCGGCGCAGCGCGACCAGGGCTGGCGGCTGGCCTGCCAGTGCCAAGTGGTCGAGGACGTGCGGATCCACACCTTCGACCCGCAGCGCGACGGCCAGGCCGCCGTGGTGGCGGCAGTGGATTGGCTGGGCGGCGAGGTGCTGCGCTTGCGCATCACCCCGCAGCGAGCACTGCGTTACCGGGCCGGCCAGCATCTGGTCCTATGGGCAGGCAACGTGGCCCGGCCTTATTCCCTGGCAAGCCTGCCGGAGGAAGACCGCTTCCTGGAGTTCCACCTCGATTGTCGCGAGCCTGGCCAGTTCATCGATGCGGCGCGCCAATTGAAGGCCGGCGACACGATTCGTCTGGGTGAACTGCGCGGCGGCGCGCTGCACTACGACCCCGACTGGAATAGTCGACCGCTGTGGCTGCTGGCCTCCGGCACCGGCCTGGCGCCGCTGTTCGGCCTGCTGCGCGAAGCCCTGCGCCAGCATCACCAAGGCGCCATCCGCTTGATTCATGTGGCCCATGATGGGCCGGGGCATTACTTGGCCAAACCCCTGGCGGCAATGGCGGCCAAGCACCCGAACCTTAGCGTCGAGCTGTTGACCGCGGCTGAGGCACCGTCTGCATTGGCGCAACTGCGGCTTGTTTCCCGGCAGACCCAGGCTTTGCTCTGCGGCCATCCTGACCGGGTCGAGGCGTTTGCCAAGCGCCTGTACCTGGCCGGCCTGCCGCGCAATCAGCTGTTGGCCGACGTCTTTGTGCCCCGTGGTTGAGCGCTGATTTTCAGTAGTGCTTGGGCTGGCCTCATCGCGAGCAAGCTCGCTCCCACAGTAGCTCTGCGGTGTTCATGAAACCCCTGTGGGAGCGAGCTTGCTCGCGATGGCGGCAGACCAGACCGCACAGGCTTCAAGGCTAAAACCAAAAAGCCCCGCCATTCACATGGCAGGGCTTTTGTTTTTCAGCGCTCGGTCACTCAGACCATCGGGTCGCCAACGTGCAGGATTTTCATGCCGTTGGTGCCGCCGATGGTGTGGTAGCTGTCGCCCTTGGTCAGGATGACCCAGTCACCGGTCTGCACCACGCCACGCTTGACCAGTTCGTCCACCGCGGCCTGGCTGACTTCTCCCGGTTGCAGGGCGGCCGGGTCGAACGGCACGGTGTAGACGCCACGGAACATGGCGGCACGGGCCTGGGTTTCGCGGTGCGGGGAGAACGCGTAGATCGGCACCGAGGAGCGGATGCGCGACATGATCAGCGGCGTGTAGCCACTTTCGGTCAAGGCGATGATCGCCTTCACGCCTGGGAAGTGGTTGGCGGTGTACATCGTCGCCAGCGCAATGCTTTCGTCGCAACGTTCGAAGGTCTTGCCGATGCGGTGGCTGGAGGTCTTGCTGGTAGGGTGTTTCTCGGCGCCCAGGCAGATGCGGGCCATGGCTTGCACCGCTTCGAGCGGGTAGAGGCCGGCGGCGCTTTCGGCCGAGAGCATCACGGCGTCGGTGTAGTCGAGCACGGCGTTGGCTACGTCGGACACTTCGGCGCGGGTCGGCATCGGGTTCTGGATCATCGACTCCATCATCTGGGTCGCCACGATCACCGCTTTGTTGTGGCGACGTGCATGCAGAATGATTTTCTTCTGGATGCCCACCAGCTCGGCGTCGCCGATTTCCACGCCCAGGTCGCCACGAGCCACCATCACGGCGTCGGAGGCCTTGATCAGGCCGTCCAGGGTTTCGTCGTCAGCCACCGCTTCGGCGCGTTCGATCTTCGCCACCAGCCAGGCAGTACCGCCGGCTTCGTCACGCAATTGACGGGCGTATTCCATGTCGGCGGCGTCACGCGGGAACGACACGGCCAGGTAGTCGACTTCCATTTCCGCGGCCAGCTTGATGTCGGCCTTGTCCTTGTCGGTCAGGGCCGGGGCTGTCAGGCCACCGCCGCGACGGTTGATGCCCTTGTGGTCCGACAGCGGGCCGCCGATGATCACGACGCAGTTCAGTTCGGTGGCGGTGGCGGTTTCGACGCGCATCACCACGCGACCGTCGTCGAGCAGCAGCTCGTCGCCCACGCCGCAGTCCTTGACCAGGTCCGGGTAGTCGATGCCCACGACCTGCTGGTTGCCCTCAGTCAGTGGATGGCTGGTGGAGAAGGTGAATTTGTCACCGATTTTCAGCTCGATGCGCTTGTTGGCGAATTTGGCGATACGGATCTTGGGACCTTGCAGGTCACCCAGCAGGGCAACGAAGCGGCCATGCTTGGCGGCGAGGTCGCGCACCAGCTTGGCACGGGCCTTGTGCTCGTCGGGGGTGCCGTGGGAAAAGTTCAAGCGGGCAACGTCCAGGCCAGCCAGAATCAGCTGTTCGAGAACTTCCGGCGAGTGACTGGCCGGGCCAAGGGTGGCGACGATTTTGGTACGACGGACGGACATGCAAGACTCCTCAGGTTCAAGCGCCAGCGAAGGCTACTATGCTCTTTGGGTGTAGTCATTGTTCATCTGCACTACTTTTTCGTTTGTTTTTCGAAATGAACATTCTTGAAAATTTTTGCGCCTGTCAGGCACGAAAGTCGAACATTGCCGTTGTGGCGAGGGAGCTTGCTCCCGCTGGGGCGCGAAGCGGCCCTGTTTTTAGGGGGGCTGCTGCGCAGCCCAGCGGGAGCAAGCTCCCTCGCCACGGGATTTGCATTTACCTAAGGTAGACGTTTTGAGGCTGAAGATTTCTGCCCCCAGGTCGATACAGACCTCAAGACAGGAGAACCTTCCCATGCGATTCGTGCTTTTAGTTGCCCTGGCCCTGAGCGTCACGGGCTGTACCCGTTGGTCGATGAACCATCACATGAACCTGGCCTACAAGGCCTATGACCGTGGCAATTGCGAGCAAGTGATGCTCGAATTGTCCCAGGTCGACCGCGCCAGCCGTGCCCGTCGATATATGCAGCCGGAAGTCTCGATGCTGCGTGGCCAGTGCCTGGAGCGCCAGAAACTGTTCATCGATGCGGCGCAGACCTACCAGTTCATCATTACCCAGTACCCTAACAGCGAATACGCCTTCCGCGCCCGCGCCCGCCTGGAAACGTTGCAGAGCCTGGGCCACTACCCGACCCGCAGCGCCGCGACGGTCCGTCCCGCCGCTTCCTGACCGGCGTCCGGCAAAATGGCCAGGAACGATTCCTGGCCGCAACTGCCTATCCCTGAAAGATGAAAGGTTCTGACAAGGGCTGGCCGTCGTCGAACCCTCGGCTATATTTGTACAAGTCGTATTAGAGCTTATTCTCTAAATTTAAGAGGCACCTGTGACCGGCAGCGGTAAAGCCGAGACGCGCCTGAGCGTCTGGCACCGGGATCGGGGAGAGCGAGTGCAAATGTGCTCGTTCCGAAGCATTCGGTCGCTCCTGTCTGGGGGCGTTCAAAAAGCGATACAGGACATGTACAAAAAACGGCGAATCGAACGGCAACATCTGCCGTGTTTCCTCAAGGTCTTCAATGGTATCAACGGCAAGCCCATGGGGTTTCTGGGCAATGTGTCGGCCGATGGGCTCATGCTGATCAGCTCGTTGCCATTGATGGTGGGTGCAGATTTTGACCTGTTGTTGAAGACTCCGACCGAGGAGGGGCCGCAGCAGGACATCGTGTTACGGGCCAGTTGCCTGTGGTGCCATGAAGACGTCACGCCGCAACATTTCGACGCCGGCTTCAGCCTGCAATGGGCGCCGCCGGAGTACGGGCAATTGGTGAGCGCCTTACAGCAGTATTTCAGTTTTCATTCGTTGCCGGCGTCGGCTTGATTCATATCCATGCCAGCGATGGAACGGTCATGGATTTTGGTGCTCGCCGCCGAACCCTTGTGGGAGCGAGCCTGCTCGCGAGGCGGCGGCACATTTGGCATCGATGCAAGCTGATCCACCCCTATCGCGAGCAAGCTCGCTCCCACAGTGGATTGGGGCAGCCATGGATTGTTGTTCGCCGCCGAACCCTTGTGGGAGCGAGCTTGCTCGCGATGGCGGCGGTACATTAGCATCGATGCAAGCTGATCCACAGCCATCGTCGGATCGCCGCCCGGAGCAGCCTCGCTCCCACAGGTTTGTCATCGTTCTCCAGTTCTGTGGTCAGCGCTGAACCTTCGCTTCGTTATCCAGCATCCGCTCCAGCAACAACACGCCCATCTCGCCCATCTGGTGGATCGCCAGGGCCAGGTTGCGCGGGGCGCCTTCCAGGTCTTCGGACAGATCCAGGATCAGCGTGCTCACCGAGCAGAAGGTTTCGTAGGTGTGGGCGAGCATGCCTTCGGGGTCGGCGTCGGGCGCGACGATGAAGTAGTCCAGGTGTTTCTCGGGTTTCTTTTCGGGTTGGTCGTGGTTGGGCTTGAGGTAGTAGTCCAGGGCGCGCTGGGCGGCTTCATCGAGCTTTTCGGGAGAGAGCGTTTCGTGGGGGGACTGCGGGTCGGTATGGGGTGGATTCGGGGTTGGTTTGATCATGATTCGTTATCCATTGATTGGGCTGCCACCGGCTCGCGACTAAACGAGGGGTGGCGGCTGAACGCAGGTTAGTCGACCGGGAGGATAACGAAAGAACCGGCGCGCCCGAGGGCGCCCTGCGCACAGCCACCATAAAGTACGGGGATAGGGGGACCCGCCAAGGTGATGCTCGTGCACTTCGTTAAACCTCCCGGGCGACTAAACCCGATCGCTGGAAATCAGCGACGCGAATCAAGTTACGGGGCAAGGCCGAGGTGCACAAGTCGGCGGATTCTGGCGGATCTGTAGTCCGTTACGCAAGGCGCAGTAGTTACACGGAGCTTTCTTACAGAACCGGTCTAAGCCGTCCCGGCTTTCTTCCAGGCCAGGTATTGGCTCACCAGGTGCGCTCCCAATTCACCGGGCCGCGAATCCAGGGCCGGGATGGCATGGGCGGCCAGTTGCTGGTGCAATTGGGCGCGTGCGTTCATGTAGTCCACGGTCCCGCAATAGGCCAGGGCATCGGGCAAGGTTTGCACCGGCACCTGGCGCAAGCGGTCGAGGGCCTCTTCGCGCAGGCTGGCGACCAGCACGCGGTGCTGTTGCCCCAGGCGCTTGACGGCGGCCAGCAGATCTTCGTCGTCCTCGTCCCGCAGGTTAGTCACCAGCACCACCAGCGCCCGGCGTTTTTGTCGGGCCAGCAGTTGGGTCACGGCCGCCTGGTAGTCGGCCGGACGTTGGCTGCTGTCGAGGTCGTATACGGCGTTGAGCAGGACGTTGAGCTGGCCCGGGCCCTTGACCGGCGCGAGGTAGCGGCTCTGCTCGCCGGCGAAAGTGCTCAGGCCTACCGCATCGCCCTGGCGCAGCGCGGTGTAGCTGAGCAGCAGACAGGCGTTGAGCGCGTGGTCGAAGTGCGACAGCTCACCGTCCTGGCTGCGCATGCGCCGCCCGCAATCGAGCATGAAGATGATCTGCTGGTCGCGCTCGTCTTCGTACTCCCGGGCAATCGGTGTGCGGTGGCGGGCGGTGGCTTTCCAGTCGATCTGGCGCAGGCTGTCGCCCTCGCGGAACTCGCGCAATTGATGAAATTCCTGTCCCTGGCCCCGTCGTTGGCGCTGACGGATGCCGAGCTGACTGAGCCAGTTGTCCACCGCCAGCAATTGCCCTTCGTAGAGCCGGGCGAAGTCCGGGTAGACGCGGGTGTCGTCGCAGGCGTCCAGCAGGCGCTTGTCGGTCCACAGGTCCAACGGGCTGGGCAGGCTGATCTGGCACTGGCTGAAGCTGAAATGCCCACGCTTGAGCGGGCGCAGGCGGTAGCCGAGCTGGCTGTGTTGGCTCGGTTGCAGTTCGACGGTCAGGGGAAGATTTTCGAAGTCCAGGCCGTCCGGGACGTGGTCGAAAATCTGCACCTGTAGCGGCCGGTTGAAAGCATGGGCAATTTCCAGCCGGACCTCGCCCCATCGACCCAGCGCCAGGTTGCCGGGCAGTTGCCGTTGCACAGCGGGAGAGGGCAGGCGCTTGAGGCGCACTGCATCGAGTACGGCCAGGACCAGCAGGGCGAGCATCAAGCCCCAGTTGATCGACAACAGCGTCGATGGCACCGCCACGTCCAGCGCTCGCAACGCGCCCAGCAGCACACTCACCGCCAGCAGGACCGCGAGCCAGATCAGCAGCAGGCGCGAGGGTTTCATGGGTGTTTTTCCGTGGTGGTCGCATTTATTGTGGCGAGGGGATTTATCCCCGCTGGCCGCGCAGCGGCCCCTTGCGGTGTGTCGGGTAAACCCAGGGGGCTGCTGCGCAGCCCAGCGGGAGCAAGCTCCCTCGCCACAGCAATTGTGCCTGTCACAACAGCCATTTCTGCCACAGAGGCAGTGCTTGCCACAGAGGCCATTTTTGCTACAGAAACTGTGTCAGGCACGATCATTGTGGCGAGGGAGCTTGCTCCCGCTGGGCTGCGAAGCAGACCCCTGGCTATGTCAGACACACCGCAAGAGGCCGCTGCGCGTCCAGCGGGAGCAAGCTCCCTCGCCACGGTAGATGGTGTCAGCCGAACGTCCGTCATCACAACCGCGGCGCCGGCACTTGGTCGAGCAACTGCCCCAGCACCTGGTCCACCGACAACCCTTCGATGTCCAGTTCCGGCGCCAGTCGTACCCGGTGACGCAGCACGGCCAGGGCGCAGCCCTTGATGTCGTCCGGCACGACGAACTCGCCGCCGCGCAACAGCGCCCGCGCCCGAGCGCAACGGACCAGGGCAATCGAGGCACGCGGCCCGGCGCCGAGGGTCAGGCCCGGCCAGCTGCGGGTGGTGCGCGCCAGGCGCACGGCGTAGTCGAGCACCTGGTCGTCCATCGGCAGGTCGCTGGCGATGCGTTGCAGCGCCTGCACGTCCTTGGCCTGCAACACCGTGCGCAGCGGCTGCACGTCGAGCATGTCGGCGCGGGTCGAGCGGCTGACCTGGCGCACCATGTTCAATTCCTGGTCGGCGTCCGGGTAGTCCATGCGCACCTTGAGCATGAAACGGTCGAGCTCGGCCTCGGGCAGCGGGTAGGTGCCTTCCTGTTCGATCGGGTTCTGGGTCGCCAGCACCATGAACGGCTGGCCGATGGGCAAGGCGCGGCCTTCGAGGGTGACCTGGCGCTCCTGCATGGCTTCGAGCAGCGCGGCCTGGGTCTTGGCCGGTGCGCGGTTGATCTCGTCGGCCAGCAACAGGTTGGTGAACACCGGCCCTTTGCGCAGCTTGAATTGCTCGGTCTGCAAGTCGTACACCGCGTGCCCGGTGACATCGCTGGGCATCAGGTCGGGGGTGAACTGGATACGCGCGAACTCGCCGCCGAAACAGCGCGCCAGGGCCCGCACCAGCAACGTCTTGCCCAGGCCCGGAACGCCTTCGAGCAGCACATGACCGCCGGCAATCAGCGCGGTCAGCACATCGTCGATCACCGCCGCCTGGCCGACCAGCGCCTTGTGCAGCTCGCCGCGAATCGCCTGGGCCAGCTGACTGGCGCGCTGGCGCTGTTGGGCGGCGTGGGCCTGGCCGTCGACAGGTTCGTTCTGTTCAGTCATAGGTTCTGGCGCTCTCGTACATAACTGTTCACTCCCAATATCCTATAAAACATCCGCGCAGCATGATTTTTGTGAAGGATGTCCATGTCGGGCGCCCGTCAGCCCATTTGAAAATGCAGGTTCGCAAAGATCAACCCGGCGAAGCGGGCGGGCAAGCCCGCTTCCACCGTGCGAGACCTGGGGGTTTTACTGACCACTATCCCCGCTTCGATCAAGCGGCTCAGTTCTTCCGTTGCAAGCCGGTCCTTCAAGCCGGTGAACACTTTGAACTCGGCACGTGGCATCGCACCCTGGGTCAGAAGCGCCAACACGGCGCCTGCACTGGTGGGTCTGATGCCGGCACGGCGAAGATCAGGATCCGTCGCGAACACATGAATAACCTGTTCACGTAACCTGGCTGGGTTCAGCGAAGTTGTCATGTAATCAATCTGGTCGAGGCAAACGTCGAGCATGAACTCGATAAAGTTGAAGTAATGACGCTGTGAGAGTTGGCCGCGCCCGTCATGGTCACCTTCGCGAGGGCGATCAGCTAAAGCGAGGAAGCGATAGTACTCGTCCTGCCTACGCGCCAAGCCCCGAGACAGCGACCAGAGAAAAGGTTTCAGCCCCAGGTGAATAAGTTGCAGGTGAGTCAGCATCCGAGTCACCCGGCCATTGCCATCGAGGAAAGGGTGAACGAGCGCCACACGGTGGTGACTTGCCAGGGTGGCGATGAGCTGACGTCGTGGATCCTTGATTCGTCCCAAGTGCAGCTGAATATGCTCAAGCATGGGTAGCACAGCGGCAGCAGCTGGAGCGACATGCGCACCCACCTGGACTTGTTCATCCTCTTGGGCCCGCAATCTGCCCGGTTCCATCAAGCGACCATCGCTCAGGGTAAGGTCCTTTCTGGAAGCGTCCTTGAAAAGTCGACGATGAATAGTCGCAATCAGCTTGGGATCGAACATGGCAGAGAAGCTCTCCGCTGGTCGCATGCGAAGCATCCGTTCCATTACCTCCTGTTGCGTCATGTGCTGCACGGCAAGCTCTTTGAGCTCCTTTCTTTCCCGTTTCGGTGTCGTGCGGGCAGCCTGGAGGTCAGCGATCTCGGTTCGATGCCCTTCGATCAGATTCGAGTAATAGGTGTTGGTGATGCGCAGCAGACCCGCCAATTGCTTCGATGTCTCATCGGCGAGCCGTCCTGCGAGAAATTCTGCCTTGCGCGGCAGTTGATCTGCGGCCCGAATGATCGAGTCGGGCAGATTTTCTGGCAGTACTGGGTCGAGGTAGGTTTTTGAGGTAATCATCGTTTTGCTTCCAGAACACAAACGGCCATCTGCTCGGCGAAGTATGCGGATATTTTTGCGGAAAGTTAAATGGCCGATTACGCCCGTGATTGCTGGGCTTCATGCGTAACCTACGATAGTTTATCTACAATTTTTTTGCGGATTTTTTTGCAGAGTTCACTTACGTCTCGATGTGGCATGCCTTTTCATAGTCTCCCAGTGAAAACGTCTCCCAAAGGACCGATTTTCTGAGTCGATCGGTGTAATGCATGTTGAAACTACCCGAAACCTGGCAGCCGTTCATAAGGCGTTCCTGAGAGTTTGCAAATGGGCGACCTGGCGGCAGAACTCGGCGCTGGACATGCGCTGTTTCGGCCGGGGGCTCAAGGCTTGGCTGATGGCTCGTGTGGGTTGGCGGGTCAGGCGCGCGAGCACCTGCCATTGTTCGGCGACGGCCAGTTTTTCAAAACCCGGATGAAGATGCCGGGCTCGACGCAGTACGTCTTGCTGCAAGGCGTGCAACAGATGCTCTCGGCCGTTGTGCCGCAGGTGGAAACCGGCGCTGGCCTGCAAATGTTCCTCCAGCTGGCGCCGCGCCTTGGGCGCGGGTTGTTGCACGGGGCCATCGCGCACCGCCGAACGCCAGAACCACAGGGCGACCAGGGCCGCCAGGGCTACCAACGCCTGGGGGAAATAGCGCAGCAGCAGGGTCAGCAGGTTATCGTGATCGATGTTGAACAGCAGCGTGACGTCGGTATCGGCGCTCAGGTACCAGAGCAGCCAGGCGTTGTCGTATTGATCGATCTGCTCGTTCTTCCACAACTCGGCGTCGGTGATCACGGTGATCGAGCCCAGGCCCAGGTTCAGTTGCATCATGTGCGTCGACAGGGCGCTGTTGGCCCAGGCCTGGGCCAGGTTGTGCGGGTCTTCGAGGTGGAAGTCGGTGTCGAAGGACGCATACGCCGGTGCCTCTTCGTCTTCCAGGTACAACTTGGTCAGCTCGGGGTAAGGCTCCTTGATCAGTTCCGGCTCTGGCTCCTTGAGGTCCTCGCTCAGCAACTGGCGCAGGCGCACGCGGTCCAGCAGCAGGTCGCCGCTGCTGCCGGTTTTGTCATCCCACAAGGCTTCGGCCACGAAGACCAGGCGTCCGCCGGCCCGGGTCCAGTTCAGTAACTGATCGACTTCCCGAGGCGTCATGTCGCTGCGTTCCCCCAGCAGCAACAAGCTGTGCTGGCGCGGCTCCAGGGTCGGGAGCACGTTCAGGCTGTTGGCGTGCTCGACATTGATGCCCTGCTGGCGCAGGAAATATTCGGCTGCAAGATAGGGATTGGCCTGGGCTTGTGGCGAGGGGCCGTGATCGACGGTTTCCTGGTACGGCACGGCTTTGGAATAAAGATAAGCGGCGAATGCGCCCACCAGCGCGACGATCACCGCCGCGACCACCAGCCCGGCACGCCGACTCATGGGGACACCTGCGGACCGAACAGCCCGCGCCAGGCATCGCACAGTTCCTGTTGCAGATGGGGCGGCGGAGCCCGATGCCCATAAGCGATGTCTTGCCAATGCCGGGTCAGGCTGGCGCTGAACCCCAGCAGGTCATCCTGCTGAAGCTGTTCAATGCGTTGCAGTACCTGGCCTTCGGTGTCGGACGCTTTCAGCGCAAGCTTGAAGTCATAGTGCAAACGGCTGAGCAGCGCCCGGTACAACAGGCCCAGCGCTTCCCGTGGATTCGCGGCCCATAGCTGCTCGACACGGGTTGCGACGTCCACCGGCAGGCTTTCTTCGCGGATATCCAGGCCAAACATCTGCACCGGTGCCGGTCGATCCGCAGGCAGCGGCCGTTTCGTCGGCTGGCGGTTCACCAGGCCGTTGAGCCGTTCGCGATAACGCCAGGCCAGCCAGACGATCGCGCTCACCAGACAGGCCCAGAGCACTACCTGGATCAGCGTCGCGGCGACGTCGAAGCGTTGGCTGCCCAGCCATTTGAAAAAGGCCTTGAGCCAGCCGAGGTCAGTGCTGCTCTCGGGGGCTTCGGCGGTTTCGGACGATTCTTCGCCGAAACGATACCGGGTGACGGTTTGCGGGTTCTTGAACGGCGGGGCATTCAGGACGGCTTCGATGCTGTCCCGCGAGGCCTGGCTGGTGAGCGGTTGGTTGAGCATGCGCGGGCTGTCGGGGCCGCTGTCGTTCTCATCGGCCCAGGCTTGGGGCGCCAACGGCAGCAGGCTCAGCGCCACCAGCATCAGCATGGGGGCGACGCTGCTCAAGCGCTGACGCAAGCGGCGGAACACCAGCTCGATGTCCCAGGCTTCGAGGATCGTGCGCCGGTTCAGGTAGAGGCTGAAGCCGCAGGCGACATAGATCGGTTCCCAGACGATCAACAGCAGCGGGTAGAGAAAGTTGATCAGGTGTTCGAACCACAGCCAGTCGTACTCAGCTGCCGCGATCAGCATCTGCCAGTCCCATTCCACTTCCACTTGTTGCGGCACGAACAGGTAGAACAGCGCCATCAGGCCGAACCACAGGGCGGTTTCCAGGTGCATGCCGATGATGGTCAGCCACTGCGCCGCACCGCGATTACGCTGCAGCAAGACCTGCAAGCGCTGCTGGCGTGCCTCGCCGGCCAGGCCTTCGAGTTGCACCACTGGCATCAGGAAACTGCGGCTCAGGCTGAACCGGCGCCAGGTCAGGCTGGCGAACAGCTGCGGCTTGAGCAGGGCCGGCCACTGTCGCAACGCCTGTCGCAAGGTCGGCGTCTCACCGAACAAAGCCTTGGACAGAATGTACAGCGGCAGGCGCTCGAAGGCCGGCTTCAACCACCAGAACAGAAAAACCACCAGCGACGGCGAATCCCACAGCAACAGGGCCAGCAACAGGTACACCGGCAGGGTGATGAGCGCCCAGCTGGTCATCAGCAACCGTCGATGCTGCTGGCTCATCAGCACGCCCAGGTCCATGGCTTCCCAGCTGGTGCGCGGGCGAATGACGACGGTGGCATCACTCAGGCGCATGGCGATCCCGTCCGGCAAGCGACAGATAGCTGATCACCAGTAGCCACAACAGCGCGCCAACGGTGTATTTGGTGGCGGGCTTGACGGCACTGGAGGACCAGTACGCTTCGATGAACGCGGCGATGAGCAGCAACAGCATCACGCCGCCGATGATCCGCACGCTTTTACTCGCGGCGATGCGCAACGCTTCGCCCCGGGTCAGGCGCCCCGGCGCGACCAAGGCCCAGCCCAGTTGCAGGCCGGCGGCGCCGGCCAGGGCGATGGCGGTGAGTTCGAAGGCGCCGTGGCCGATGACGAATGACCAGAACGTGCTGCCGGAGCCGATCTGAGTCAGGTGACCGGCCACCGCGCCGATGGTCAGGCCATTGAAGAACAGGAAGAACGCGCTGCCCAGGCCAAACAGCATGCCGCTGGCGAAGGTCTGAAAGGCAATGCCGATGTTGTGCATGATGTAGTAGCCGAACATGACCCAGTCTTCGCTGGCAGCCCGTTCGACGGAGCGCCCCAGGTGTCCGGACGCCGGGTCGTACATGCCGCGGATCTGGGCGACTTCATCGACGCCCAGCATGCTGTAGACCAGTTCCGGGAACAGGTAGACCAGGACCCCGGTGATCGCCAGGCTGCCGAGGAACATCAGGCTGGCGGCCAGCACGAATCGCCATTGTTCACGCACCAGTTGCGGAAAACCGGCGAGGATGAACGCCGAAAGGCTCGACGATGGCCGGCTGCTGTCCCGGTAAAGTTGCTGGTGGCCGCGCAGCGCCAGTTGTTGCAGCGTGTCCACCAGCAAGCTGCTGTAGCCCCGGGCCTGGGCCAGGGCCAGGTGATGGCAGAGTCGCCGGTAGGCGGGAGGGAAATCGCTGCTCTGGGCCACGTTGCGGCTGCGCTCCAATTGGTCGAGCAGCCGGGACAGCTGGTCCCATTCCCCTTGGTGTCGGCTTTCGAAAAGGCTTTGTTTCATGTAGGCCCCAGCAAGCCGCGGGCGATGCCATTGAGTTCAGCCGCGGCTCGCGGGGCCTGGACCTTCAATGGTGCAGCAAGGATGGCCGCCAGTTCGTCGACCCGTTCCCGGGACAGTTCGGCCTGGCGTTCGGCGAACCCAAGCACGGCGCGTTGCTCGTTCAAGGCAAGGGCAAACGGCGCGCGTAGCGCCGGTGCCATGGGCAATGCGGGGCGTTTGACCGGTTGCTCCCGATAGACCACCAGCGTGCCGGCGGCCAGGTCGCCGAGGCGTTTGAAGGCCGGGTGTTGCAGGCAACTGATCGCGCCGAAGGTATAGCCGAAGGGCAGCATGTCGACGAAGCGCAACAGGTTGCGGATCAGCGAGGCCGACCAGCCGATGGGCCGGCCATCATCCTGCACCACGCGCAGGCCCATGATCTGTTTGCCCGGCGAGCGGCCCTGGTTCAGTACCTCGAACAGCACCATGTACCACCAGCTGATCACGAACAGCAGGATGGAGCCCAGGCCGAGGCCCAGTTCGCCGAAGAACGCCAGGATGAGAAAAAGCAGGCCCAGGACCAGGCCGCGGATGCCCAGGTCGATGGTGAAAGCGATGGCTCGGGGCATCAACCCCGCCGGGCGCAAGGGCAGGTCGATGCCTTCGGGCGTTTCAACCTGGTACCGCGTGTCCAGCGGCGCGGGCAGCGTCGCGTTCCTTTGCAGTGCTGGTGTCTCGAGCATGGGCAACCTGAGTGCTGGGGCCGGTTCGAAGAGTCTATGGGCTGCGATGCTAGCAGCCTTTGTGCAGGCAAACGATATGGCCGTGCAGGTCATTTCATGCATCAGCGATATACATGGATTTCTGTATTCACCCCAAATCCCTGTGGGAGCGAGCTTGCTCGCGATAGCGGTGTGTCAGGTTACGGTGATGTTGAATGTACCGCCGTCATCGCGAGCGGGCTCGCTCCCACAGGGGGGCTGTGGGGTTTATGGATTCTGTTTTCACCTCAGATTTTTTGTGGAGGCAGGGATATCAAAAGTTACACCGCCGCTGGCCCTGGGCGGGTTCGAGCGCCTAGACTTCGCCAGTCTCAAGTTCAGGAACAGCCCGTGACTTCTATCTTCTGGTACGACTACGAAACCACCGGGATCAACCCGCGTTGCGACCGGCCCTTGCAGGTGGCGGGGATTCGTACCGATTTTGCGCTCAATGAAATCGACGAACCGGTGAATCTCTACTGCCGGCCCAGCGATGACATCCTGCCTCATCCGGCGGCTTGCGCGATCACCGGGATTACCCCGGCGTGCCTGGCGGAAAAGGGTTTGAGCGAAGCGGATTTCATGACTCGCGTGCATGCGCAACTGGCCGCGCCCGGCACCTGCGGCGCGGGCTACAACACCCTGCGTTTCGACGATGAGATGACACGTTACAGCCTGTATCGGAATTTCTTCGACCCCTACGCCCGCGAATGGCAGGGCGGTAACAGCCGTTGGGACCTGATCGATCTGGTACGCGCCGCCTATGCCCTGCGTCCCGACGGTATCGAATGGCCGCAGGAGGACGGGCGCGTCACCCTCAAGCTTGAACGGCTGACCGCCGCCAATGGCATCGATCACGGACAGGCCCACGATGCGTTGTCGGATGTGCGTGCGACCATCGCCCTGGCGCGCCTGATCCGCCAGAAGCAGCCGCGGCTCTACGACTGGCTCTTCCAGTTGCGCAGCAAACAGAAAGTCATGGATCAGATTCGCCTGTTGCAACCGATGGTGCATATCTCCGGGCGTTTCTCGGCGGCGCGCAACTTCGTCGGTGTGGTCCTGCCGCTGGCCTGGCACCCGAAGAACCGCAACGCGCTGATTGTCTGCGACCTGCACCTGGATCCGCAGGGCCTGCTGGAGCATGAGGCCGAGATCCTCCGCCAGCGTCTGTACACCCGTCGGGAGGAACTGCTCGACGGCGAGTTGCCGGTGCCGCTCAAACTCATTCATATCAATAAATGCCCGGTCATCGCGCCGCTGGCGGTGCTGCGTGCCGAGGATCAACAGCGGCTGCAACTGGACATGGAAGGCTACCGGCAACGGGTGGTGCGACTGACTGACGCACAGAATGTCTGGCAGGACAAACTTCAGGCTATTTATGGCCGCGAGGATTTCTCGGCCAATGAAGACCCCGAGCAACAGTTATACGCTGGGTTCATGGGCGATCGCGATCGGCGTTTATGTGAACAAGTGCGTATGGCAGATCCGGCGCAGTTGGCGCAAGAGCGTTGGCCGTTCGATGATGAGCGTTTGCCGGAACTATTGTTCCGCTATCGGGCACGTAACTTTGCCGATACGTTGAATCCAGAAGAGCAGGCACGCTGGAAAATGTTTTGCCGACAACGCCTGTCATCCCCGGAATGGGGCGCGCCTAATACCCTGGAAAGTTTTGACGCGGCGATGGCAGAGTGGATGGGGCTGGCGACGCCATTGCAGCAGCAAGTACTCGAGCAATGGCAGGGTTACAGCCAGCAATTGCGCAAACGTTTAAGCCTTTAGTCGCGATGAAGTGGAAAATCACAGGCACAAAAAACGCCAGACAATCTGGCGTTTTTTCATGTTTCGATGAAGCGGTGCGAACCGGCGAGCCTTAGCCCAGCAGGGTTGCCCAGCCTTCAACCACATCACCGCCCCACTTGGCTTTCCACTCTTTGAGAGTCTTGTGGTTGCCGCCTTTGGTTTCGATGACTTCACCGTTGTGCGGGTTCTTGTACTGCTTAACTTTGCGAGCGCGTTTGGTGCCAGTAGTTTTCACGGCGCCACGTGGGGCTTTGCTCGACTTGGCTTCTGGATCCAGCAGGGCAGCGATGTCACGCAGGGACTTCGAATACTCGCCCATCAGTGCGCGCAATTTGCCTTCGAATTCCAGTTCTTTTTGCAGTTTGTCGTCTTTGGACAGCTGTTCCAGGCGTTTTTGCAGTTCTTTGATGGCTTCTTCGGTGTTGCGGTATTCATTGATCAGGGACATGAGGACTACCTTATGTAGGACACGGGTGACAAGGAGACAGTGCGGCAATAGTAATCAGACAGTTTCATCAAGTAAACATTTAACCGGTGATTCAGTTAATTAATTAGTGGTGTGCCACAAAATGGCTATTGCATTTAAATAGCATGAGGGCGTTTCCAACATCCGTTTACACATGCAGCCCGTGCCGCGCGGCCTTGCCTGGGACGTGTTGGATGGACGCGAGGCGTCATCAATACTGCAGTTTTGCCGCGCAATGGCTAGAATGGCCGCCTTTGCGAAGTTCTGGAGTTCCCTAATGCGCACTTTTCGGCTGGTGATTTCTTGCCCGGACCGCGTCGGTATCGTTGCTAAAGTCAGTAACTTTCTGGCGTCCCATAACGGCTGGATCACTGAAGCAAGTCATCACTCGGACAATCAAAGCGGCTGGTTCTTCATGCGCCACGAGATTCGCGCCGACTCGCTGCCCTTTGGCCTCGAGGCTTTTCGCGAGGCGTTCGCCCCGATCGCCGAAGAGTTCTCGATGGACTGGCGCATCACCGATACCGAGCAGAAAAAGCGAGTCGTGCTGATGGCCAGCCGCGAGTCCCACTGCCTTGCCGACCTGTTGCACCGCTGGCACAGCGATGAACTCGATTGCGACATCGCCTGCGTGATTTCCAACCATGACGACTTGCGCAGTATGGTGGAGTGGCACGGCATTCCGTACTACCACGTCCCGGTCGATCCGCAGGACAAGCAACCGGCATTCGCCGAAGTCTCGCGGCTGGTCAAGCACCACGACGCCGAGGTGGTGGTGCTGGCCCGCTACATGCAAATCCTGCCGCCGGCCCTGTGCAGCGAATATGCTCACAAGGTAATTAACATCCATCACAGCTTCCTGCCGTCGTTCGTCGGTGCCAAGCCATACCACCAGGCTTCGATGCGCGGTGTGAAGCTGATCGGCGCGACCTGTCACTACGTGACCGAGGAGCTGGACGCCGGCCCGATCATCGAGCAGGACGTGGTGCGTGTCAGCCACAGCGACAGCATCGAAGACATGGTGCGGTTCGGCCGTGACGTGGAGAAGATGGTGCTGGCGCGGGGCTTGCGTTATCACCTGGAAGACCGGGTGCTGGTGCACGGCAACAAGACCGTGGTGTTCTGACTACACTGACAAGGGCCTGGACGAGCGATCGCCAGGCCCTTTTTCATGAGGCTCGCCATGACCGATCCACTGGACAAAGCCACTTCCAAGGCGCCGGCCACCCTGGGCGAAGGCTGCCTGAGCCGCTTCGACCCGGACGAACTGAGCCCGGAAGACGGCACTGAGTTTCCTGATGCTGCGCAGTTATGGGAACAGTTGCATCCCCAGGACAACCCCGAATAACCCCGCCAACTCCGGGAAATCACCAGTCCCTGTGGCGAGGGAGCTTGCTCCCGCTGGGCTGCGAAGCGGCCCCATTAAGTCTGCATGGGCCAGTCTGACACACCGAGGCGCCTGGTTTTGGGGCTGCTGCGCAGCCCAGCGGGAGCAAGCTCCCTCGCCACGGGTGGGGACGGGCCTGTGGTTTACCTCACGCCTGCCGCAACCGCATCAGCCTCTTGATCAGCGGTCGCCCGACCATCAGGAAGAACACCGGCCCGCCGGCCACGAGATAAAAGTAGTAGGTCACCGCCCGCCAGATCAGGATCGCCGCCGCGGCGGTGGATTTGCCGACCATGGGCGCCAGCAAGGCGGCCGAGGTCAGTTCGGCCGCTCCAGCGCCGCCCGGCAGCAGGCTGAACTGTCCGGCGCTGAGGGAGAGCATCTGGATCAGGAAACTCCAGGCCCATTGCAAATCCGCCCCAAGCCCTTTCAGCGCCAGGTACAACACGCTGTAGCGCAGCGCCCAATGCAAACAGGTCAGGCCAAACACCTGGAACAATGTCTGGCGCGGCAATTTCAAGGTGTCGGTGAACGCCGCGAGAAAATGCAGGATCTTGCGGGCCCAGCGCCGACGGGTAGTTGATTTGACGCGTAGACGGCACAGCAGCCGGGCGCCCAGCAGAATCAACCGGCGGTGATAGCGCGCCACGATCACGCAGCCGAGCAACCCGCCAAACATTGAAATCGCGCTCAATGCCAGCATCCATTCCATGCGCTGGCTGAGGTTCTGGAACAGCGCGTAGAACAGAATGCCAACCAAGGCACACAGGAAAAACAGCAAATCGCTCAACTGGTCCATGGCAAACACTGCGCTGCCATGGGCCGGGCGTACACCGTTGCGCGCCAGCAGCGCCATCAAGGTCAGCGGCCCGCCGCTGCCGCCGGGCGTTGCGCACATCGCGAATTCAGTGGACATCACCACGCCCATGCTCTTCAACCCGCCGATGCGCCCGCGATGTTCGCCCAGCAACAGGCGCAGGCGCACGGAGTTCAGGGCCCAGCAGAGGACTATCATGCCGAGCATGGTCAGCAGCAGCGGCATGGGAAAACGTTGCACCCGCGCCCACATTTCCCCGCCGCCCACCAGCAACGGCACCAGCAGCGCCGTGAGCAGGGCAGCGGCCAGCCAGAGTGCCCGCTTCATGCGGCGCTGCTGACCCGCAGGCCCTGGGTCGCCAGCCAACCGGCCTTGGTCATCGGCACGCGGCCATCGGCAAGCAGGCGCTTGAGGGTCTGCAGCCAGTAGTCCCGGGAAAACCCGTGGCGCATATCCACCGGGTGCAGGCCCAGGCGAATCACCGGGGCCTGGCGCCAGCGTTGCTCGCGCTGGTCGCTGAGGACTTTCGACAAGCCACGGCGCCAGGCGCTTCGGGCGCTCCAGACCAGGCCGGGAGCGTCGATGGGGGTAAAGTCCGGCAAGCGATACAAATGCTGGGTGTCACTGGTGTAGCTCAGCGGCAACTGACGCAAGGCCTGGCGCGTGCCTTCGCTCATCAACCAGGCCGGTGCGACGAAACCGTGCAGCGGCCATTGGTAGCGCTGGAACAGGTCGACACCGGCGCGCAGGCGGGCGAGGGCGTCGTCCTCGGACAACTGGTAGAACTCGCCTTCGTGGGTATAGACCCGGCGCATGAACCAATCCTTGGGGTGCAGGGCCGGGGGGCCGTCATCGCAATGGTAATAGCCGTGCAATACCAGTTCGTCACCGCGTTCGACCCGACTGTCGAGTAAACGGCGGAACCCTGGATGATTCTCCAGGGCGTTGGTGTGATGAAAATCCGGCACCACCAGCCAGGTCATCGGCACCTGACCGAGGGCATCGACGGCTTCGACAAAAGGCTGGTAGTCGGGCCAGGTCTGCGGCGCCACGTCGTGCAGCACCAGTAACACGCTGGGCGAGTGATTCATCGACACGGACCTCGCCTCAAGCATTGGCCAGCATCGGCATCTGCGCACCGAGCACGGCGTAGTAGTGCCCGAGCAGGCTGTTGACCACGGTGTCCCAGGCGTAGTGTTTTTCCACATGCCGTCGCGCCAGTGCCCCCCGGCGCTGGCAGCCTTCCGAGAACAGTTGCCGCACGGCGTTGGCCATGGCCTGTGGGTTGTTGGGCGCGCACAGCAAGCCGCAGTCTTCGTGGACGATCTCGGTGAACGCCCCGGCCGCCACCGCCACCACCGGAATGCCGCTGGCCATGGCTTCGAGGATCACCAGGCCGAACGTTTCCTGGTCCCCGGCGTGCAGCAATGCGTCAGCGCTGGCCATGAGCCGGGCGACTTGCGGCGCCGGGCAGAATTCATCGACCACCGTGACGTTATCCGGCACCAAGGCCGGCATCGAAGAGCCCACCAGCAACAAGTGATAACGCTCGCCCAGGCGCTTCATGCACTTGAGCAGCACCGGCAGGTTCTTTTCCTTGGAGCCGCGACCAGCGAACACCAGCAATCGCGTGTCCTCGGCGATCCCCAGTTCGGCTCGCAGCTCCGGGTCACGGGCCGCCGGGTTGAAGGTTTGCAGATCCACGCCCAGGGGCTGCACGTAGACATTCCTGACGCCCAGGCCGGTCAGTTTGTCGGCCATGACCTGGCTTGGGGCGAGGACGCGGTCGAAGTTACCGTACAACTTGCTGACGTACGCCTCGATATTGGGGGTGAACCAATTGCCCATGCGGTTGCTCACCAGCAGCGGCAGGTCGGAGTGGTAGAAGCCGATGACCGGTACGTCCAACTGGCGCCGGGCATCCAGCGCGGCCCAGGCAGTGAGGTAGGGATCGCCGACTTCGATCAGGTCCGGTTGCAGATCACGCAGGACATTTCGCCAAGGTGCCAGGCGCAGCGGGAAGCGATAACCCTTGCCGAACGGCAGTGCAGGGGCGGGGACCTTGTAGATCCCGTCATGTTCGCTCAGATGCGCGCCGGGAATCAGCAGGCTGTGGCGAATACCGGGCCGGTCGCCCAGGCGCCGGTGCTTGGCATCCAGGTAAGTGCGCACGCCGCCGCTGGCGGGGGCGTAGAACATGGTTATGTCCGCTATATGCACGATGAACATCCCTCCGGTCTGAGTTCTCCCTTTGTTGACCTTTATGAAGAATAGATGTTCGGTTGGGTTGTGGTGGGGTGGGGTGTAGTGGAGTGTTGCTTGATTTGACAGGGCCCTATCGCGAGCAAGCT